>CAYTES010000014.1:0-28097 GCA_964436935.1 uncultured Candidatus Peribacteria bacterium | reverse complement strand
CCCTTTTGAAGTGTTTCCGTGTGGGGATCCAAAATCACATGGGCAATTCCTTCAACAATACCCGCAGAAGTTTTGGTCCCCGGAATTGCGTCCTTGGGGAAAGAATCGGCATCCCGCTCGGGACGCAAGAGTTCGCCGTCACTGGTCATTAGCATGGGGCAAGAAAGTTTGCCATAGGTGATCCACTCGTTGCGGCGAGTAAGGATTAGTTTTCTAAAGGATTTTCTAGGGGAAGAAAGCATCTGATGAATCTCGTCCAATCGGAGATAATAGATATCTTCAATCTCATCCAGCCGCTTGAGTTGCACCCACTGCTCGGCAATTTCCAGTAGCATCGTTCGAAAGTCATCAAAAAGAGAAATGATGAAGGATTTAGGATGTTCGCGAATGGAAAGATAAGTCCGAGAAGCAACGATCAACCTTTGAACGAACCATCGCTTTAACGGCGCGGCAAAGCCATGATTGAAATCGGAAATGAGTTTCACTTGGAGATGTTCCGCTTTTTGTCGTAACTGTTCCTGGTGACGACGATGATCTCCCGGTCTTTTATCCGTTAAGTTTCCGCCAATGATTTTTAAAATCAATGTGGCATTGTCTTTCATTCGATCGCGCGTGATGTCAATTTCACCCGGACCACGATGGCCGTACTGTTTCAAAAAGACTTTCAGGGAATGGAGAAAAAGGTTTCCCCCTTCCACTTCTCGAATGGCTTGCAAAGATACCTCCGGTGAATCCTGTAGTAGTGTTTTTAGAGCCGGATGCAGCAGTAATACATCGGCCAAATCACCCACGGCCAAGTCCATCTCGGTGGTGATGTTTCCCTCCAGTCCTCTCACGATATCGTGGAGGGCATTCTTACGCTTAGATTTTTTAAGAAGAGAATTAAGGATGGAATAGGATAAAAAGCCGGCTCCTAAAACCGGCATAACATAAAAAACCAATGAAACACTTTTCACCAAAATCTGCTCGCCTCTGCGGAGTTTTTTAGAAGAATTTTTTTCGGAATGGAGGGCCTGAAACGCTTGATGAAGCGTTTCGATTTTGCGCTTCGCCGTCGAGAGAGTTTGGTTCTTTACCATGGAAGGCTGCCGCACAAAAATATTCAAAAATTCTTTAATCAGTACCGGGAAAAGTACCTTGAAAGAAAAACGGATCAGCAATTTCCACGCACGGAAGAAGGGGATAGTGGATTTGAATTCCGCTTTTTTTGTTGCGTTGTACAAGAGAGGGCCAAGCTCCGGATCAATGGCCCCACTCAGGATTTTGGGAACAAAAAAACGACCGAGACGTGTGGAAAGCACATTTGAGAAATCGATGAACAGCCGTCCCCCGGCCGAAAAAAGATAGGGATTATGATAAGGGTTCTTCAGGGAAAAGAGTTGTCCGGAAACAAACGAAAGCACCGATTGTCCCAAGGGGCGGATCGGATCACTCATGGACTGAAGGTAGTTGAAACACACTAACATTCGTAGCGAAGGAGCATTGAGGAGCTCGGGGGGAATCGGATAAAGCGTGGTGATGGGACGGGTTTGAGTGATATAAAACTGGTTTTGAACCAAGGCCCATTCCACATCCTGAGGCTGTTTATAATAGTCTTCCAGTTGTTGGCCAAGCTGCGCGAGCCGAATCACCTGTTCATCAGAAAGGGAGGGGTGGGCTTGCTGGGAAAGGGGGAGCGTTTTTTTTTGAGTCGTTCCTTGAGGGGTAGGGAAAATGCCGCATTTTTTTGTTGAGATCATTTTGTGAAATAGAGTCCATCGAGCCTTTTCTACCTTAAAAGCATCGGCGGTGACCAGGCCTGAGACGAGCGCTTCTCCCAGCCCAAAACTGGATTCAATCGCAATCACTTTTCGATGGTGAGTGACCGGATCGGCGGTGAAGAGAATCCCCGAGACTTCGGAGGGAAGGAGACGTTGCACCAACACCCCGATTTGCATGGAATCGAAGCCGAGCCCATGCTGCAGGCGATAAGTTAGTGCCCGCTCATTGAAGAGTGAGGTCCAGCACGAGCGAATTTTTTCCACGATTTCCGGTTCGCCGATCACGTTGAGTGTGCTGTCGTGTTGGCCCGCAAAGGAGGTTTCCACGGAATCTTCCTGGAGCGCGCTGGAACGTACCGCATAAGCATGATCTGTCCCTAATTTTTGCCACGCCTTTGTAATTTCATTACTAAGTGTTGAAGGGTATTGCCCTGCAGTGATGATTTCCCTGAGCTCGGTTGATAGGGCCTCCACATTTTCTAGTGTAATTTTTTTCAATCGTTCAGCGATTTTTTTCTCAAGTCGATTGTGCCTCAGAAAAGCAAGATAGGCTTCCGTAGTGAGGCAAAAGCCGTCGGGAACGAGAAATCCTGCATGGAGCATTTCACCCAACTGAGCGGATTTTCCTCCCACAAGAGAGAGGTTTTTCCGACGAATCTGCTGCAGCGGAATGAGGAGTTGAGAGGTCATACAAAATTCAGTGTACTGTAAATGCCGCGGGAAGAGGGCTAGTACAGAGAGAAATAGTTTGACTTTTTATGAATTTATTATAAAATATAAAACCTAGTAAGGAGTGAACCATTCTCATGGGTGAACGAAAAGAACATGCGATTTCAGTCTCAGTGCCAGAAATCATTGGTAAGGCACTTCAACCTGTGGAGAAAAATGATCCTTCCATTTATGTAAGTGCCAAGCTTTGGGAGCAAGGAAAAGTAAATCTAGCACTAGAAAACCTTTCACTCACCAGCGAAAATCACGCCATTTATATTGGGAAATATTTGCCACTGACCCCGGGAGAAAAAATGCGACGGTTTTTAGGCTGGGGCAAAGTTCCGGAAAGGATTTACAATGAAGAAATGATTTTGGGGGCATTGGATTACGCCTTTGCGCACGTTCAAAAAGGTCAAAAAGTACGGGTGGTGGTCTGTAGGATCCTTAGTGAGTTGTTCAATGGAACAGAGGATGTCACCCAAGCGCTTCCAGTCGAGGCTGAAATCAAGTGGATTTATAAATTGGCCCAAAAGCATTTTAAAAAAGGAAAAGAACACCTGGAGGTAGTGGCGCTCGAAAAAGACCCCCTGCATGAGGAGCTCTTTAAGCGATTGGAAGACATGGGCGATGTAAGGACGAATCAGATGGAGATGAGCGAAGCAATGTATTCTGAAGATCCTATTGCTTACAGTCCTTCGATGTCGTCACTTGAACTGGCTCGAGCCCTTTACCAGGCTCAAGAAGAAAGTTCAAACTTTCGTCAGGCCTTGAAACGCACCGTCCCTGAACGGCTTCAGCTTTTCGAGACCGAATCGGATGAGGATGCGTCACTCACGAATTATTATGGACTCATTGAAATTGCCATCCGACTGAAGGAAGTTTTAAATGGACGATTTTTGCATGGGGGAGTCGATCGACAGGAAAAATACGATAAAATCCTGCGTAAAATTCTGTATGGAAAATTTCAAGACTCCCAAGCCATCAAGTCAATTCAATCGATTGCACTGCAAGGAGAAAAGAAAACCTTTGGACAAATGCATCTTGTGAGCGAAAAAAATATTTATCGTCGTCAGGTGGATCGTAATCGGGCCCGACTCCGAATGGCGTTTTATGGAGCTTGCACGGTATTGGCGACAACAGGACTGGTGGGATTCGGTCAGGAAAGGGGGCGTCGGTTGGAGGCTCAGGCTCAGGAAGAGACTCAACGCAAAGAACATGAACGCTTTCGAGAGGCATTGGGAGAAATTAGATTGACTGAGTACGGCCCTACAGTGGTTCATAGTGTCGATGAAAGCATGAGACAAATCGGTAGATTGGAGGAACAAATGAAAGCGGAGTTTATGATCCGTTATAACATTAAAACACCTTTACCAAGAGAGGTAGAAAAATTATTCCGAGAATACTTGGTGAAAAATAAAGCGGAGTTAATCACCATATACGGCAATTGGTTGAGCAGTCCTCAAAAGATGGGTGAGTTTGTGGATTTATTTATGAGAAATCATGAATATTTTTTCCAATCTTTAGGGGTGGAAACAGGACGCCCCTATGCACATCTTTTACCTCATAAAGAGCTTTTAGAGGAAGCACTGTCTCCGCACGAAGACGTGACGATAAATCGAGAGAGCGTAGGGGATTTACTCGTTCCCGTAGGCAAGTTACTGGCACCCTCACTATTCAAACAAGGATACCAGATTTATAGTTATAGAGGCAAATTAGTGGCATGCGGAGGTTACGACTACGGAGGTGGGGATTGTGGAGAAGATGTTTTATCGACAGAAAAAGCTAAAAAAGCGGCAGAGGAGTTTCATAAGATCATGGTCCGTACGGATATTCTTGAATTCATAAATGATTTTTCTCTTTTTAGCGAGTTGGTTGATCGAAATGACATATATTATTTCCAAAATGATTTTGAGATCGAGGAAAATGAAGAAAATAAATATAAGTTAAAAAAACTCACAGAAAGGGGATCTTTCTATAAAGATTTCTATGGAGAATTTGAGTATGAACTACGCGTGTACGAGGATTCAAAAAATAGGAAAAAATATCTACTGGCACGAAAGAACGGAGGAAAAAATTTTTCCTCCACGGTGGCCCGAGAGGCAGCCAATCATTTCATGAAAGCTTACTGGATTTATAATCCTCAATTTTATAGGGATTATTATGACAAGAAAGAAAATTAAAGCGCCCCAAATCCCTTCCAATTCATTTCGAAAATTTGTTTTTGCATCTCAAAAAGGGCGGGGTTATGGATGCGAATTCCGGTGATTTCGGGCCCGGGATCAAAAAAAGTGATGTAGCCATCGTACAACATACAGCTGGGTTGGAACGAAAATTCGAAAGGAATCAGTCGAGTTTCACGATTGGAAACGGAATCCTCCGATTTGAAAACTCGAGTCAGTGGACTATCTTGGAGTAAAAGTCGAACATAGATTTTTTTTTGAATCCGCTCTTTCGTCCATTCCGCTTCGCGATCGGCCGGAATTCCCTTATAGAAAAGATCCAAATTCATCCAACCCAAAAGCTCCGCCGGTTTGAACCGGAGGATATCTTCATACAGCTCACGGAACCCTTCCCACCCTTTATAATAATGCACCTGAATTCCCGGATTCAAATTCTGTTGAGTTTTGATCTTCCGTAAAAAATTTTTAGCGGTCTGTAATTTTTCTTTTTCTTGATAGTAAATCTTGTTCACATCATCCACGAAAAAATAGGAATGATCGCCCTGCTTGAATGTGTTGATGAGGTTTTTTTCGAGCAGGGTATTGAGCACGTCGTACATAGAGGTGCGCTTGATGTTTGTGCGTCGAGCCAGCGTGGAAGCCGCCGAAGGGCCCAATTGCAATAACAGCGTGTAGGCCGCCGCTTCTTTGTCGGAAAACCCAAGCTGTTGCAGTTCGTGAGAAAACATAAAAATGAAAGTAAAAGTTTTATGTCGACGAATTTCGACACACTAATTATAGCTCGAATTGAACCTTAAAATCAAGAAATAGAGGAAGTTGACAAATTGACTGTCGAAAATAAGCGATATATAAAACCTTCTATTATTAATAATATTTCATCATGAAAAAAAGCCTCATCTCTTTCTCCGCAGTTTTCCTGGCAATCACCCTGCTGGCAGGTTGCACCCCTTCCTCGAAGGATGCCGCTGGAAGCAGCTCGTCGTCGGGATCTAAAACGCTCACCACCGTCAAAATTGGCGTGGTCGCTCCTTTTAGTGGGGACGCAGCGGCCTTTGGAGAAGAAATTCAACGTATTCTGGATTTTGAGCTCGACACGATCAATGCCAAAGCCAAATCCAACGGGTACCAGTTTGAACTGGTCTACGAGGATGGAAAATGCAACGGCGCGGAATCTAATGCCGCCTTTCAAAAACTCACCGATGTGGACGGAGTGAAATTCATTCTTGGAGGAGCCTGTTCATCTGAATCCCTCGCCATGGTTCCACTCTTAGAATCCAAAAAAGTACTGGCGCTTTCACCCACCTCGTCCAGCCCGGAGTTGGAAGGAAAAAGCCCCTATTTCTTCTCATTCTCCTACAGTGATAGCGGAGTGGCCGAAGGAGTCGCGGCAGAATTGGGGAAATACAAAACCATTGCTCTTTTGAGCGAGCAAAATGACTACAATCAAGCCATCAAGGATGTAGTGGAAGCGGAATTGAAAAACGACAGTGACACCACCATTGTGGCCAACGAAATGTTTGAAAAGGGGAGCACCGAATTCCGAAATGTACTCCAGAAAGTAAAAGCTTCCGGAGCCGAAGCGGTTTTTTTGAATCCCAATATCGGGACCACTACCGAAGCTCTCGTGAAGCAGTTGGCTGAAATTCAAGGATGGGAGGTTCAAAAAGTCAGCATCTTTTCAATGATGGCCGGAGACATTTCCCAAATCGCCCCGGAGGCGACCGATGGAACCATCATCGTGGATGCCCCAACCATCAATGCGTCCGATTTTTTAACCTATCGAGATCAGATCATTGCCCAAAAAGGGTCGCTGGACAATCTCGGAAACTACTATACCGCCTCCACATTGGATGCTCTAAACATACTCACCTCCGTCATTCAATCCACGAAAGGCGATGTGGAAAAAGCACGAACCCAAGTCGCCACCCAATCGTTCACGGGACGTCTCGGGAAGTATCGTTTTGACAACCAAACTTATGTCCAAGGCATTGGCGTGGCACGATTCAAGCTGGAGGGAGGGAAGGCCGTTGCCCTCTAATATTGCCTCCTCACCTAAAAATGTGATCCCCATTGCTGCAATCAAAACACATATTTCACTTCACCTTAGCCCCACCGCATGCTTATCCTACAGATTTTACTCAACAGCGTAGTAACCTCAACCCAAGTATTGCTGGTGGCGGCCGGACTTTATCTTACCTACAGAGTGGCTCGTATCGTCAACATCATGTTGGCGGGAATCCTGGTTGTCGCTCCCTACACCTTCTATGCTTTTGTTCAGGCCGGAGCTCCGGCCTGGGCCGGAGTGATCGGAGGGTTGGGGGGCGCGCTGGGAGCGGGACTTGTAAATTTTATGTTACTCCGAGAATATGCCGTGAAGCGTCAGCCCTTGCTGGGATTACTGGTGGGGGCCACCGGCTGGATCGGGATTGAATCGTTTCTCGGAATTCTCTTTGGTTCCGATGGAAAATTTTTGATTCAGGGCGTACTTCCGACTCTCCATTGGGGAGGACTTCAGGTGACATGGATTGGATTGTGGTCGCTTCTTATTGGACTGGCCGTTGTCGCGATCGCCCTTTTTGTCCTTTACTTGCTCCCGGTCGGCAGAGTGATTCGCGCCGTCAAACAACACCCGGAATGCGCCACGGTCATCGGAATACGGGAAAAAAGAGTTCAAGCGGTTGTTTTTTTGGTCTCGGCCTTTTTGGCCGGTATTGTTGGTCTGCTGGTCGGGATGAACAACGCATTGACTCCATCCGCTGCCACACCATTAATTCTCACCGCGTTCATCGCCTTGCTGGTCGGAGGCGTGCACGACTTTCGGGGGACGGTTGTAGCCGTATTCCTACTGGTGTTGATTCCTGAAATGATGATCTCCTTTCCTTGGGAGCATTTTTCACCCTCCAACTCCTGGAAAATGGTGATTCTTTTTGTTCTGGCCCTAATGCTTCTCGCCGTGCGTCCCCAGGGGATTTTCGCCCAATCGTTACGTCGCTCTTAGGCTCTGTAACGAAATAAGTTGATGAAATTGAAACGTAGACACCCGATCGGCTAGGCGCGAAGAGCGAGCATATCAAGGTATGTAAGCGACGAGCAACGAAGTCCGTGCGGGATGGATACGTTTCCAAGGTCGTAAGTTATTTTGTTACAGAGCCTTAATATGGGATACTTCTTCACACTCCTGGCACGTTTTGGAATCGTTCTCTCCATGGGAACGGGGATGCACCTAGTTTTTTCTCTGGGAGGAATTTTCTTTTTGGGCATGCCCACCGTGGTTAGCCTCACGGCATATGCCCTGGCGATTGCGGAAAAAGCCGGCTATGCCCCACTGTGGGCCGCAGCGATTGCCCTCCTCGTGAATCTTTGCGCGGGATTGCTTTTTGCCATCCTTTATTTGCGCGTTTCGGCCGACAGCTTTGCGGTCCTGGGCCTTGCGAGTATTTTGGCGTTTGAAGCCTTAACCCGTTCTTGGAGTGAGCTGACCAATGGCGTCCTTGGCCTGGCAGGTATTGTGCGCCCCGAGTTGCTTGCCGCCGAATGGAGTTTTGGCCTCTTTAATCTCACCCTGGGAATACTCATCGTCGCCGGAGAATATGTGCTGTTACAAACCTTTTGGGGGAGAGCACTCCGCGCCCTCAAAGAAAATCCCGTGTCGCTCGAAGCCTTGGGGATTTCGTCCGACCGCTTGGCCCGAAATACCATCATTTTATCCAGTCTACTTTTTGGAATCGGGTCCATCGTGATGGTATGGCAGATTCAATTTTTGGAACCAAGTTTTGCGGGTTTGATGCTCCTCATCGAAATGCTCACGGTAGGGATTTTAGCGTTAAAACCGGAGGTCAAACGGGTCGTCGGAGGTGCCATTTTTGTCATCGCATTGCCCGAATTCTTACGGTTTTTGGACTTGCCCGTTACTCTTTTTGGTCATCTAAGGGTGTTGTTGTATTCGATTCTACTGATCGTTTTGATTCGTTTTTTAAACACTAAAATTTCTATCACTTCACGCTGCCTATGACACTCACTCTTGAAAATATCGTGGTTCAGTTCGATCACAGTGTGATTTTGGAAGGAGTCTCCTTTGAAGTGGCTCCCGGGGAAATCGTGGGACTTATCGGCCAAAATGGCTGCGGTAAAACCACCCTGCTCAACACCATTTCGGGTTTTGTTCCTCAGCAGGCGGGTTCAATTGTATTTCAGGACGAAGACATAACCCGTTGGAGCCCGTCTCAGCGCGCGCGAAAAGGGTTGGGACGAAGTTTTCAAACGCCGGGCGTATTCCGTGAAATGACGGTGGAAGAAAATGTGATGATTGCTCTGGAAAATGCGGAAAAATACCCCTGGTGGTGGCGTTTTTCCAAAACACCCCGCCATCGCAGCGACAGACGCATCCAAGACGCCTTGGAAAGCGTCGGGCTGGAAGGGCATAAGCATTCTTTGGCCGGAGTTCTTTCCGGCGGACAATTGCGGCTATTGGAATTGCTACGACTTGAGATCAGCGGAGGAAAACTTTTGCTGGTGGATGAACCTACCGCCGGTGTATCGCCGGTCATGAAGCAGGTATTGGCCAAAACCTTAAAAAAATTGGCCCGGGAAAAAGAACGCAGCATGATTCTAGTCGAACACGATCTTAAGTTTTTATTTGAACTTGTGGACCAGGTGATCGTGTTGGTGGAGGGAAAAGTCTACATGCAAGGCACCCCTGAAGAGGTGATCAAAGATCCCAAATTAAAAGAGGTTTATTTTGGAACCACGAGTCGGTGATGAGCCTAGGAGCTGTTCACCTAAAGCAGTTCGAAATATTCGGACACGAAAAAGAGAAAAATAATCCCGCTTCCTATTAGGCTCAGGATTAAAGCACGCATGAGTTGAATGGCGTGCTCTTCGGGAGATAAGGATTTAGAAGGCTTCAACCCCCATAAAAAGCTCAAAACAATAAAGAGCACAATCACTAAAATGCCTTTGCCCAACCAATGATGCCAAAAAATAGTCTTAAGTCCATTTTTGAGTGACTCAGAAAATTCGGCAAGAAGTGTAATGAGTGGAATAAAGATCAGGGTGATGAAGGCGGAACGATAATAAGCGTTCATAGTCCGGAGTTAAGCCAGAGTGCGCTGCGCGCGCTCCAGGTGATTAAATAGCCCATGATGGCCATGGAAAAAATGAGGACCGTGGATCCCAGGGTGGCGTAAAGAAATCGACGCTTGAGAAGGGGATTGTCCAATAACAGTTCACCATGTCGCTGTACAAATAGCGCCAGCAGGAACAAGAGCACAGGAAGAAACAGAAAGATGTGCTCTTTGGACTCCATTACAATCGAGTGCCCCCAGGCTTCCGGCCCTTCTTTGATCACCGGCTTCACTTGAGGATAAAATAAGAGATAATAAGTTCCTCCCACAGCCCAAGCCATCATCACGGAAAGAAAGGCCGCCCACAAGGTGCGCCTCAGCCAGATCAATCGGTCCTTTTTAAGATAAATGAGTTCCTTGGTGGCCCACAATAAGCTGGCCGCCGCAAACTCTCCAAAGGCAATATGGAAAAAAACTAAAATTTGAGATGCAACGAGGAAAAAACTCATGCCACGTTGTTTTTAAGCTGGCCGGATAAAAATCCTTGAATGTTTTCCACTGTGGTTTGCAAGATTCGCTCCAAAGCTTCCTGGCTGTAAAAGGCAATGTGAGGAGTGAACACCACATTGTCTCGACTGAGTAAAATATGACTTTTCACCAACTGGCTCAACGCTTCCGCCTTCGTTGAATCATAAAGGAGCTGCTTTTCCTCTCGAATCAATTCTTCGCCCTCCATCACATCCAATCCGGCTCCGGCAATGATTTTTTTATCCAAGGCCTCAATCAACGCCTCCGTTTCCACCAAGCCTCCTCGCGCCGTATTGATCAAGATGGCCCCTTTTTTGATGAGTTTGATGTTTTTCTTATTGATCAGATGATGCGTGGCCGGCATATAGGGGGCATGCAAGCTAATAACATCGGAATGACGGAGCAGCTCTTCGAGCGGAACATAGCGAAACCCCAACACCTCCGCCATGAACGGATTCTGAATCGGATCATACACCAACACACACATGCCGAACGCTTTGGCCATTCGCACGACGTGCAACCCGATATGTCCGCCTCCAATGATTCCAAGTGTTTTTCCTTTGAGATCAAAACCTTTCAACCCCTCAATCGAAAAATCATTTCGTAGTGTTCGCACATACGATTTTGTTATGTTTCGAGAAAGCGAAAGGATGAGGGCGAAGGTATGTTCCGCCACCGTATTTTCTCCATAGAAAGGCACGGTAAAAATAGGGATTTTGCGTTTTTTGCAGGCGCCTTTATCGATGTGGTCAAATCCGGTGGAGCGGGTCGTGACCAGTTTGAGCTTGGGAAGTTGCTTGAGTACTTTGGCATTCACCGTGGAATAGATGAACACCGAGATCCCATCACAATTTTTTACAGCTTCCACATTTTTAAGCGTCAGTGGTTCTTTAAAAAAAAGCAGCTCATGATTTTTGAGTTGTTTGCGAAGCTGGGGTTTTTCCCAACCTTGGATTTCAAAAAAGGCAAGTTTCATGGGGAGGATTAATTGCTGCTATTTTAGGAGCTTTCCACTCTCTTTTCAAGCGTGAAGATTCCACTAATAGGCTAAGCCCAATTCCTGTCGGATCGGATGCTGTGAATCCGGCATTCCTCATTGCGTCATACAGATCTAGATTTTCCTCAGCGTCTCCTCCGCATACGCCTCAATTTCGTGATTCCCCCCAAGCCTAGCCCATTTTTTGAGATTTTGAAAATCGCTGCGATGCCGTTTTGCTTCGATTACTGTTTTCACGCCACGCACTTTATGCAGCACCACTCCACACTGCCCCTGATAAGCCGCTTTCACCATGGCTTCCTCAGATGCTTTTTCAAAATAGGGGATGGCCTTTAAAAACTGTTTTTGATTGTAGTGGTAGGCTCCTTGCCCATACGCCACCTTTTTTTGAAGCGTGCGATCCCCCGAAGCTCGCGCATAGTATTCCGCTTTGGAAAAGCGATGATCTTTCAGAGTCGATAAGGCCGCATGTTCATAGCTTTGCGCCAACAAAACGGGATCCCCGGTTTGTTGAATGAAAAAAATCGCGGAATCCCAATTCCCCGATTTTAATAAGGAGACGCCTACATTTTGATAAGCAATTTTGAGATTCTGATCCACCAATTTTCGCAAGCTACTGATGAGATAAGCCAGTTGGGCACATTTGAGCAAGGTACGCGGCTCAATGGTTCCGGTTTTGACTTGTTCGTCATTCACATCCAATAGATTGGTGGAGATAATTTCCGTGATCGGCAAAATATGCTCAAATTCCTTATATTGGTCGAATTGGCCGCTTGTTGCTTCGATGTCGATGCCCTCAAAATGCAAACACACATGACCCGGCAAAATTTTAATTTTTAGTTCCGAAAGGGGAAATTTGAGTGAATAAAAGTAGGCATAGAGGGTTACAACTTGATTGCAGTCACCAATCAGGTGTTCTTGGGCGGGATTTTTGAGCAGCTTGCCAAAGTTCGAGGCGGCTTCGTAATGGTAACGTCCTCCGGGGCGCAAATAGGTCATGATCGCGAAAAGATGAAGCAGCCGTTGATGCTGATCGGGGGTGAAAGTGGCCTCAAAGGAGGAGAGCACGTGCCGAAAGGCTTCATTCGAAGGAGGTGACGTCTGAATCGTGCTTAAAAAATCTTCAGTTAGAAAGGTTGTATTTCGATACAACTCCCGCCTCACTTTTTTATTGAGATAAAGATAATTTTTGTATTTTTTCTCGATCCATAAGTTCACGACCACCAAGTTTTCCTGCATCAACGCTTCCAATCCTTTATGGATTTTGATGGGATTACTGCTCGACTTGATTTTTTTCAGAAAGCGATCCACCTTTTTTTCAAAGGGGTGCGCGTAGGGAGAAAGAAAATTAAAAAGAAAAGCAAACATGGTTGCATTGTAGGGCCCCAGCGAAAAATCACCAAATTTGGGCTACCCTTTTATCCCCACCTTGGACTATTTCACGTTTCACCCCATTCAGAATCTGCTTTTATGCCTTGCATTTGTTATGGTATCATCCGGCTCGCTCAATTCCTCTTAACTCCTTCCCATGATCGAAGACAAAATCAGCCTGGTGCTCAAAGATATTTCCCGCATCAAAGAAGAACTCAAGGCGGTGAAAAAGACGCTACGACAACAGGAAAAAATAGACAACGAGACCTACGATGATTTGAAAAAAACGTACAAGGAATTGAAAAAACAGATGAAAGATTTTGAAGATGAATGGAAAAAGGAACTCATGTCCGATGATGATTACCAGTCCATGATCGAGTTGAAGGTGAAGAAAGAGGAAGAGTTGGCCGATGCGAACGAGGTTTTATTTGAAAACATTGCCAAATTGCCCCCAAAGCCTTTTGAAATGAAGCTTGAAACCGAAGAAGGAATGATTCGGGTTCAGGTCCAACCTGAAATGAGAGTGTATCTCAATGGACGCGAAGAAAAAAAGAGATAAAAAGCGCAGGGTAAACCCAGGTTTCCCCTGCGGGACCCCTTCCTTGAGATGAAGTTCGATAACATTGTTTACGCTTAAGTCGGCTTGAATGCCGTCTCGGGACCCACGAGACCCTTAGACGCCTTAAGCCTCCTGAGCTCCAACAATGTTATCGAACGTTTGGTTTTGAAATCACGTACAAAAGCTCTTCCTATTCTCGACGTAATATTTTATAATGATTGCCCAGGGTGAACAGGTTTGGTTCTCCCTTTTCTCCTCCCTCCCATGCAGCGTATGAAGTCGTTTAGAAATAGTATGGTTGTGATCGTGATGCTCAGCGTATTTTTGAACATCAACGCCACTTTTGCCAGTAAAGACACGGATGAGAATCCCACTTTTGCATTGAATTTTTTGGGAGAAACCCACAGCCTGACTCCTGAAGAATTGCAACTCTCCCTGACGGAGCAACCGTATCAAGAATTGAGTGGCTTGTTTCCGCATTTTAATTTGTTTCGTTGGTTGCTGACGGATAAGCAATATGAATTCACCGGGAATCCGGAAAAAATAAATCAAGCCCTTCGTGAACTCTGGAAGCTTCCGGAACCTCAATCGGCGTTTTTTGTAAAGGAGGGAAAACAATTGTCGATTCAACCTGAAATTAAGGGTTACACGTTTGATGTGCACGAGTTGCTCAAGACCCTGAACGATGAAACCAATCCTAGTGAATTTTATACCCTCAAAACGGTTTCCTCCACGATAGTAACAATGAATGATTTGGAAGCGCGTAAAGCCCAAATGGAACTATTATTGGCCAAGGGACTTCAGATTCAATTCGAAAAAGAGATTTACGCCTTTCCGGCTCAGCTCAAGGATATTGAGTTTAAAAAAGAAGCAGGGGTGGTGCATGCTCACATTCAAAAGCCCTTCCTGGATTATGTGCTCCACACATTGGAATCAACCGCCAATCGTGAGCCTCAAGATATGCATTTATTGGAAGTGAATACCACTGAGGTGGCTCATGCCGTGAGTCAGGGACACGTCAAAGATGGGCTTACCATTGAGCCAGGGGAAACGCAGCGCAAGATTCAGGAGTCGGTCGATGGAGGGCAAACCTTTGTGGAAGGAGCTTATATCGTGCTTCCCGGAAAAATCCTCAACGAAACCGGTCAGGATTTGGGCACCTTTGAGCTTCTCGGAACCGGCTATTCGTATTTCAAGCAGTCCTCCTGGGGGCGCGATCAAAATATCCGCAAAGCCCTCAATGAACATTTCAACAGCATTGTCGTCCCTCCGGGAGCCACTTTTTCCTACAACGCTTTCTTAGGAGAAGTGGATGGCGCCAACGGCTGGAAGCAAGCACTCACGATCTTTAAAACCACTCAACTGGAGTATCGTCCGGGCGGAGGGATTTGCCAGGTTTCCACCACACTGTATCGAGCCATCCTAGATGCCGGCCTGGAAATCACAGAGCAACGGCCCCACAGTCTTTACATTCTTTACTATCAGGAAGGAGGCGACGGATTGGATGCCACAGTATTTCCAGGCGAACAGGATTTGAAGTTTGTGAACAACACTCCGGGGTATTTGTTCCTCGAAGCCTACGACGATGGATTTGATGCCTGGGTAAAGATTTATGGAGAAAATGATGGCAGGACCACGGAATTTGAAGGCCCCTACACCATGAGCAATCAAACGGACCAAGTCATTGCCGCCCTGGGAGAACCCATCAAGTACTATCAAATTGCTTGGAAATACATTTTGACACACGGCGATGGAACGGTCGAAGAAAAGTGGCTTAAATCCTCTTATAAAAGTAAAGTAAAACAGTACTAATTAACACACCTTCTACTATGGGATTTTTTGGAAAACTAATGGACAAACTCACTTCCACGGCTCGACCGGAGCCCGGAACAACGGTATTGGGGATTGAAGAGCTTAAACAACGCATTCTGACGGTCAATCGTCCTACAGCTCCTTTTACGATTCAGCCCGGCACAAATGAGGGGGCGGATTTTGTCGCCGAATGGAAGATCGTGGACTCACAGTGAAATGAAGTCTTTGCCAAAGCCGGTAAAAAGGATGCGTTTAAGATTTTGCTAAAACTTCATCCTGAAACCAATACCGTCCATGCCCTCGATCAGCGCTGGAGCGTGGAATGGGAAGCCGGAGTTCCGCGCCTCGCGCTATCCGCTTCGGCCTTTGTGGGACAGCAGCAGTCCGTGGAGTATGGCACCGCCTACGCGTTCACGGAAACCCTTGCGGGAGGTCAGGTCTATAATTACCGTTTTGCCACGGGGGAGCTTAAAAAGCCTCTCCAGGAGGCAATCACTGACGCCGGATGGACCTACAAGGGGGTCACGTTGCCCGGAAAGTTATAGGGTAAATCCACCAAATTAGGGATCGGGTGTTGACTTTTTAGTAAAAAGGTATTTAATAGAGCCTCTTTATTGTAAAGGTACATCACTATGGTCGATACATCTAACCCTTGGGAAGAACGCGAAGCGATAAGTGAAAAGGGAGTTAACAGGGATGGGGCATCCGACAAAAAATTGGAGTCACCTGATGCTGAAGACGAATGGAGTGAGGAAGCGGAAGAAAGAGATCTCACTTCTTGGGGATTGGGGGATGATATTCAATTGGAGCTTGAACCGGAAGCCCCCGGAGATTTAGACCAAGAGGAGCTTGAAGAGGGACTATCTTTTTCTCCCCTGTTTACTGGATTGTCGACACAAGTGGCAGAATGGGTGAACCGATCTCGGGAAAAGCAGCTTTCTTTGAAAGAACTATGGGATGCTCATCGGGGAGAGGTTCCCGATGAAGGAATGGGCACGTTGATACTAATCAAGGATGCGATGGTCTTGGGCTTGCGTCCTCAAGCCATGGAGGGCGGGGCGGATTCAGTGGGATTCATGCTGTACGCCATTGCAACCTCCGAGAATCATAGCTTGCTCGGACAAATTATTCTTTCCTTGCAATTGGAGCCACTGAAAGCACTTTGTAAGAGCTTTCAAACTTCGGTTGGTTTTCAAAATGAGGAAATCCGATCTGTGATTAGAGATTTTTTAAACAAAAACCCTAGTTTTAAATCCGCGGAAGAAAAGATTCAAAAAGATGAGGAGTTGAATCCTTATGATGATTTTTTGACCGATATTCTTCAGGAAAATTATTTTCGATATACGGGAATGATTGGATTATTTTTTATCGACCAAGTAACGACAATCCTTTCCGTACGATCGAAAAAATTTAACGACCGCGTCGAAAGAGCCAAAACGTTTTTGGAACTTTCGTATGAACAGTCGCGAGCAACCCCCGAACTCGCAGATCTCATTAAAAATTTAAAAGAAACCGTGGCTTTACTTTCAAAAAAAACGAAGGAGTCTGTTCTTCAAGAGGGCAGGCAACGGTGGGTTAAGCATTATGAGTTGGACGATTTGAATCCCACTCAAGAAATCGACTCAATAGAAGAAGAATCATCACTCCCCACGGATCCTAACGCACAAAGCATAGACTCTTTACCTCTCTCGACCCCCGTGAGCGCAAAGCTTGGTTCGCAAGTCGGAACTTTATCAACGCCCGTCCATTTTTCTGGCCAGATGACACGAAAACGCTTGGGGTTAACAGGCTTGGGGATTTTAACAACAGGAGTTGCGATTGCCGTACTTGCCACGGGACGATCGGAATACACTCCCTCCACTCAAAATGGAAGCAATACAGATGTTTCAAATATCCCGGCGGAAGGTGCAGGCGAATTACCCGCTCATCCCAAAGAATCCAACGACTCATTTAAAGAAAAAATTGCAACCATTACCTTTACACCACCTCCTCGGCCAAAAAATCCCATTCATCGAGTATTGGAAGGAAGAAAAGGAGCTGAAATTACAGTTCCGGAGTATGCCAAAATCGTTTACGATGCTTGCTTAAGGGCCACTCAGGGGCAAAATCCCCATGCCTATAAGCGGGATGTGGGCCCTAAATTTCCTCAAGGCCCAAGTTCAGCCCTCACCATCAATAGCTTTAATGAAAAAAAGTATATTGACGATTTGCGCACAGGAATCTATGCGGATTTTTTCAGAGGCGCAACTTTTTTAAATTCACCAACTCACTCATTGCATAGAATCCCAGGGCCGGAAATGGGACAGGATGATATCAGCTTCGGTACACCCTCGGGCGAAATCGCCCTCTGCGTTCTGGCGAGCAATTATGTGAGTTTGGATAAGGTGCCGAGCTATGTGAGTGAATTTTTACTCCCCAAAAAAGCGCAGTAAAGTTTTTATTGAGAAAACGTCCCAAACAGATGACTCGTATTGAGCTCGGCTCGATCCACCCCGGTAAACGAAGCACTGGAGGTTCTTTTCCAGAGGTTAAAATGGAGCGCGTTTTGCCCCTCTAGAATTTTACTCACAAGATACAGAGATTCGGACGAATCCATGGCCACTCCAAGCGAAGCGGGATTCGAGTTGGTGGTTTGAGCGAGGCTTCGTAAGGTTTCCAGAGAAACATCACTTTTCAGTGGCCATGATGAAGAAAGCCTCTCTAGCCACTGAATCGTTCGGGCATCATTGGTGAGCGCCACGGCTTCCGCTTCATAATGGGTGAAATCAATGCTGCCCAAGACCAGGGTGTGGTCATCCCTATAAGGGATCAAAGCCGAAGCCAACATGTCCAACTGCGCTTCCGAAGTACCTTCTTTGAGGATAATCGGAACCACGGAGGCTTCCGGAAAATGTTCCGCAATGAAGGGCAGATGAACCATCACCCCATGTTCCTTTGTGAAGTCGGTATTCTCGATGCTAAGGGGGCTGGAATCGGTGACCGCTCGAATCACAGCCATATCGAGAGGGGGAGTGGAGGGAAATAATTCAGAATTCAAAAAAACGCCATCTGTGGTTCGTATTTTAAAATACCCATAGTTGAAATGGTTGGGGCTGATGAGGATGATCCGAGTGACGCCAGGAATCTGTTCCCTCAGATGTTGATAGAACGCTTCCAAGTATCCTTCGACCAAGAGATGGTGCGGCAAAATCGCTCCCGCCACCCGTTCAGAAATGGTGGGTGGTTTTCCGGCGGAAACCAGGAGTCCTAAAATCAGAAAGGCCGAAAAAAGACTCAGGAGTTGTCGCGAAGTCACCACAGATAGGGTTAAAAATAAAGTAAGGGCTCGTAAGCAAGAGATGGGATATTTATTTGCTTACGCGTCCGAAGGTGGCTCCAACCATGCTCATGAAAGTTCGAGCCACCTTAAATGCTAGAATAAATCTCTACTCGTGCCAGGGAATCGAAGAAGTTCCTCCCCATTCAAAGACATTAAATCCGTAGCGGGAAACCGGATTCAAAACTTGGGGTTCCACATAAAAGGCGGTATCCGTGGGGTGGTAGAACATGAAAACTCTTGCCAAGGTATCGGGCTGAGGCGTGATCGATAAGGGCGCAATGGCGTTCATGTCTTCGGTTCCCACAAAACTCACAAAGAAGTAATGTTGAGTATTATCCAGCATGCGAGACAACCAGAACTCCATGAAGTCGGTTTTTTCGTGGGCTAAAAATCCCATTTGATCCAAAGCGTCATTCAAAAACCCTTCCAAATCGTCTCGCTCGACCATGAAACCCCGATCGAGTGAAACGGCAGGTTTGCTTACCCCTTCCCAGAAAAGATAAGGATAAGTCGCTCCATCTCCATAATTGTAAACGGCCCCGCCGGGATAGGCTCGTACCGCCCATCCGTCGGTTCCATGCTCAGGAATGGTTTTCGTGAACACTGTTTCTTCCACTTTCACCTGCACATCCATCGGCGTTTCCGGATAAAGGTAAACGACCGGCTTTCCACATTCCGCCAAAGGTTTGACATCCACATGACTAAGCGTACTCCAACGTCCGAGCGGGTCTTGCCAGTACAACATAGGCTTCAACGTTACATACTCGTCAAAGGTGAGCAATGTATACCCTTCCTGTTCCACCTTCCATTGGTACATGGAGGTGTAGGTTTTGTAACTTTCGGCAAAAGCGATCTGTTCGGCGGTGGCCCCTGTTGCTGCCGAAGCATTTTCTATGGGGTCTTTCACCGTATAAAATTCAACCCCTCCGGCATCCGTTTTTCCGGCCAAGGTAAGGTTCTTGGGATCGGCTTTGACGATGGTATAGCAGTTCCCGGTAATGCCACAGCCGCCCACGGTATAGGTGTAGTCCGCGTTCAGATTAAAGGAAGTCCCATCCACTAATCCATTCAGCCCATCATTGAACCTTCCGATAGAATCCCCATCAATCGCGAAAAAGCCGGGATCATATTCATAACGAGCAAAAGATCCGTCCGGAGCCTGAACATAGAAACATCCAAAGGAGGGGTTTTCTGAACCGCTGACGAAATAGACATCTCCCACATCGGGATGGGTGAACGCCACTTTAAAGGAATCACTGCGTAAAAAATTGGAATTCTCTAGCGCCTTTCGAACCACCTCCTTCCCTTGGGGAAGAGAAAGCTCATCCGGAAGTTCTACATTGTTGAAAGCGACACCGGTGGTATCTCTTTTTTCAAAAAGAGGCTTATTCCACTCTTGAATAAAGGTTGTGGAATACTGAGG
Source organism: uncultured Candidatus Peribacteria bacterium (assembly GCA_964436935.1). Classification (GTDB taxonomy): domain Bacteria; phylum Patescibacteriota; class Gracilibacteria; order UBA1369; family UBA12473; genus CAYTES01. The sequence goes on along the minus strand of CAYTES010000014.1, from coordinate 8,374 downwards.
CAAGAAAACCAACTCGTCTGTCAAATCATTCCACAAAAATCGGTACAAATTAGGGCTGAAACAAGGGCCATCACACGCAATATCCACAAGAACCAACTTGTACCCGCTGTAATCTCCTTTCATACCAACGGTTCCCACCTCGAACCATTGGTACTGATTTTTCAATTCATTCCAAGAAAGTGAATCGGTAGGGGCTTTGACAGGTTGACCATTTTCATCCACGGTCATGTAGTAGCCAAACACTTCATTGTAAGCCGTGGTGATGGCCTCTTTATAGGGAGCCATGATCACCTCGGCATTAATGGGCTCTATTTTTCCAGTATAGGCAATGTCCCCCTGTTGGAAGTATTTGGCGATTTCAACTGAATAATCGAGATCGGGATTGAGCATTTCCGTGTCCGCAGAAACTAATTCCGATTGAGTTGCTGATCCTTTTCCTGGCTCTGTGGATTCGGTCGAATCGGACGGTACGGGACTACATCCTGAAAAAACAAGCAAACCCACTGAGATAAAAACCAGGACCCACCGTCGCTTTAAAAATGAAAACATAAAAATAAATTAGGGAATAACAAAAGGCTTCTCACTAGTATAATAACGATAAAGGGAATTTATAACAGAAAATCGCTGAAAATTATTGAAGAAAAGCGGAATTATCCTGTTCCGTGAGACGAAAAGCAGGGTTTTTTGAGTGACCATTCAAAAGGGTGGAGCCCACTGTTTCTGGTTGAGACGATGAAACATTGTTTGTAATGGTTGAAAGCATCAATAAACGACGAATTTCCTCAGCGGCAGAAGAATCAATCCCTAAAGATGAGATTTCAGTGCTTGATTCTTGACCCAAGGAGTTGTCTTTCTTGGAAACTTCTGCTACTCCCAATTGGGATCTTCTTATAACGATTTTATTGGGCATTTCACCCGAGGCCTTTGGCGCTAACAAAATGGTGGCTTCAAGTAAAGTCCGTTGAGTGATTGCCTTGCCTACCGGATTCTCATTTTCTGAAACGTACAATTGACCTCCCTGTATAAAAAGATGGAAAGATTCCTCAGGATCATGACCGGGAATTTGAATCTGACGAAGCTGGCTATCCACTGCAGCATTTTCCGGTAGATCCATTTGATCGAAGAACAATGTAGATTGATCAAGTGCTCCGTTTTGGTTATAAGCGGTGGTTTTTTGCGATCGTTGGGCACCATGTAAGTCCTGTAGAGGAATTAAACTGTAATTGCCAACATAATCCGCATCACGTTTTTTTTGTGGATTTTTTAATTCCTCTTGTGCTCTTTCCCGTCGTTGGGCTAATCGGATCGGATCATATTCTTTTTGCCTTAAAACAGCTTGTGCTTTTGGTTGGCTTTCAAGCACGAATCGGTTGTCAACAAAAAGATTGAACAGTGACTTCAAACGATCAAGCGGGGCGGAAATAAGTTGTAAAGTGGGGTCTTCGGTCAAGGCCTCTAGTCCGGATTTAAGGGTATGGATTTGAGCATTGGATTCATCAATGACATTTCGATAACGAGCATAAAGAGCTTGAAGTTCATCAATGGAAACGGCTCTTTGGGGGTTGAGAGACGAAGTGAACGAAATAATTTCTTTCCACACAAGACCTTGCCTTAATTTGAGCGTTTCGGCAATTTGCACATAACGATCAATAATCAAAGGAATGCTTTGAATAATTTGAATGTGACGATCAAAATCAGCCTCGGCGTCAACAAGTCTTATCAGCGGATCTTCTCTAAGGTCCTGAATGGACTTTACCAAAAGTGCACATCTTTGGGTGATCACCAGTGAGATTTGCAAAATGGGTATTACGATTTCTCCTGTGGCCTGATCAATTCCTATCCCGAATATTTCCATAGGAGCTGTTCCAAGAATGGAAAATTCTTTCAATGCGTTCCATTTCTGTAATAACGCTTGTTTTTTACTTTCCTGCTCTATTCCGCGTTGAAAGCCTTCCGCTTCCGCGTTTTCCATGGCAATGGCTATTCTAAATTTGATTCGCTCAGCGGGGGGGGCTTTTTTGACCAAAATCATTTTAGGTAGTGCACTTTCTATGTCCCTTACGGTGGCTCGAACACCTTCATCGCGTGCCTCAGAAGTCGCTTGCTCTTTTTCGCTTTTCAGAACTTGAATTCGTCCTTCGAGCTCAACCACTTGAGTCCTCAAAACATCTACAAGTTTTTGGGCCTCGCTCAAGGCAAGATTTTCTCCCGAATCTGGTTTCCAAATGTGCTCCTCAAGAGCTATATCATGTTCATGCGATTCAATTTGTTCTTTAGCGTGCGCAAGGGCTCCTGAGATTTCTGATATTTCGCCATTAAGTCGTTCTATTTCTGCATTTTTTTTGCCAATTACACTGATTTGAACTCCTATAGAATGGTCAGCCTGCTCCAGCTTTCTTTGTGCATAGGCAAGTTGAGCTTCCAATGCATCAACCTTAAAGTTTTCTCTCTGTTCGGCTTCACCAATTTTAAGTTCAGTTTGAGTTCTTGCCACCTCTGCGGCGTGAGTTTGTTCTTCGGCGGTTCGTTTTTCTTGTTCAATCCGAGCTATTCTTTGAGTACTTTCTTCAACTAAATCTCCTTTTTCTTTTTGAGCATCACTCAATTCTTTATTCAAGTGATCAATTGTGGTGAGTAAACGATAAAATCTTCTTCTTATTTCTCGGCCGGCCACGAGTGCCAGTCCGGTAAGAATCAATAGTGCGCCGCCGCCACCAACCATTTCCGTGGTGGAAAAAGGCAGATCATCGGGCGAAGACGCTTGAACTTCACTCGATTTTACGTTTTCCGAGGAGGCTGCATTTATTTTTTTTCGATAAGTCAGTTGGAGCGTTTTAATGGCCGGAGAGGAAGCAGCTTCTTGGGCGGCAAGCTCGGATTTTAATTGGTTAATATTGGGAATGAAGGGTTGACCATCAAGCTGTAACAATTGGTACTCAGCGGAGTTTGATGCCCCTTCCGGAAGGGCAATATCAATTGATTTCTCGTCGGCACTCAACACCAGATAAGCACCTTCAACGGGAAAATCATCAACTGAAAACGTTGCTTCACCATGAGGCTGTTTTTTTGCGGTGATTGTCACCGATCCGCTCTCGGGCAACAGGGGGCTACTATTTAATTGAGGGGTAGGTGTAGGCATCAAAAAATGAAGCTAAAGTTAAGGGGTCGTGCTGAAATAAATTGCTCAGATTTAAGTTCAATGCGCTCCGAATACGGCGCTATGATTGAGAAAAATATCGAAGCGTACCAGAGGTACGATGAGAAATTTTTCGATTGAAAAGCGATTGTATTCGGAGATGCAGTGGACATAAGATGGGTAGTTTATTTATGGACGCCCCCTAAGAGAGTAAACTAGCAGTAGAACGATCTTTCAAATGAAAAGGCTTAGACAATGGAAGGTCGTTCGCCCTTCTTATCCCTTCAAGGGTTTTTGTTAAATCTTCAAATTGTCTAACTAAGGTGCGATAAGCACTTCCATTTTCAAGATCCCTGGCTTTTTGCCTCGCCATTCTTAGTTTCTCCTTTGTGTCGGTATTAATGCTTCTAAGAGATTCAATAATTTCTTTATAAATCTTAATTTCCTCTTTGAATCTATTTACACCTCCAGTAACCACCCTAAGTTGATTCCTTAATGTTATTTCAGCTTTTTTCATGGATTCAAGCTGGGCTTTGGATTGAACATTTATCTCCTCGCTTTGATCTCGCAAACCATAAAAAGCATCTTCTCTCTGACGAATAAGTCCCTTTAATTCTTCAACAACCTCCTCGGCTTGTGTGATGTATTGCGAAAAATTAGTTTGTGTATTGGATAAAGTGGATTCAATACTCTTTTTAAGACGAATTGCTTCTTCAAGTTGTGCCGCCAGGGATGCTCTCTCAGTGTTTCCGGTAGCAATGGTTTCTTTCAATTGAGAAATTTCACTTAAAAACCCACGAAATCTTTTTCTTATTTCTCGACCGGCCACGAGTGCCAGTCCGGTAAGAATCAATAGTGCGCCGCCGCCGCCAACCATTTCCGTGGTGGAAAAAGGCAGATCATCGGGAGAGGACGCTTGAACTTCACTCGATTTTACGTTTTCCGAGGAGGCTGCATTTATTTTTTTTCGATAAGTCAGTTGGAGCGTTTTAATGGCCGGAGAGGAAGCAGCTTCTTGGGCGGCAAGCTCGGATTTTAATTGGTTAATATTGGGAATGAAGGGTTGACCATCAAGCTGTAACAATTGGTACTCAGCGGAGTTTGATGCCCCTTCCGGAAGGGCAATATCAATTGATTTCTCGTCGGCACTCAACACCAGATAAGCACCTTCAACGGGAAAATCATCAACTGAAAACGTTGCTTCACCATGAGGCTGTTTTTTTGCGGTGATTGTCACCGGTCCGCTATCGGGAATGGGTTGTATGGACTCTGGGGTAGACATAAAAAAATGAATTTTCGATTATTTTTTAGGTTTAAGGCTATCCAATGGAATTTCTATAGGATGAGGAGTAAGATTTTCGAAAGGGACCTCGATTCGACGAGTGGCGGGATCACTACTCACATCATTCCCATCTTCAATCATTGAATCATCAGATCTTTTTGGCGATTGCTTCAAGAGGTCTAATTTTCGCTGAACCTCTTGTCGTTGCTTGGCTCGGCTTTTATCTAAGGCTTTTTTGATGTTTGCATACTTTTTATCTTTCAGGTCCACGGTGTCGTCCGTATTAAAGCTAAAAACAATTTCATCTTTTCTGTCTGTGCCTTGTCGTACAAAATGAACTTTTTTAGAAGAAGCCCCATCGATGAAATCGACCTCCAATCGATCGGTTTGCGCCACAATGGCATTCACATCCACTTCGGGGTGATTTGCCAAAATGGAACAAACCGTAGTGGTAACGTGATAATCCAAGAGCTCCGGTTGATTCGTATAAGCTCCGGATGTGGAGTAGAGCGATTTAATGGCTTTATATAAAGTGTCAATGTGCTGAGCATTATCAATTTTTTCGCTTTTCCATTCGTTAAATCCTTGACTAATTGGAAGAGTTGAGCCGGCCTCTCGGTGAAAAGTCACCTCTTTTAGGGAAGGTTTTTCTCCCGGTTTAAGCTTACGTTTGAGTTCGCGTTCTTGTCGCTGCGCCTTTGAAAAATAGGCGACCAATTGTTTATCCCTTGGGGCACCTTTATAAAATCCCGCATTCAGCTTTTTGCCTTCAACTTGAAGGGTTTTATTTGTGGGTGAAAATTTTTCAGAAGCCATGAGAAGGGGCGTTAAATAAGATTATTTGTATTTTTATCTTATGAATTTTACCATATATTGATCATTTGATCAATCCCGCTGAATCACTTTCCTAAAGATTTAGACAGGCTAAATTCAAAAAAGTTTCAAAAAAACTTCCCTTCCCGAATCAAAATCCTCCGATTATACTGAAACTCGCCTGAATTCACCCCTTTTTATGATTCGAACCCTTTCCGTTTATTCCAAAGATCAATCCCTGGACAGCAAAGGAAGAGGTCTCTTGGCCGATGCTCGGGAGTTTTTGAAAACCAAAACCATCACAAATATCCGTGCGGTGCGGCGGTATTATCTCGAAGGGGTCACGGAAGAAGACTTTCAAACGCTTCATGAAAAATTATTGGTGGAATCGGTGTGGCAAGAGGCGGTTTCGGATGTTGATTTTTATCCCGAACTTATCCATCGAGTGGAGGTGGCCTACAAACCCGGAATGATGAATCCTGAAATTCGGAGCCTAAAGGAAGCCGCGGAGGCCTTGGGGATAAAATCCTTGCAGGCGGCGGATTCGTGCTGGGTCTATATTTTTGAAGGCGACCATGTCGATTCAACTGAAATGGATACGGTGATTGGACGATTGGTCATGAATCCGTTGATCGAAACCATTCGAGTCCAAAGACCATCAACCTTGGTGATGGAAGGAAAGCCTGGAAAAATAGAGTCCATTGCCCTCCGAGACATGTCGGAAGGAGAGTTATTGACCCTGAGTCAGGATACTCTCTTTCTCACACTTCACGAAATGCAGACAATACAGAACTATTTTCGATCGATCGGGCGGGATCCGTATGATGCGGAAATTGAAGCCCTGGCTCAAACCTGGTCCGAACACTGCGGACACAAAACCTTTAAGGCAAAATTGACGATTGATGGAGTCGAGCGCCCACCGCTCTTCAAACGGCTCAAGGATTCGACAAAAGCCATCAATCATCCCCGCGTTGTTTCCTGTTTTGAGGACAATTCGGGGGTATTCAAGTTGAACGATGACTACGGTATCTGTGCCAAAGTTGAAACTCATAATTCACCTTCCGCGCTCGATCCGTTTGGAGGAGCTTCAACCGGAGTCGGAGGAGTCTATCGGGATATTGTGGGAACCGGAACTGGGGCAAAAGTGATTGCCGGAACCGATATTTTTTGTGTGGGACCTCAAGAGCTTGCCGAAACGGAAGTCCCGGAAGGCTGCAAGCATCCGCGTTTTATATTGAAAGGACTGGTGCGAGGAGTGGGGGACTACGGAAACCCAATGGGAGTGCCCACGGTCAATGGCTCCATTCATTTTCATCCGGATTTCACGGCGAAACCAACGGTAATTGTGGGGGCGTATGGGCTGGTTCCTTTGGAGCGAGCCATGAAGGGAACTCCGCAAAAAGGAGATTTAATTGTCACTTTAGGAGGAAAAACGGGACGAGATGGCGTTCATGGGGCTACTTTTTCCAGTGCGGAAATGACGCACGAAACTGAAAAAGTGAATTCGGCGGCGGTTCAGATTGGCGACCCCATAGAAGAACAACGCACCTTTCAAGCCATTTTGGAAATCAGTGAGCACCAACTTATTCGCGCCATCACCGATTGTGGGGCGGGCGGATTTTCTTCAGCGGTCGGCGAAATGGCAAAAGAAACCGGCGCACGCATTTATCTCGAAAAGGCCCCTCTCAAATATGTGGGCTTACAGCCTTGGGAAATTTGGCTTTCTGAGAGCCAGGAGCGCATGGTGCTTGCCATTGCCCCGGAGAATCTTGAAAAAATGCAGACGATCCTGGAAAAACACCATGTGGAAGGAACCGTATTGGGAGAATTCACCGATGATGGAAAACTATTCATCACCTACGAAGGACAAACCGTGTGTGATCTGACCATGGAATTTTTGCATGAGGGCTTGGATCAGCTGGATTTGATCGGAACAACGCAGCGTGCTGAATTTGAAGAACCCGCCGCTTCCCTCTTGGAGAGCCAAGATTTGAATCAGGCCCTGCTCAAGGTAATGGCACATCCGAATGTGTGCTCCAAAGAACCGGTTATTCGTCGCTACGACCACAATATTCAAGGCACCGCGGTGCAAATGCCATTGGCCGGAAAAACCCATCACGGCCCCAATAATGCCAGTGTGGTTGAGCCGGTTCCCGGGACAGGATACGGCGTAGTGCTGGGACATGGACTCAACCCCATTCTCAATCGCATTGATCCTTACTTGGGAAGCCAATGGGCCATTTATGAGGCGATTGCCAATGTCGTAGCACAAGGGGCGGATCCCGAAGCCATCGCATTAGTCGACAATTTCATTTGGCCCAAACCGGATGAAAAGTTCATTGCCGACCTCAGTCACTCCGTGGACGCCTGCGTTGAAATCGCCAATGCTTTGAAAATGCCTTTTATTTCGGGGAAAGATAGCCTCAGTTCAACCTTTCGGCGCGGAGACAAGGTGGTTCATATTCCCCCCGTCCTCTGCATTTCGGCCCTCGGAGTCATCGATGACATTTCCAAAACCATCTCTTCTTCCTTCAAAAAAGCGGGGAATCAAATTCTAATGGTGGGAACCGCTGCTCCGCAAATGGGAGGCTCCATCTATTACGACACATTGGGCTTTGTGGGAAATGAATTGGCGTCATTGGATCCGGCCCGCGCATTCAAACTATTCCGATTCATTCACCGGGGAATTCAAAGTGGGCTGATTGTATCCTGCCAAGATGTGAGCGAAGGAGGACTCATCACCGCCGTGACGGAAATGGCCTTTGGTAATGAATGGGGAGTAACGCTTCATCAGAAAAATTTCTCATTGAAACCGCACCAGTGGCTTTTCTCGGAATCACCCGGCCGGTTTGTGATCGAGGTGGAACCAGGAAAGTTGGAAGAATTGAAACGGTTGGATGAGGAGATTGAGTGTGAGGCGATTGGGGAAATCACTAAAGAGGCTCTCTTACGGGTGAAAGAAGAAGAGAAAATCTTGATTGAATTGCAAATGAACGAACTGTTGAACGCGTGGCAAATGCCGATGAAAAAAGTATTTGGATAAAGGAACTCCCGCAAAATACCCTTACCATGAAAAAATCATTCTTTCCGTCCGCTTCTACTCCCCTTCGGGGGCCCGAGCTCGTCGACGTATCTAATCGCTC
>CAYTES010000013.1:0-28097 GCA_964436935.1 uncultured Candidatus Peribacteria bacterium | reverse complement strand
GTCATTACCTCACTTTGTTTTGGAAATAGGTGCGAGTTTGGTACAATAAACACACCAGTATTTTTAGGGGCGGTCATTATTTGTTTTACTTGTTATAATTTACTTTTAAGTATTTAAAATCATCACTCGTGGAAAAAAAATCATTTGCCGTGCGTGTTGTTGGTTCTAATTTAAAACCTGGATTTAAGGGGGAGCTGGAAGCTGTGGTGAATAGTATGGGACTCCCTCGCTCTATTTCTGGTATTATTTCTGAATTTATTGAAGTTTATGGTTATACTCAGGTCGATTTTGATAGGGACGCCGTTCATGCCGCGGTTCAAGCTGCATTTCCCGGATTGGAGGTTAAGATTGGTCGAGTGGGTCACGTGGGACAGGTTCAAGCAGGACAATATAAGGGTGATTCTTTGACGGGGTCTATTTATGACGATGAGAGCTGATATTGCCCTAGTTTGTGCACGTCCCGGAATAACGTAAATGCCCTAAATTCCGCTGGGCCACTTTTTTGATGTTCATTTTCGGGTTAAAATTGCACTTTTCTTCCAAATCGAGTATAATTTAAAGAATATAATTTTTATTATTATATTATGGCCGAAGGAGGAGCACATTTGGAAGATGATGAAGCGGATGATTCGGAAAAGGACATGCCCTTTTCGCGAGTTAATTTTTTGACGCTTTTAGGCCGTCTTGAAGCGGAATTCCCTGTGGCGATCGAGGCAAAAGATCACCAGGCCGGTCCTACCGCACTTAAGCTTCAGTTTTCCGTTCGGGCTCCTCGCGAGTTGTCTTTTGAATCAAAGCCCGAAATTGTGACCATTTCGCTTCAGAAAAGAGCGGGTTTTCCTTATCCTCGATTTAATTTGGTTTTTACTTCTTCTTTGGGGCCAACCGCTGTTTTTTCTTATGATGATTTGAATAAGGAGATGCCCGTTGAAACTTTCTCTCTTTTGCGTCCCTGGTTTGAGAGAATGAAAAATGCTTTTCGTTGATTCCGAATTTTGTTATTTTGGAGGCACTATCTTTTGCCCCCCTCCCGTATGAAATTTTCTTTTCGTAAGCCCAAATTGAACTTTAAGGCTTATCTTGCCGAACTCATCGGGACTTTTATGTTGGCGCTGGTCGCCTTCTTAGGTGTGACGAATGGCGGAATCCCACCCTTTTTGGCGGTACCTTTCACGTTAATGCTGTTTGTTTATACGGTGGGCTCTGTCAGTGGGGCACATCTTAATCCTGCTGTAACCGTGGCGTTGGCCACTTTAAAAAAACTATCTCCTCAAGATGCCTTTTTCTATATTGTTGCTCAAATGGCGGGAGCTGGATTGGCCATGGTTTCCGGGAAAGGTTTATTGGGACGCTCGCCCGAATTGACGGTTGAAAGTAGCTTTCAAATCGGAATCGTGGAGGCTGTAGGAGCATTTCTTCTACTTTTTGGTGTTTCTGCGGTGGTGCACAAACGTGTTTCTCTCGGGGCTTCGGGGGTTGCGGTCGGAGGGTCCCTATTCTTGGGAATCAATATTGCCGGTCAATTTTCGAATGGTATTTTAAACCCGGCGCTTGCGGTTGCCCTTGGTTCCGTTTCGGTGGCGTATATTGCGGGACCTATTTTAGGGGCGATTACGGCGGTATGGATTTATCAATTCATGGTCAGTAAATAACTCTGCATTTTTAAGGCAAATGGGGTTTAGGTGCGCTTATTTAAAGTGCTACTTGACTTATTTATAAATTTGCTTATAATTACCAATCTTAGTTTGATAATTATATCCCATGGAGCGAAAAACTTATTTGGAAAATCATCTTGATACGGTGAGTAGTGTTTTTAATCAAATCGCTCGCCTAAACGCCCGGCTGTTGGCCGCCTCTCAGATACTGCGGGGCTTGAAAGAATCCTTTGCTCATTCGGACGAAGCGATGTTTTTAAAGAAAGCGCGGGCTCTTGTTAAAATTTTGGGTAATATGGAACAAGCTTTTACCGGTCACCCTGCTGAAACTTCAGATGAATCGGATAACGCTCCAGTGAGGGTTTCCAGTTTGTTTTTAACCGAAGGCATTGTTACAGCTTAAACGCGTTCGCTGTATTCACCCGTTTCGGTGTTTACTCGAATCATTTCTCCCGCCTCAATGAAAATGGGAGCTTGAACCACCAATCCCGTTTCCAAGGTGATCGCTTTGGTGACGCGTCCCTGGGCCGTGTCGCCCTTGGTGGAGGGTTCCGCTTCGATGACTTTTAAATTCACCTTTGGTGGGACTTGAACGTTGATGGGGTTGTCTTCGAAGCGTTGAATATTCACCTCCATTCCATCGAGTAAGAAATAAATTTTATCTCCCAATTCATCTTTTTTGAAACTGAATTGTTCGTAGGTTTGATTGTCCATGAAAAAATATTCTTCATCCTGAGCATAAAGGAATTGCGCTTTGGTGTAGGTGATTTCGGCGGGTTCAATTTTTTCATTCCCTTGAAAGGTCATGGGAAGACTGTTTCCGGTGAGCAAGCTTTTGACCGTGGTTTTCATGACGCCTCCCCCCCGCGCTTGTTTTGAAAACTGTGAACTGGTTACAATATAAGGATGACCCTCCACCTGAATGGCGGTTCCTACTTTGAGTTGAGCAATAGAGTACATAAAAGCATGAATAAGACTAAAAAGCGCATCCAGTCTAACGTTTAAGTGTGCTTTTGTCGACTCCATATTGTTCCGATTGCGGCGTAAAAGAAGACCAATAACGGTGTGTACAGCAGGCTGTTGACGAAAAGGGAGTGAACCAGTAGCCCCATACTTCCGGCAAAAAGTGCCAAATGAAGGGGATCTTTGCGCCGTGTAAAACTATGAATCAGAATGGTTGCCCATAGCCAGAGGTAGGCGGAAAAACCTAAAATGCCGGTGGTGGCTAGAATGGTTAAAAAGGTGGAATCGGATCCGCTCGCGGAATGATGTTCGATATCACTCACGAATCCGTATCGAATTTGGGCAAAGCCAAAAGCGTTGTATCCTACGCCGAGCCAAGGATGATCCGCAACAATGGTTAATGTGTTTTTCCATGATTCAATACGAAGTCGCGCGGTGGCATCTGGGAGTTCCACCGAGTCACTCACCACGGATAAGGCGCTGTGGTACAGATTCACTACCCTTTCTTGCGCCCGGTCCGATACGGAGGTTAAGAGCAATCCTGCGATCAAGGCACCCACCAAAATTTTTCGGGATCGGAGTACGCCAATGATCCCTATGCTTGTGAGTAGCGCCAAATAGGCGCTACGAGAGTAGGTTAAGAAGAGTGCCATCACCATGATTCCGCTTGAGGCGATTAACCAAAGCTTAGGTCGTTTTTCAAGCGATTTTCCCAAGCAAAGACTGACCACAAATGCCAGGAGCCCTCCTACAAAATTGGGATCAAACCATGTGGAAAGGAGTCGGTTGATGTGAGGGTCCCATCCTTCCGCCGTGAATCGTCTGAAATCCGGAAAAAATTTCAATTGAAGAAACCCTAAAATGGCAAGCACTGTTCCCGATACAATAATCATGTTTAGTATTTTGTGCGCATGTTTTTTATCGTTTTCTTCTGTGCTTAGGTCGAATGCCATCATGCCGATGAGGAAATATTCAATGAAACGGACGAGGTAAAGTCCGCTCACCATCACTTCATTCCCGTTCAAAAATCGTGATCCATTGAGAAGTGCAATGGTGGCAATCCCAATGAAAATGAGAAAAGGGCTCCATAGTTTGCTCGGAGGCCAACGTCTTTCTACGAAGGTTTTTTGTATCAGCCACAGTGCCATTAGAATTCCTACGACCAGGTCATTGGCGAGTAATCCATTGACGGGTCCCACGGGCAGTCGGCCCAATTCTCCAGTCACGTCCAGAAGGAAGATTAAAATTAATCCTCCGTAAAAAAAAGATTTCATGTGAGTTTTATATCATATATCCTATTTATCATGAATCCTCCTTTTTTGATTGCGACCGGGAATCAAGGAAAATTTAAGGAGATTTTGTCCGTATTGCAAGATTTGCCTTACGACTTTTTGGGCTTACACCATTTGCCTGAATCGAGCCAAATTGAAGAAAATGGGCTGACCCATGATGAAAACGCTTTTTTGAAGGCACGGCATTTTTTTAAGCGGTCTGGGCATATGACTTTGGCGGAAGATTCGGGGTTGCATGTGGATGCACTTGAAAATGAGTTAGGACTCCATACGCGCCGATGGGGAGCCGGTCCTGAGGCCACGGATCAAGAATGGCTCGACACCTTTTTACAGCGTATACAGACTATTCCTGAATCCGAGCGAACCGCCCGTTTTGTCTGTTCCGCGGTATTGATTTTTCCTGATGGGCGGGAGTTTATATTTCGTGGAGAGACTCCCGGTCATATCATGGGACAGCAAGAGGCCCCACTTTTGCCGGGTTTACCGTTGAGTTCCGTATTTAAGCCTGAAGGTTTTGGTCAGGTTTATGCGGCAATGAGTCCTCAGGAAAAAACAACGGTGAGCCATCGTGGGTTTGCAGTGAAGCAGGTGAAAGAGTTTTTGTTTACTCGCCTTTAGTTTCGTTCTTCCTCTTTCTCGTCCTTTGTTTTTTCGGATTTGTTCATGTAGGCATCTTTGGGTTCGATGATAATGAAAACGTTGAGTTTTCCTTCTTTTTCTCCATTTATACTCATATTGACTCGATCCTCATTTTTTACGAATTCACGTCCATCCGCATATGCTTTTGAAATGGTCCATCCGTTGTATGCCATTGCTTCCTCCATGAATTCCCATAATTCCATTTCATCCATCGCAATGGTGTAGCTGTGGTTTTCGACTTGTCCCGAAACCAGGGTTTTTTCCCACTCCGCATTTTCCGGTAACGCGATGTCACTCCAACCTTCAATTGGGCCCTTAAAGGTTACTTCTTCCGAGGATCCTCGGTTGAAACATCCGGTTAAACTTAATGATAAGCTTGAAAATAAAATCATCAATAAGGCGTATTTTGGGAGAGACGAACGTTCCATGATTTAAGGGTCATTAAATTAGAAATAGAAATTTCATTTAGTCCAACCATAGCAGCAAATAGTTTAATTTGCCAAGCCCGCTTCTTCTGGAGTTTGTTCTTCCGGTTTATTTTCTTCAATCAATACATCCGTTGTTTCTACCGAAATATCGGGGTTGGATTGTACCTCATCCGAATTGTCATTATTGTCATCATTTTTCACCTGGACCGAAATCATGCTTGAGTTTCGATATCCGAGAACATCATAAACATAGGCGGTAATGTCATATTTTGTTCCTGATTTTGCATTGATCGGAATGCGCAATTGTCCATTATAGGGAGATTCGGTGGAAACGAATTGAAGCGCATCTCCAAGATAAAATTCCACTTTTTCCACGCCGTTACCCGCACTGATGTCCACTTCCACTTCAAGTTCGCCTCCTTCCACCCGACTGTAAGCGGTGGGAGAGACGATGACTACCGAGGGGCTATTGGCGAGTGTTTCCGCGGTATGAATCGAATCGGTTTCTTTGGGTGGGTTTTCCATATCACTTTTACTGGCCCATGCGTCTATACCCGCTTGCCAGGAAGGAAATGTGGTGATGATTGCACGATGAACAAAGAAACTCTTTTCTTCAATGGACCAATCGGGAGAATATTCGTTGGCAATCTGCCCGGTCATTTCATCGATTTTAAGCGTTACATAGTTATTTTCAATTTTAGTCGGAACATTGAAGCTGGCGAATTCTTCAATAATGGTATCCGTTGTGTCCTTGGATGGAAGCAAACCCGTTTTTCGACTGACCGCCATTTCAACAATTTCTTTCGGTTTTGGAAAGGCTTCCGTTTCCACATTGGCAAGGGCTCCGGTCATGAATTCATTCCAGATGGGTGCGGCGGTGTTGTATCCATCTGCCAGATAGCCCATGGAGGAACCATCGGCATTTCCCACCCATACGCCGGTGACCAATTTGGTGGTGTATCCCATGGTCCAGGTGTTGCTTGGCATTTGTGTTCCGTTGGCGTCTTTTTTTGTGCTGGTTCCCGTTTTTACGGCCACGGTTTGCCCCGTGATGTTGAGGCGAGGGCCCAAATTCACAGCATGGTCCGAAAGAATGCTATTGATCAGATAAGCGGCTTGAGGGTCTAGGACATTTTCACCCGGTTTATCCTCCCATTGTTCCAACACCTCCCCATTACTGTTTTCGATTTTTAGAATTGGTGAAATTTCTTTTTTCATCCCGCTATTGGCAAAAACGGTGTACGCTCCGACAAAATCCAGCAATCTTACTTCACCCGTTCCTAATGCCAAGGGCCACCCGTACCCAATGGAGGCATCCAATTCGATGCCAAATTTTTTCATAAAAGGAATGATGGCTTCTTCTTGGCCTGCCAGAAAATAGGCTTTGATCGCCGGGATATTAAGGGAATGGCCCAGTGCGTATCGAATGGAAACAGGCCCTTTAAAGGTCCCATCGTAATTTTTAGGCCATTGGCCGGGACCAAATTGAGTGGCTACGTCATACAGCACGGTGGCCGGAGCATAGCCGTTTAAGAAGGCCAAAGCATAAACAAAAGGTTTGAAGGAAGATCCCGGTTGTCTGGCTCTTAGGGCAATATTCACATTGCCGTCAATTTCGGGATCCCAGTAGTCGGCGGAACCGATCATGGCTAAAATTTGGCCGGTTTCCGGTTGAATACTGACCAAGCTGGCGTTGGTTGCTTTGAAGTTGGTCACATTTTTCTCCCGGTATTTATCCACTTTTTCTTGCGCCAAATCCTGCAAATCCGGATCGAGCGTGGTGTATACTTTCAACCCTCCTTGTTCAATCACATCTTTTCCATATTTTTCTTCCAACAGTTCTTTTACATAGAGCACAAAATGAGGCGCTTTGATGCTCTCGCGATATTCTTGAAAGGCTAAGGCCCAAGATTCTTTTTTGGACATGTCTTTTTCTTCTTCGGTGATCATTCCTTGTTCTAGCATGGAGTTCAAGACGATGTCGGTACGTCCCGGAATGTAGAGGTTGTTCCCATTCGCCAAAACAATGTTGCTTCCGATCAATCCCCGAAAATATTCTTCTACTTCCAGATCTTCCTCTGTTTTGATGGGACGCTTTTGGAGTTGTTCTTCCGTGAATTGGGCAATGAGGTATGAATTTTTATTCGTTCCGTAGGGGGAGTAACGAGTGGGTGCCTTGGGTAAAGAGGCGAGAATCGCCGATTCTGTCAGGGTTAACTCACTAGCCGGTTTATTGAAGTACCGTTGGGCGGCCATTTCCACTCCATAGGCATTGTTTCCATAGGGAATTTCGTTGAGATAAAGTTCCAAAATTTCCTCTTTACTGAAGCGAAGCTCCATTTTTACGGAAAGAATCAGTTCTTGGATTTTTCGAGTGTACGTTTGTTCCGGAGCCAAAAATATATTTTTGGCCAACTGTTGGGTGATGGTTGAGCAGCCGCGACGAATCCCAACTCCAAAAATTTCGTGCGCCACCGCTTTGCTCAAACATGGAATATCAAAACCAAAGTGATCGTAAAATTCGTCATCTTCCACGGCGATGGTCGCGTCTATGAGATAGGGCGAAACATTTTCCAGTGCGACGATTTTTCGGTTTTCTTCTCCGTGTAGCGCATACAATATATTCCCCTTGCGATCCATGATGAGCGTTGATTGCGCTTGTAACAACTCATCCCCCTTACTCAGATCCGGTAATCCAAAGTTAAAAATGAAGGCGATCAACAACGTGAAAGCTCCCCCCGCGAGGGTGGTTCCTCCCACACCGATCAACGCCCATTGAAGATTCCTTCTCCACAACGGGAGAAAGGGGTTGGGTTTTATTTTTTGCCAGAAATGATGGAGAGATTGTCGATTGAAACGTTTCATAGCGTGTTTGTTTTGATTTTAGCGAAAAGTACGCATTGAAACAAGGGCCAGTGCGAAGCGTAGGGCTTTATGTGAACAGTTCCTAGGAAGACAAAATCGTTGCGATGGCGAAGTGGGTATTGTCTATGGATAGTTTTTAGTTGTTGGGTATTAAACTCGGGTATTGGTGGAGTGATTCTTTGTGCTAAAATCACTTTAGAAACCTTAGTATTTTTAACCTCAAACGGAATGTCTCTCACCCTCCAACAGATTTATGATCTTATGCTTCAAATCGGGCGCAAAAATGATCCCCGTTCCGCAAAAGAAATTGACACGCTTTTGAAAGAAGTCAAAGAGGACCATAAAAAAATGGATTCGAATAAGAAGAAATATTTTGATATGGAACGGCTGACCAATCCCTACGGAGATTCGCGCGTGTTGTATGGTCAGATGAAACAAAAAGTGAAAACCATGATGGTGTGTATTGATGCGGACATGCAGGAGGTTTTGCTGGCCAATGCATTGCGTGAAAAGGGGACACCGGTGGATTTGATTATGGCTCATCATCCGGAGGGCCGAGGTTTGGTGGATTTGACCCAGGTGATGCCCATCCAAGAAAGCGTGATGGAACATTGGGGTGTTTCCATTAATATGGTTGAAAAATTATTGGCGCCACGCATTCAGAAATTGGTTCGAGCGCTTCATCCCGTGAACCATTATCGTGCGGTGGACGGCGCTCGTTTGTTGGATATTCCGTTCATGTGTTGTCATACGCCGGCGGACAATAGCGTGCATCATTTTCTTAAAAAATTCGTAGAAAAGAAAACTGCCGATGTGCGTTACGTCAAAGATTTGATGGAAGCCTTTTTGGAGATTCCCGAGTTTCAGGAAGCGGAAAAAATGGGTATGGGCCCTATGATTTTTGCGGGATCCGGAAAATCGCGATTGGGCAAGATGGCGGTTACCGGAATGACCGGTGGCACTTCGGGAAGTGACGATATTTATGAAGCCTTGAGTCGTGCCGGAGTGAGTACCGTGATTGAGATGCATATGCCGGAAGATTCCCGTAAAAAGGCTGAAAAATATCATCTCAATGTCATCATTACCGGGCATATGGCCAGTGATAGCATCGGAATGAATTTGATTTTGGACCCCATGGAAAAACAGGGGGTCAAGATTTTACCCGCCGGAGGATTTATTCGAGTGAGACGGTAATTTTTGATCTAAATTCACTACACGAAAGCTGTTTTGCCGAACCTTCTCGTCGTATCTTCTTCACATCTCGAAAAAATGACTTATTTTTCAATTGAAATGGAGTTTTGCGGGACTTCCTTAAGAAGCATCGGTTTATCTTGAGGTTTTTTAAGTTTTAGCTCCGTACTTCTCCTCCACTTTTTTGAATGGCCTCAAAAAGAGCTTGTTGTGTTTCTTTGAATTCCTTATCATTCAAGGTTCGTTCGTTGTGACGTAATTCGATACGGTAGGCCAATGATTTTTTGTTGTCCGGAATGTTTTTTCCTTCGTACACATCGAACAACTCAATGTTCCGCATAAGCCGTAGACGATCGGCTTTGAGCATCACCTTCATCACTTCCCCGGATTCCGTTTTTCGGTCTATCAAAAATGAAATGTCAAAAAATATACTTGGGAATTTCGGAATCGATTTGAAATGATGATTTTCGCGGCCCAGTTTTGCCAACTCGGTGAAATTAATTTCAAATCCAGCCACATGATGTTCCACCTCAAATTTTCGTATGATTTCGGGATGTAGGCCGAACACTTCTCCGATTTTTTTTCCCTTGATATGAATTTCCATCGATTTTTTAGGATGCGCGTAGGGTGAGGGTGCGGACGAGGGTTTCCATAAGATGGGCCCCGCTCTAAATTCTTCCAAAAATTGCGCTACCGCTCCTTTGGCGTGGTAAAAAATTTCTCCTTTCGTTTTTTGACTGCACAGCCCTGCGATCCATTTTTCCTCCCATGGCATGAATTCGCCGATTTCTTTGTAGCTACGCCCGATTTCGAAAAGCGAAATTTGATCTTTTTGTCGTTGATTCAGCCGAATTTTTTCCAATAGACTAGGGATGAGGGTGGTGCGCATGTGTGTTTGTTCCGCGGAAAGCGGATTTTTAACGCGGATGTGTCTTACGTCTTCCAATCCGGCTTTTTTGAACGTTTCTTCGTTGTAGAAGGAGTAGTTGGAAATTTCGGTGAAGCCGAGTGTTTTGGCCCAGATTTTTCGAGCTTCATGTTTATGCGTGCGCTCGGTGTTTTCAATGGGAAGTCGTACCGGAAGTTCGGGGAGCTGGGTGGGGATATTGTTGTATCCATAGAGGCGGGCGACCTCTTCCACGATATCTTCTTCGATGTTCACATCCCCCGTGGCCCGATGGGATGGAACTTCCACGGAGAGTGTTGAGGAATTTCCAGTGCCGGATTTTTTGACGTTAAAGCCGAGGGCGCTGAGATTGGTTTCCATTTCTTGTATTGAGATGGGGATTCCGATTTTACTCACCACGGATGCCGGGTTCACATGGATCGATTTTTGGCTGGGTTTCCAGTCTCCTACGGTGGTGATGGCGCTGATCACTTTGGCTGAGGGGCAAATTTGTTGAATCAAATGAAGGGCTCGTTTTATCGCGACTTCGGTTAAAGCAGGGTCCAGGCTTTTTTCAAAGCGTTGGGAGGCTTCCGAACGAAGGCCGTGATGACTTGAGGATTTGCGAATCACGATCGGATCCCAGTGAGCGGCTTCGAGGATGATTTCCGTGGTGTCGTTGTTTATTTCCGATCGAGCCCCGCCCATTACCCCGGCAAGTCCCAGGGCTTCTTTGTCCGTGGCAACTACACCATCTTCTTTGCGTAGGGATCGTTCTTTGCGGTCGAGCGTCTCCAGTTTTTCTCCGTCATCGGCATAACGAATTTTTAACTGATCTGTACCGACTTTTTTTCGATCATAGGCATGCATGGGTTGGCCCAATTCCGCCATGACAAAATTCGTGATGTCTACAATATTGTTGATCGGACGCATGCCAATGGTTTGCAATTTTCCTTTGAGCCATTGCGGAGATTCTTCAATGGTTAGGCCTGTCATGATGCAGGCGGAGAACCGTTTTGAAATTGAGGGAGCTTTGAGCTCAAGCGTGAGAGTTTCCGAGGGGTCTGTTGCCTTGAAGGTCAATAGAGAATCGAGGGGTTTGAGCGGTTTTTTTAAAATGGCCGCCAATTCTCGTGCCATTCCGTAATGTCCCCAGAGGTCCGGGCGATGCGTGAGGGATTTATTGTCAATTTCTAATACGATATCCTTGAGGTGAAGCACGTCGGCAATCGGTTTTCCGAGAGGGGTATTTTGTGGGAATCGGGTGAGGCCCTCGATTGAATTTTGAATTCCCATTTCACTGTCTCCACAGACCATCCCTTCGGATTTCACTCCTGCCAATTCAGTCATTTTGATTTCTCCCCCCGGCAGTTTGGCTCCCGCAAGAGCGAGGGGTAAAATTTCTCCCCGTTCAAGTTTATAAACCGAACCAAATACGATTTGAACTTTTTTCCATCCCACATCAAATTCTCCACGGTGCAGTTTTTCGGAACCTGCAATTTTTTCAAATTCAATCAATTTTCCAGTCACCACATGTTGAAGCGGCTCCTCGGTGGCTTCCACTCCTTCTACTTCCGCGGTGTGCTCGGTGATCCATTCGGACAGTTCTTTGGGGCTATGGGCTTTTTCGAGCTCCAATGCCTTAAGCAGCGGTTCGCCCGCTTCCCATTTTTTATTATTTTCGAGAATCCAGATTTTCCGGGCCGGATTTTCTCCCAATCCCAATTCTTCTTTGGCGCAAATCATGCCCGCACTTTCTGCTCCGCGAATTTTTGATTTTTGAATTTTAAAATTGCCAGGCAGAATCGCACCGGGAAGCGCTACGGGGACATGAATTTTTTCTGTGAGATTGATTCCTCCGCAGACAATGGAAACGGTGTTTTCGCCAATGTTGACCCGGGCGACATTGAGGGTATCGGCCTCGGGGTGTTTTTGCACGCTTTCGACATACCCCACCACCACATGATCAAGGGAGGCCTTGTCTATGATTTTAAAATCAACAAATTCTTGGAGCCATGTGAGGGAAATTTTCATAATCAGTCGATAATTTGAAGTGAGCCTATTTTATACTAGAACGGAAGATACTTTTCCAAATCGGATCAAGATCAATTGACAATACCATATTTCTGGGTATAGTAATCTTCTTTTGAAGAACTATGCCTGCGGTTATGTTCCTATCCCACGCTCCTTCTGAAAATTCCGTTGAAATTTTTGAAAAAGCCACCCGCGCTCAAATGATTTCCCATACTGATGCCACGGAATTGGGGGCGTTACTTTTAGGACAATTGGAAGCTGTTTTTTCTTGCGCTTTAAAGAATTCTTAATTTTTTATCATGTCGTCTCTTGATTTGTCTGGCGGTCTCGATATGTCGGAAGCTTTGCTCCTCGAAAATTTAAATCGGCTTTGCGTTGTATTGGATAAAATTTTTGAATTTTATTCTCCCTCCAACGATTGTGAAACGGTTTTTTTGCCCCATGATTTTTTTCGATCCTTTTCTGTTGTAAGAGAAGAAGCCACTCATATAAGTCATTTGGTTTTTTCACAGGAAGGCCTGTATCGTTTTCGAAAATTGTTGGAGGCCAATGCATTGAATGAATTCAGTGACCGGCTTGAAGGTTCGGATGGATTGCATTTTTTCTTCAAGCAAACCCTTAGTGACACCACGGTATTGATGACCTCTGCTGAAATTTTTAGAATACCCACAAGATTGCCTTTGCAAAAGTCCAAAGCAGATTTTTCTTTTAGGTTTCCTTCTGTTCCTTCCATGCCGTCGGATGATTCGCGCTTACTTGAGAGGGTCTTGAGTTTTCTTGCAATTTATTTCAATGAGATCAAAACAGCGGCAGGCCATCCTTTGCCCGCTCCTTTAGTGGAACAATTGGCCGATTTTAAACAGAGAATGGTTAAAACTGTTGCAAAAATCTGATGTCTCCATTGGTCAGATGGCGAATGTCGTCGATGCCGTAGCGCATCATCACCAGTCGCGTGAGGCCGAATCCAAAAGCCCATCCCTGGACTTCCTCGGGATTGGCCCCCCCTGCGCGAATCACATGCGGGTGCGTCATGCCGCAGCCCATGAATTCAATCCAGCCGGTTTTTTTGCAGACGCGACACCCTTGTTCGTTGCAAAAAACGCAGGACATGTCCAATTCCATTCCCGGTTCCACAAAAGGAAAATAACCCGGACGAAACCGAATTTTCATTTCTTTTTTGAAGAGCCGACTGAGGAATTCCAACATCACCCCTTTGAGATGGGCGATGGAAATGTTTTTGTCGATGAGAAGCCCCTCCACTTGATCAAAGGTGTGTTCGTGAGAGGCATCGGTGGCTTCATTGCGAAACACTCTTCCGGGAACAATGATTCTTAACGGCACTCCATATTTTTTCATGGCACGGATTTGGTTGGGAGAGGTGTGGGTTCTGAGCACCAGATGTCCCTCTTCCGGATGAGGAGTTTTATCGATGAAAAAAGTATCCTGCATGTCTCTTGCGGGGTGGTGGGCCGGGATATTGAGCCCTTCAAAATTGTAATACTCGCTTTCAATTTCCGGTCCGTCGATGATGGAAAATCCCATTTGTTGAAAGATGTTTTCCACTTCTTCTTGAACCTGAGAAAGGGGATGAATGTGGCCTATTTCATGTTTTTTTCCGGGCAAGGTTAAATCGATCCAATCGTTTTGAAGCGAGGATTCAATGGCTTTACCGGTGAGTTCATTTTTCTTTTGTGCGAACGCGCCTTCCAATTCGATTTTGAGGTCGTTCGCGGCTTTCCCAAACGTTTTTTTTTCTTCGATGGAGAGTTGACCGATCCCTCCCAAAATTTCTTTCAATGCCCCCTTTTTGCCGAGCATACTGATTTCAAAAGCATTCAACTCGTCCAGGGTTTTAATGGAAGAGAGCGTATCAAACGCTTTTTGTTTTAATTCGTGAAGTCGATGGTGCATGTGGCCACTTTAACAATTTTTAGATCTTCTTTTCAACTTTCAAGCTGCGCTTCCCAACATTGTTGCGCTTGATTTGGGGTGAAGCCGGCTTGTTTTAAAGCTTTTTCAAGCCCTTGATAATCATCAAAAAAGTTTTTTTTACGATTATCTTGAGTGGATTGCATAATCAAATTCACCAATGCCGCGGGGAGTTCTTCGTTGGGCCGTAGGTGTTTGGTTGCATCATAGGTGGACATCGCTTGAGAAATTTCTCCAATCCCTTCAAAAACCCCGAAGTTTTCAAGAATACCGCACAACTCCCGCCGTTTTTCAGGGGGTAATTCATTGTAATCGATTGCATCATTTGATTCTCCTGATTCTCCTGATTCAGCGGACATAACAGTCAATTAAAAATTTTCTAATGCAATTTTATCTTACGATGCTTTTAATCGCCAGGATTTTTATAAAAAAAAGACCTCCCTATGGAGGCCCTTTTTTTAGTATCGAGATGGTTTCGTCAAATTAACGAACGGCATCTTTCAAGCTTTTGCCAGCTTTGAAAGCAGGAACTTTCATTGCAGGGATCTTGATTTTTTCGCTTGGGTTTCGAGGATTGACACCCGTGCGAGCGGCACGTTTGCTGACTCGGAAGGTTCCGAATCCGGTGATCGTCACGTTTTGTCCCTTGGTGAGGGATTTGGTGATGGTTTCGAGGATAGCCTCGAGAGCCATCATGGCAGCTTTTTTGGTGATGCCAGCGCTGTTGGCAGCTGCATTGACGAGATCTTGTTTCGTCATTGTGATGGGGGTTAGAAATTAACTAGATTCGATTATAGGCTAGAGGAGGCCTTTTACAAGCTCTTTCCTCTTGCCACAATTTTAAAAGTGTTGATTGATGGCTTGTTTAGAGGCTTTGTGAGGGGTTGTTTCTCTTAAACCTTTTTGGCGACGCCAGAAATTTCAGCTGAAATATTTTTTTTATTTTGTCGATTGCTGAATTTTTTCCTTAAAATAGTTGCGTAAAAAATTCAAATCCTATACTAATGAGGTCCGAAAACGAGTGACTCGCAATCCCCCCTATGGCCAAAAATCTTGTTATCGTGGAATCTCCCGCGAAATGCAAAACCATTTCCAAGTTTTTAGGTAAAGATTACGCGGTAATGGCTTCTATGGGTCATGTGCGCGATCTTCCCAAATCCAAAATGGGGATTGATGTGGAGCATGATTTTGCTCCCACCTACCTTATTCCGGTGGAGAAGAAAAAATTGATTAAAGACCTTAAGTCCAAAATCAAGCCCGATACCGTGGTTTGGATCGCAACCGATTTGGATCGCGAAGGAGAAGCGATCGGGTGGCACTTATTGGAAGCGCTTCAACTTAAAGAAAATAAGATTCATCGCATTGTTTTTCATGAAATCACCAAGACCGCCATTTTGGAAGCGGTTTCTCATCCCGGTGACTTGAATTATGATTTGATCAACGCGCAGCAAAGCCGCCGTCTTTTGGATCGTTTGGTGGGTTATGAATTGTCTCCTTTGTTGTGGAAAAAAGTGCGTTATGGCCTTTCGGCCGGTCGGGTTCAGAGTGTTGCCGTCCGTTTGATTGTGGATCGTGAGCGAGAGCGAGACGCTTTTGTAAGTGAAGAATATTGGTCGATTGAAGGAGAGTTTTTTCCTACGAAAGATAAAAAAGCGGTTTTTACCGCCAAGTTGCATAAGCATAAGGATAAGGTGATCAAAATTTCAGAGGAAAAGGAGGCCCATCGCGTTTTGGAACTTTTGAAATCTCAAGATTATTCAGTTTCTGAAGTGGAACGCAAAGAAGTGAAGAAAAATCCTTCCCCGCCTTTCATCACTTCTACCCTTCAACAAGAAGCGGCGCGAAAATTGCGGATGTCGGTGAAGAAAACAATGATTGTGGCTCAACAGCTTTATGAAGGGATCGATATGGGGGACGGGGATCACCAAGGTTTGATCACCTACATGCGTACGGATTCGTTGAATCTTTCGACTCAGGCGACCACCGCCATTAAAAAATTGATTAAGGATGAGTATGGTGCCGACTATGCACTGGAAACCCCGCGTCTTTTCAAGGGAAAAAAGGGTGCACAGGAAGCGCATGAAGCCATACGTCCGGTCGATGTGACCTTGAAGCCCTCTGCGGTGAAACAGTATTTGGATAAGGATCAATATCGGTTGTATGAATTGATTTGGAAACGGGCCATTGCCTGCCAGATGCAGCCCGCCGTATTTGATCGTTTGACACTCGATATTTCCACTTCAAAAGAAGATTATTTGTTTCGTGCGACAGGGCAAACCTTGAAATTCCCGGGTTTTATCGCCTTGTATGTTGAAGGAGTGGATGATCCTGAGGAAGAAAAAGAAAATGATGAAAGCTTGTTGCCGTCTTTGGATAAGGGGCAGGCCTTGGGGGTTAAAACCATCACACCGTTTCAACATTTTACTCAGCCTCCCGCCCGTTATACGGAAGCGAGTTTGGTTAAAAAATTGGAGGCGGAAGGGATTGGACGTCCGAGTACCTATGCGCCCACCATTTCCACGGTCATGAACCGCGGGTATGTGGAGAAGAAAGAAGGGGCCCTTTGGCCCACGGACACGGGTATGGTGGTGACTGACTTTTTAGTGAACCATTTTTCTACGATTGTGGATTTGGGATTTACCGCAAAAATGGAAGAAGATTTGGATAATATCGCCGAGGGCAAGGAAGATTGGCATAAATTTTTATCTCAATTTTACGGGCCTTTTCATGCCAATGTGGACGAGAAAATGGAAACCCTTAAAAAGGAAGATGTGATTACGGAAACGACCGATGAGGTGTGTGATCAGTGTGGCAGTCCCATGATGATTAAATTGGGGCGATTTGGAAAATTTTTGTCGTGCAGCAACTATCCCACGTGCAAGAATGCGAAGCCGTTGGAGGCGGATCCTGCTGCGGAGGCCGCATTGGCCGAACTTCAGAAAAAATTGGGAGGTAAAAAATGTGCGGATTGCGGGAAGCCGATGGAGGTGAAACGCGGGCGTTACGGTGAATTCTTGGGATGCACGGGGTACCCTGAGTGTAAGAACATGGAATCGATTGTGAAGTTTACCGGAGTGAAATGCCCCGATTGTAATGAGGGTCAGTTGATTGAGCGACGGACTAAAAAGGGCGGAAAAATTTTTTACGGTTGTAATAAATTTCCAAAGTGTAAGTTTGCGACGTGGGATAAACCTTTGGACCAAAAGTGTAAGGCGTGTGAAGGTTTGATGGTGGAAAAAGGAGGTAAAGAGGTGTGTTCAAAATGTAAAACAGAAGCTTAGAAATTCTCTAAGAACTGATTATGGTGACGGGTTACCCTGAGATCAAACCAGAACTTCCCAGTCCACTTTTTTCCTTTGCCTTAGGACCGCTTTTTTTAAACGGATCGCAGTATCTTATTTTTCTTGCGGTGCAGCACTTCCCTATCGTTACGATTTTGTTTTTAGCCTTTGGGCTTATGTTTGTTTTTCTGATCCAGGAAAAATGGGGAACACCGGCCATGGTGGGTGTTCTTGTGGGAGCCGTTGCCTTTTTGTTGGGAATGGTGGTTCCGGTAGTGCGTGAAGATTGAACCCCGAAGGATCCTGTTACCTTGTGGATTTCTTGTCCCACCATTTTGGAAAGCGGATTTGAATGCAGTATGGATTCTTCTGATTTGTATCGTTCGGGGGGTAATTTGGTTTCTGATGTTGAAGAAGATGAATTTCCGCGTATTTATTCGGATGCCATTTATGATGCGGAACAAAAATATGGAGTGGTATCGGCGCCCCATGCTCCCGTGATTAGCTGGGAACCGGATCCGGAATCTACGATGGTGTTCAATCGTAAGTTTGCGTGGGGAACGGTACTCTTTATGAATGTGGTGTATGTCATTGTTTTGATTGTGTTGGAGGTTAGAAAGAGGAGGAATAAAGGGAATCACTCGATGCAATAAAACGAGAGCGGATATGGTTCGTTTGATCCTGCTTTGTTGTCCCTCGGGCTGTTGATTTGCCGTTTATTATTTTATGTGTTATAATGTTATGATGTTTTTTTATTCTTTAAACCAAAATAAACATGAAAGCATCAAGCAATCTCAGTATGCCTCTTTCCAACAACACTTTTTTTGTGTTTTGGATGGGAGTACTCACCAGTGCTGTTATCATCGGTTTGATTTTTAGTTATCAAGCCTACAAGATGGCCAATTTTCAAGATGCCATTTTGAAAGGTGGAACGACTCAATTCATGGAAATCGAGTCTTCCTAATTAGCTCCTATTGGTTTCTGAGTTTGAAAGCCCCTTTTTAAAAAGGGGCTTTTTGTATTGAAACTTGGAATTTCAAAAATCTTTTTAAGCCGCAGTTGCCTGCCACTCTTTAAGCTCCGCTTCCAATACGTCCAGTTCTATGCCCTCTTGATCTCCTTTGGCGAGATAATTTTTTTTGTTATTCAACAGCATCCATCCTTTTGACTGAAGCGATGCCGCGGTATCTTGCGGTTTCATTATTTCTTCATTTATTTTCGCTACTTTTATTTGGATGATCAAAAGATCTACCAGTGCCTTGTAGGCTTTTTGAATGAACCGTTCTTGAACTAAACCTCTTAGTCGCAATACCTCCGAGTAGGCTATTTTGGCTTCCATGGTTTTTTCATAAATTGTTCTCAGTTTGTATCGTCCCTCTGTCGTACTTCTAGTTTCCATCGGTAAATTCATAAAATCCATTCTTAGTTTTTCGGCTTCCGGCGTTAGCGTTTGCATTTCCGTTAGTCTGGATTGGGCCAGTAATCGCATATTTCCTTTACCTTCAACAATTCTTACATTTTTTTCAATGAGTTCCATTCCTTCTTTAAATTGTTCTACGACAACGGAAGCTTGCGCAAGTGTTTGCCTTAAGTTGACTTCTTCAATCCAAGAAATCGGCCTTGGAATTTCCGCTCTCAATGTTTCACGTCTTTTTTCGAGCGCCGTTTCATAGGCCTCTTCTTCTTCCATGCTTCTAAAAATCGGTGCTTCTCCCAAGTAGACGCTCTCTCTTTTTAAAGCGTTTTCTATTTCTGTGTCATGATCCGTCTCTAAGTCTGTTAGGAATTTTTTCCCTTTCTTCAAATATTCTTCAAGTTCTTTTTTTTCTCTCCCCTCAAACGCCACATGACAACTATAGGTTTCCGGATGTTCTCTCATGCCCGTTTTTATTTGATCGACTTTTTTTCGGAATGGAATATTTATTTTCCCGAAGCCATCCGCATTTAAGGCAAGATAGCGACTTTTTATTTTCAACCGCGGATCATCGCTTTTTCTTGAAAATTCCAAAACTCTTGCATTATTTTTTAATGCTTCTTCCGCTTCGCCGTACAGTCTTGTTTTTTCGGTGTTGCTAATTCCATCTTTGATTTTACTCACGAAAATTTCTGCTCGACGATACTCCAATCCTCCTTGATAGTATGCCTTTTTTTCATTGTATAATTTTAGCTTTGCAGGATTTTTATTGCAAAATTTTTCGTAAACTCCCCCCAGTTTTGCGAATCTTTTTTCAATGTCTTCCCACGCTTTATAATCATAGGCGGCTTCAAAGGCCAATTCTTGGAGTCGCGTCTCGTGAGAAATATCTTCTATTCCTTCCATCATCGTTTCCGCTTCATCCATTTTCTTTTGAATTTCCGCATATGATCTTCCCAATTCTAATCCCACTTCAATCCTACGAAGATAGAGTGCACCTACCATTTTTTTTAATTTTGCATCTTTCCCAATCAATGGACCCACTTTCTGGATTAAGTTTTCGATCGTCGCCTCTTCTTGCAGTGTACTTTCCTCGGCTCTTTTTTCCGAAATTTCTTTGATTACTTCTTCTAAAATTTCAGTTGTGATTCCTTGCAGGTTTTGACATAATACAATGACCGCTTCGCCGCTTAAGAGTCCTTCATATGCTAGCATTCGGTAGGCTTTTTTAAGTGCAGCGTCTTTATCTTTGATGTCGAAAATATCCCTCAATGCTTCCATAAAGAATCTTTGATTGAATTCTAAGTATTCTTTCCCCTTTTCCCCTGAAACAACCAGGACGGGGGGGCGAGTGGAGATCAGTTCCTTCTCCACTTGCTCCATGTTTATTTCTTCCCCTTCAAAAAATAGTTCCAAACGGTGCCGCGGGATTTTTTCATACCGGCATGCTAATTTTAAGAAATTTTTTGACGAATCACTTAAGTTGCCCACGCGACTGTCCACAATTTCACCAAAGCTTTTGTTGGGTTTTGGGATTTTTTTCAATGAAGGCATCCTAAACATTTCAATGCGTTGTCCTTCCGAAACAATTTTTTCACTCAACAGTGTGTTGATGGCCGCCTCCACCAATAAAGGATTGAAAAGGTTTTCACTATCCTTGAGTTGTTCCAAGTAGTCTCTAAGAAAATTTCCCAACCGTGAATCTAGAAATCCTGGCGTGTTTTCAATTTTTAATTTTTCTTGAGCCAAGGTTATGGCCGATGCTTTGGAGATGCCTTTTAAGTCAAATCGTTCCACGTCACTTTTTTCACCGGTTGAAATCAATAGAATCAGCATCAATGGATTTAAGGTGGCTCGATCTTCTTTTAAAATTTCTTTAATGATTTCGTAAGAACTTCGGTCCATACTCTCTATGTCTTCACAAATGAGAAAAAGGCTATTGCTTTCGGTCAGTCTATAGATCATCTCTTTCAGGTACTCTTTTGCCACATCCGGTTTACTTAAAAATCCAGTAGTGCCCTCTTTTATTACAGCGGTTCCCATCAATTCTTTATAAATTCCCAACCAAATTTCTTGTTTTGTCCCCAATACTTTTTCTCCGATTCCGCCCGTTCGTTCACGGGCGTTCAACCAAGCATTGAACTGAGTTTCATCGGAAAAAGTTTGCTCAAAAATTTTCCTAAGATAACGATAAGGCTCTTTCGAGGCGACTTCTTTTTCTTCCAGGGTAATCACTAGATTATTTTCCGCTTGCCCCAATTGATTTGAGATTTCTTCTAAGAATGTTGTGACCCCCATTCCCACTTCATCACTTTGGATATTCAATTGGTGTTTTTTGGCAGGTTTGGCCTTTACTCTTTCTACAACACCCTTGAATCGTTCAATGTCTTCTTCTCGTCCAATGACTCTGCCCAATTTTTTTTTCAACCTTTTCGCTCCTTCAAAGCAGACTACTTCTTCCTCCCCAATCCCTTTCAATACAATGGTTCGCCTTTGGCTGACCATCCTTTCTATTCCCTGAGACTCTGCATCCAAAGCGGAATTGAGATCCGAACGGATGGCCGGATTGTCTGCCAATCCTTCATAATGCGCGAGTCGAGCCGCTCTATCCGCGGTGTGGGCTCGGACGTCTGCACCGACGAGTCCATGTTGAATTTTAAGCTCTCCATACGCTATACCGATCTTACTTCCTTTAAAAGCTTCATGAATTTCATTGGCAAGCAGTAAGGCACGTGGTGATTGACCGATTGAGCTCATTCCAACTCCCAATAAAAAAATGGCACTTTCGCTGTCTTCGAAGAAAACCATGGCACCATATTTTTCAGCAATTTTATGAAGTTCAGTGTCTCTTTCTTGCATCCGTCGATTGTAGTCGTTCCCCCGAGTACTCACTTGAGGCAATTTGACGTATACGCAGGTGGCGTCTTTTTGGATGATGTTTCGGCTCAACAAAGCGACCTCATTTCCGGTTGAGGCCAATAATGCCATCTGTTGATGTATTGTCTTTGCTAAGGCTTCAACCGATTTTTCTTTTTCAATCCCACGAAAATGAATCGCGGATACGGGGGGCAATTGACGCGCTTTGTACTCTTGAAGTTCCATTCGTTCCATTTCCTCCGGGTCGTATTTGACCGCCAATGCTTCCGGATGTTCTTTGTTGAATTTTTGAGCCAATCCCGCTTGCTCGTATCCTTTTCCATTCACAATTATTTTCCCATTTTCCGTTACGCTGATTCGAGTTTTTCCGGGTTGGGAGACGCCAACGTGAATCGCAAATGTGATTTTTGCTCTTTCTTCCTCTACATCGCTCAATTCGAGCATGGCTTCTGTGATCCACTTTCTTAAAAATTCAGCTAAAAATCCTTCTGCGATTTTTTCTAACTCTTTCATATCGGTTGTGCTTCCCTCTCTCGCTTTACAAATAAACACAATTTCATCTCCTGCACATTTGATCAACTGTACTTCTGGATAAATTTGCAATGCGTCGATGAGCTTTTTTTCTAATTTTTTTACTTTTTCTTCAAAAATTTCTCCTCCTCCGGCTATTCTTTTTGCTTCGGTTGACCCGGCGATATCGAGCCTTAAGCAGATTCCTTCAATGACTTCCGTTCCCACAAAAGAGGTTTTTTCTTTTTGGCACCGTTCCAATTTTTCTTCAAGATAAACCAATCCCTGAATACGTTTTAAAAAACGATCTTCAAAGAAGAGTAAATGCGGTCTTATTTGAGTCAAATAAATCGGACTTTTTATCAATACCTCGGCTTTAATAGGGCAGTTTGGAAGCCGTAATTCGATGAGTGCCTTATCCAAATCATCCCCGTTGGTTTTTAGCTTATCTTTAATGTATGGAATGGTGCGTATATTTTTTTCCAACTCACTCATGTCTTCAATGAGAGTATCGATATGTTCCATTCTCTCCATCCATCGTTCGTAGCTGAGTGGATTTTTTTTGTCGAGTATCGCCAAAACCTCCACCCCTGTTTGGGTGGTGGTCTGTGAAATTTCATTCGGTGAAGTTTGCACCCGTGTTTTTTCGATGGAATTTGCTTTTTCCGCTCCTCCCCCTGTTAGTAGCTCAAGTAATTTGATTTCCGGATTATGCACATGCGGATCGGGAGGATTTTCTTCTAGAATTCCAACGGTTTCATCTTTTCCCTCACTCATTTTTTGGTTTTAAATCTTTTAATTATACCCTGTTTTTGCCTTTTGCTCAACCCCCACCAGATTCAACCGGATTTTAGGGGGATGACTTTTTCGGTTTTTGTCTTTTATCCATTGAAATACCGGCAAATTTTTGGTATAATTTAATGATTTTTTAAAAAAATAAAACCCAAATTTCCTAAAATTTTTATTTATGGCTTCCTCTCACCGTTTTTTTAGAAAAGCTCGTTTTAGTCTCATTTCGAGTATGGTTTTGGGTATGCTTTTGTTCGTTCCTCTCACCAACGGTTATGATTATCCCGATACGCCCTGCGGTTTTATTTCCGGTATTTCGGATTATGCCAAAGAATCCGGAGATACCGGGGATGTGGTGGTGGATAGTGGACGTTTGGACTTTGAACATGCCGATTGGACGGTGGATTATGAAACGGCATACGAAGAAGTTGCATATGAAGAAGGTTTGGATGTTGATTATAGCGAGCTGGCTCCTCAAGAAAAAGCGGATGTGATGCAAACCTATGCGTACACGGTTCCTTCTTGGAGTGACCCTGAAACTTCGACCACGATTGCGGCCGAAGATCGGGTGTGTTTTGACCCCGAGGGGCGAGTGTACGGAGATAGTGGATACGCCTGGAATACTAACGCGGGTTGGATCGATTTCAACTGGTCTTCCGATTCTGCGGATGCGGATTATTTACCACAAGTGGATTTAGGTTTTCTTTCCGATATGGCGTATACCGGGGATGCCTATTGGAGCGGTTATGCGTGGAGCGATACGATCGGTTGGATTCAATTTGATTGGACCTGTACCGGTTGTGATTTGACCCAGCGGGTTCATACGGTGTTGCCGGAAGGATGGCCTAATGTTGCCCTGGATGCCGGGGTGGATGTGACGGGTTATGCGTGGAGTGATGAAATTGGTTGGATTAATTTTGGCAGTGACGCGACGGATGAAACCAATGTGGATCAAGATTTGTATGTTGAAAATCCTCCGGTTTTTGCTATTCCCGATGTGTATTTGATTCCCGATCCTTATGAAGTCAACAAATACGGTCTTGCCGGAAGCGATGCGGCGCCTCTTGCCGATGGAGAGGATGGCTATAAACTTTTGGTGAAATTGTGGAATGTGGATGAAGGAGAATATCTTGATGACAAATACACACATGCCGTTAAAATCAATGTTACTCCCACATCCGATTCACATGTTTATTTGGATCAGATCGCAAAAACGGGAGATGCCATTTCATTTGGTGCGGTGACGTATGATGCTGATTTGGAGGGATATGTTTTGCCGATTCATTCACTCGCGCCGACTTCGGGGGTGAATGGATATGATGAGGATGGCGATGGTACCATCGATTATTATTTTGATCCTGAAAATGACAATCATTACACATTGGAATCGGTTGAATTGAGTGTGGATGGCTATGATGTGACCATTGATTCTTCCGATGCTCCTCTGTGGGGAATGGATACCGGCGGTGACCCTTTGAATTTGGAATTTGCTCCGGCTATTGAAGTGACTAATCTTAATTTCACCGAAAGCGACGGCTCATTGGAAACGATTATTCCTTTTTCTCCTTATCAGGATTTGATGTTTGAGGGGTTGGTGAGTGTTTGGTCGAATTTTTTAAAGGGAGTTAACTTTGAGGTGAAGTCTACCGTTGCCGTTGACGATACCGCCGGCTCCTATGATTTCCTTTTTGATAATAATAACAATGATAGCTTTTTAGCCGCCGAAGATTTTTCGGAAATCACCTCTTCTTTCCTTTTGACCGGCGGGGGGGATGCCGATGCATTGGCTGATTTTTCAGACCGTACGACGGATTACGTTCCGCTGGATTCGGGGGATACTTTTACCACTTTGGCAGGCGGTTCGGTAACGGATCAAATTGCTCATGCCATGATTGTGGAAGGTGAAGGATGTACCGGGGATGCTTGTTCGACCATGGTTCCGGAAGAAAATTATGATTTGGTGTTTGAGCCGGACATGGTGATTCGTGATGTCTATGTGGATTCCACTGGTAAGTTAACCATTAATTATGGGAATCAAGGGTATGTGGCCGTTCCTCAAGAAGAACGAGATGCGTGTCCCAAACGTTATACTTATATTGATGATGTGCTGGTTCACACTTACAGTCTCTGTACGATTCCGACAGAAGTTTTTTATGAACCTAATGGGTTTTATACCGGGCAACAAACGACTCTGACCGGAAATCATAAAATTGATGTTCATATCGATGCGACGAACGTTATTCAAGAAGACAATGAGGACAACAACTGGTTTCATACCCGGGTTGGACTTTATCCGGATTTGACCGTTGACGGTATTTGGATCGGAAGTAGCGGTGAATTAACGGTTGATGTTGCGAATATCAGCACAACGACAGATGTTCCTTTGGAGCAACAAACCGGTTCGACCTATATTTATATCGATCCCCCTTCGGGATTTGATCCTACCAGTAGTACGGATGCGGATTGGACTTACAGTTGGAGCACGCTAACTTATACAGATTTTTTCACTCATGGATGGAATTCGGTGATTCAGCCGGAAATTTTAGTAGGAGAGCATACCGTTGTGGCCTGTGTTGATCCTAAAAATGTCGTCACGGAAACCAACGAAGACAACAACAATTGTTTGACCAAAGATGTGAATTATTCTCCGGATATGACGATTGATGACATCTATGTGGATCCCGAAAGCATGGTGCTGGTGGTCATTGCGGCCAATCACGGAAATGCGGATGTTCCGGATTCAGAAAAGAATTTGGGAACGGTTTATATTTATATCGATGACATGGAAAACCCAGAATGGACGTACAGTTGGAAAACCTTAACCAATAAAGATTTCTTGGAAAAAGGCTTAACTTCTCCGATCATGCCTCAGGTGTTGACCGGAGATCACATCGTTCGAGCGTGCATCGACTATACGGAGAAAGTCACTGAAAGCGATGAATTCAACAACTGTACCGATGTTGTGTTGAGTTCTGCCGATATCACTACCTCCTATCGAACGGAAATTTCGTATTCCAATTCCAATGGTGATACCGTGCGTTATTATTCCAATTACTTACCCCACACGGCACTTGAGGGGTCACTTTTTATGGTTCCTGCGGCCGATGAGTATAAATTCAAAGCGGTGATCGAAGGGTCGATCACCAGCCTTACCGCTGATCAAACTTTGGATGAGGATACGGATCTTGTTGTCATTGGAGACCTTTCCACTCGGGAAGTGCGTAATGAGCTGTTTAAGCGTTTCTCTGAATTGACCAAAGGAGTTGAGCCGTACCAGGGTGATTTTTCCACCAATACGTTGACTGCGGATTTACAGCCTTCCAGTAACGCCGTTTCATTGCTCAATTCTACCCTTCTTTATTTTAAAGGAGATACCCGGATTCATAATTTGAATGCCGATTATGCGGCCAAGACGTTGGTTGTGGTTGGGGGCGATGTGTTCATTGATGATGATTTGATCGGCACCAAGCCGTTTGGATTGATTGTCTTTAAAGATTCGGAGGGCAATGGGGGAAATGTTTATATTCATTCCGAGGTCATGGATCTTAACATTAACCTTTTTGCAGACGGTAGCTTGCTCCGTTATGCTGGAGATCCTACCGCATTGACCAAGTCGGATTATTTGAATCGCACCAATCAGTTGATGCCATGGGATCTTGAAGAACGACGTGAGATTTTGACTCAACAACTTTATATCGGTGGTTCCATTATTTCTCAAAATACCATTGGAGGGAATGATGGCAGCATCTTGCCGGACGGTTCCGAGACTACTGATCCCTATATCGCTCGTGAGTACGACCTTAACGATGCGAGTGAATTTGTGAACTGTTGGGTCGAAACCGACATCAGTGGCATTCCCGTTGATCAAGATGCCGATGGTCAATATGAGGAGGATGATGGCACACCCGACTTGGGCGACATGGCCCGTTGTCCCGCCTACGGTTTGTCTCAAAACTTGGAAGATACGGGGGATTTGGAGAGTTCTTCCAATGAGCCGTTCCATTTGAAGTACATTCCGCCTCCTTCTACATTGCCCATTTTGGGAGGATCGAGTGCGGTAGGCATAAGTTTGTATTAAGGGATCTTTTGAGAATCGCGATCTGCTTTGTCAGCTGCAATATTTTACGCCTCCCCGTACCTAAAAAGTACGTCTTGGCGAAAATATTTTGCTTCCTCGCAGTTCATCGATTCTCAAAAGATCGTGAAAAAAGAGATTTAAATCTAGGCTCTCAGCGTTTCTTCCCTGAAATTCTAACTCAGAATACGCTCGTCAATATAGACTGTGGTTTAAAAGGGAAATAATATTTCACCAAGAAACGCCTCGCTTAATATAACGTGAAATGAATCTAATCTCTCGCTTCTTTATTCCGATTAAACGTCCTCCATTAATTCTCGTTTTCTTTTCTATTTTTCTTTCTATTGGATGTCTTTTTCTTCTTTTTTTTCAAATTTCAAAGGTTTTTGATGTTCGAGATAATAGTATTTCCTCAGAAGGCTATATTACTTCACATTATTATCATGAGGATGGACGAGACATCTTTACTGGCGATTATGAAATTAAATATTTTTATAATGGGAAATCCTATCGAACTCATATGAATTTGTCTCTCCATCATGATGTAGGAGATCAAATTAAGCTTGAGATTTCAACGATTGATCCCCATCGCGTTTATTCCCCAAGCGAGAACATTTATTTTTTAGAAATTTTTTTATTCATCCTATTCAGTTTTAACCTTGCTGGATTCTTTATTCATGCCTATTGGTTTACCGATTATACTGAAAGTAGTTCTTTTGATATCACATCATCCACTCCCTCATCCCACTAATATCCGCAGCAGGGTAAGCCTCCATGGCTTTGGCTGCAACCCCAATCACTTCTTAAGCGTTCTGGCGTCAGGGCTTCGAAGCGCATGGTTAAGTTGGGTGTAGTGTTGGAACATCGGATGATGCCCCAGGTGTTGCCTGACCATGTGCATATGCTCCTGCAGCTTCCCGCAAAAACTCCGGTGAGTGAGGCGGTTAAATACTTAAAGGGAGGAAGTTCGAGAGTGATACGAAGTGAGTATCCTGAGTTGGAAGAGTTTTTGTGGGGGGTCTACTTTATGGCAGGATGGTTATTTTGTTGAAATGGTGGGGCGTGTGAACGAGAAAGTCATACGGACTTATATACAGAACCAGTGGGCCAAAGAGGGTTAGAATCCAAGTGGATGTTATTGACTTTCTCTTTAAAAATCATTATAATTTAACGATATTTGGATCCCGCTGGTCAGTACTTTTTTAGGTTGAGCGTATGTACTCCATTGAAGAAAAATTTGATCAGAATTTGCGCCAAACTGAGGGATAC
>CAYTES010000012.1:9636-28775 GCA_964436935.1 uncultured Candidatus Peribacteria bacterium | reverse complement strand
CCCAGACCCCTTGGAGGTTTGCCATTACAAACACTTTATGCGAACAGCTCCTAATATTCAATGTCATTTAACGTTGAAAAAATCCTCACATTCCCCACTCCTTTGAGATAACTCATTTCCCGGAGCAACTGCTGCGGATCTTTATTCTTCAAAAAAGTCACTTTATAGGCAATTTCGACATCTTTTGAACCCTTTTGCGCTTGGATATTCAAGAGCGATTTGTTTCGGAAATAATTTTTAAAGAGATCATTCAGGCGTTCTTCATCTTTCATATCGGACTCCATTTTGTATCGGAAAATGTGATCTCCCTCATGAGGTGTTCCAAAATTGAATTTATTCAAAATCAAAACAAGAATAATAATCGTTCCGGTTCCCACCGCTCCGATGAGATAATTATTGGTCCCCATGGCCATGCCTACGGCCAGAGCAAAAAAAACATAGGCCACGTCCCTGCTTTCCTTAATAGCGGTTCGAAAACGAATGATGGAAAAAGCACCCACCAAACCGAAAGCACGTGCCAAATTATTGCCGATGACCATCATGATCAGCGAAACGATCACACTCAAAAAAATAAGCGTGAAGATGAAAGACTGAGAATAGGCCACCCCGCGATGCGTGGCGCGATACACCTGAGCAACAACCAAGGACAGCACAAATGTCGACACGATATTGAACACAATCATGATTGCCGAATAAGGCGAAGCGATGGATGAAGTAACCTCAAATAATTCGCTCATTTTTCTTTTAATTAAAAAAGTTTTTCTGCTTTACGCTATCATTTTCCGAATGGAATTACAATATTTGGAGTAAGGCTCATACCTCAAATTGTATTTTTGAATGATGTCCTTAAAAAAATACGGCAGCGTTTCGTTGAATTTAATCTCCATCACCAACTCATCGGAAGACAACAAAAAGGATTCCATTCTCTCTTCTTTTCCAAAAAAATCTTCCGGAGTTCTCACTCGGATATTGCGATCAAAGGTTACTCGGCAATGCTCATAGTCGCTGGAAATCCATGGTTCCCGATCATAAATGATCGTACT
Source organism: uncultured Candidatus Peribacteria bacterium (assembly GCA_964436935.1). Taxonomy (GTDB): domain Bacteria; phylum Patescibacteriota; class Gracilibacteria; order UBA1369; family UBA12473; genus CAYTES01. The sequence goes on along the minus strand of CAYTES010000012.1, from coordinate 27,732 downwards.
GGTCGGCTGTAAACCATTCAATACATATTCACGCTCAAATTCTTCCGCCAATAAAGGATCTTTTTTATTACACCATTTAAGGATATCGGTGAAATTTTCGTTTTCTAAAAAAGCTTCGGCATCTTTCTGTCTGACGATGAGTCGATCTTTCACGATACACAAATTCTTTTTGCGTTTGATCTCAAGGAAAATGGCGTTCCAAGTGGTAACTCCTCGATAGAAGCGAAATCTTATTTTCTTTCGATTTTTCAATCCTTCTTCTTTTTCCTGGTAGTAATTCAAAGAAGGACTATCAAAATAAAGACTACAAACCTCGTACCGATTGAACTCACACAAATGGGCGTAAGGATCGACCTGCATATGGCCTTTGAGACTGGACTGAATCAATCCCGCCAATTCTTCGGAAATGCGGTACTTGAACTCGAACCGGCGGAAATGAAGTTTGTGTGATTTACGGTTCATGATTGAATTCAGGAGAATAACCCAGAAAAGATACATTCATACTTTCCACTCCCAGCCACGTTGCAAGAATATCACTATTTCCACCGCTCAATAATGAAGAGCCATCCGATTTAAATTGGGGCTCCCTCTCCTCAACCGACTCATCCTCGAAACCTCCCTCCACCGAACTAAAATGAAGGTTAACCGTTGAATCGGGATCCCGTTCCACTTCCACCTCGTTCTCCCAGAGGATACTATTATAGATCGTGGCCATTCCTCCTTGAAATAATTTCTTTTTACGATACAGGGCAACGCCGACTCCGTTCCTTAGGATCGTGACATGGGCTATTTTGGCCTCGGCGGAATCCTTAACGGCAATCCCAATATTGCCGTCGGTGATTAAATTATTAATAATGAATGGGTTCGCCGCTTCGCCCACACTGATTCCCTTATCCCCCGAACCCCGAATCCGGTTATTGAGGATGAGTATTTTCTCTCCTCCACTCACGTCAATTGCATCATTTCCATTATCCTCAAAACGATTCTCCGCGATGAGAATATCAAGCGGGAAATCGACATCCAGCGCATCGAAATGATTGTTATAAAAATAAGAATTCTCAATTTTTCCCGTACTATTTTTTAAATTCACGGCATCGTCGGCATTGGCCTGAGTGAATGAACAATAATTCAAATCCACTGCGGTGGAGTGCGCCGCAAACATTCCGGAATAATACACCCCGTTGATGTAAGCGTCTTTGCCATTATCAAGCCGCACATTGTCAAAGCGACTTCCAGAACTGTCCTTCCCCGCAAGACCAATGACACCCCAGGGTTGACCCGCAATCGCCGATTGAATGGCAATGGGAGCCTCAATGGTGCCAAGGGCCTTAATCACTCCATACGAAATCATAGAGACGCCGGGACCCAATTTGAGTACCGTTCCGGGTTGAATGTCCAACTCAATACCCACAGGAACAATCAATGTTTCGGAAAGAGTAACTTCATTTGAATTAAAGGTAATGACTTGGCCATCCACTGCAACAAGTGAAGGATGCCGCTTTAAAAATAAATCCACTGATTCATCCATTCGATCCCAATACTCAAATGTCGCATTTTCGGTCCAGCGCATGGGGTCCTCTTGTACAATCACAGACTCTCCGGTAATCGAATTCACCATTTCCACCTTTACATTTTTAAGGGGAAAAGTTGAAAGTTTGGGATACACCCAGAACAAATGATGGTGAGAATTTTTTAGCGCAAAAGTCTCCAATGTCCCCTCGGGAATGATCCGCTCGGCATTGAAGATCAAGGAATCCATCGCGAATTCAAATTGTTGCTTCTGCTCATTCCAGCTTGCCGCTCCCATAGTCTCGTCTTCCGGATCCCAAATGAGATTCTGATTTTTATCCCAAAAGAATTGTCCGGGTATTTCTCCATTCTCCGGCTTAAATCCTTGCTCCATTTCGAGAATAATTTTTTCAACCGATACCCCCGCAAAGCCATTGGTAACAATATGAAGCATGGAGAGATTTCCCAATTCCATAAAGGTCGATGCCTCCGATTCTTTCAAAGCGTTGCGGATCAACATATAACGTTCTTTAATCCATCTTTTTTGTACATGATTCCAAAAATCAAAACTCAAATTGAAAGGGCGCTTCTTGTAATCACGATAAAACTCAGCCTTCATTTGATCCACCGTTTTGGAAAAATACGCTTGGTCATCTTTCGACTGCTCATCGTCTTTCACATAGTCCCATAAAATCTCGTTGCGGCGTTGCACATATTCGGGCACCGACAATAATTTATTGACCAATGGGTTGTAATTAGAATCAATGGGAGTATCGGGACGACCTTGCCCCACATCCCAGGGAATGAGAATGAATTTCCCAATCGTGCGATCGAAGTAGAGTCGAATATTGTGATTTTTCTCTTGATGTCGACTGGCCATCAAAACCGAATGCGCCTGCCATTTCAATGCAGCTGCCACATCCAATATACGCTCTATTTTCTCCTTGAATGCCACCGGATCATTCTCTTTCAACGTCTCGATGAGCACCGCAATGTCCGCATAGGAATTTTCAGGCTCCAGATCATTACTTGTGTATTTATCCCATAATCGAACATCATTGAACAGGTTTAAATCGGGATTGATCGCCTTTACGTCATCCGAGGCTCCATACAAATTGCTTTCGCCACCTTTTTCATTGCGTTCCAAGAATTCCTTGGACCATTGCTCTACCAAGAAATAGACTCCTTGATTTTTTCCGTTGATTTCCAACTGAATAAATTCGCTATGGGGAACCAGTAAACCCAACTTTTGTGCCACATAATTGCTGTACTGTTCCCCCACGTACTGTCGATCCTCCGGAATAATGAGATTAAATTCATTGATTCCACCAATCGTTTCTCCATCTTTCAATTCAATGCGCCAGGATTTTTTGGGATAACGCCAATGCATGTAAGAATCCCCCCGAACCCTCAATTTGGCTTCGTAGCTTTCACCCTCATACTCCAGCGTGATTCCCACAAAATCTTTATTCTCATCGGTGATTGCACCCGCCTGGACCACGGCTTGAATATTTTCATTCAGCTCCTCCAATTCATCGTCCTCAATGAAAATACGATATTCGGGTAAATCCGACGGAGAAAAAAGAGTTGGAAAATAGAAAAAATTTGAAATTTTGAGCACACTATTTACCGCAGGAATCATCCAACCGATCTTTTTCTCCCACAATGCATGCCGCTCGACATCTTTGGATATCACATTGAAAAAATAATAAACGAATCCCAAAAAAAGAATCGACCATGCGATTCCCACAAAAATTATAACTTTTAAAAACGGCTTATTGAAAAGAGAACGGTCAAATTTAATTTTCATGATGGGGATCTTCTAAGGAACCTCTGAAAAATGCCTTTGCTATAAATAAAAAGCAAGATTTTTTTTGCTGGCAAGGAACGACGACGAGGTCGTATCAGGTACCGATACGGGGAGGAGGAGTAACGATGCCAGCGGAAAAAAGATGCTTTTTAGAATTGGGAGGGTGTTTTTCATCGGTTCCCTAAAGTTTTTTCAAGATTCTTAAGATTTTCATCCCAGTTGAAGCGCTGCTTCGTCCAGGTGTAAGCCCGTTGAACTTGTTCCCGGATTTCCAGGGGATGATCGACAATCCATCGAACGGCATTCATCAATTCTGTAACATTATTTTTTTCAACAAGCAAAGCCGTTTGCCCTTCACGTGCGATTTCTGTGGTACCCGGAATTCTCGTGGCAATGACCGGTGTCTGACAAAGCATGGCCTCAATTACCGTATGGGGTAACCCTTCATAACTTGAATTCAAAATAAACACATCGGCGCGGGCCAACATTTCCACGGTTGCCTCATGCGGAAGGGAACCATGGAAAGTAACTTTTCTCTCCAAATCCCACTCCTTCACTTTTCTCTGAAGATGAATTTTTTCCGGCCCTTCCCCAATAATGTTCAAATGAAATTGTTCCGAACTCAAGCCATGAAGGGCTTGAATGATCTGGTCCACATGCTTCCATTTCACCAAACGTCCAATCGTGAGCAGACTGATCCGATGCGCTGCAGACTTTGGCTTGAAGGGTAATTTTTCTAGTTCAATGGCATTATAAATGACTTTAATTTTATTCTCCGGGAGAGCGTAATGTGTCCTCAGAACATTTTTCAAATACTGCGAAGGCACCACCACACGATCCGCCGCATGAAAAACCGCCTTTTGAATTTTAATTTTCAAACGAGTGATCCACCCCGTATCGGGGTGCTCCAAAAACTCGTCCAGAAATTTTTGCGTGTTTCCCTGCCCAAAAGCGTTTTCCCAAGTGAGATCTCCGACAAATTTAATCACCAACCGCTTCCGCAACAAACGAGCGGCAAGTGTGGACATGAGACCGACCACAAAAGGCCCCTGGGCATAAATCACATCCACCGTACGGCCCTGCTTGAGGATTTGCCGCAACAAACGAGACTGACGCTGAACACTGCCCAACCAACGGTACCGGAGCGGAATAACGGTCATCGAAATCCCGGAGAGAGGCTTAACGGTTTCTCCAAAGGTAATGACCGCAATATCATGATTACCCTTCCATCGCCGGCAGAGTTCGTACACATAGGTGGCCGGTCCTCCAATTTCGGGGGGGAAAATGGGTGTCGTGATCAAAAGTTTCATGCGTGGATTTTAGCAGCTTTTGACAATTTCAAGGAACCCTTGAAAATTTCAAGACCGCAAAAGGTTAAATTGGTGTTATAGTTCCGCCATCATGATTTTTTCTGTCTCTCGTTTTTTTTATCGTTTTCTAGATGCCTGCTTCGATTCTCGAATGCCTTGGGCGGTTCCGTTTCTTTATTTAAAAAAAGAAAAAATGAAAAAGAGACTAAAAAATATAGCACTCCCGCAAGAAGTGTTTTTTTCTCTCACCATTGATACGGAACAGGATCACGGTTCGGGATCGAGAAAACATTTTTTTTCCACACTGAATGCATTTGAAGAAACCTTTTTACCTTTTACGGAAAAACATCGCCTCCCTTCCACGCTTTTTTTACAAGGAGATATTCCGGAAAAAGCATCCCAACAAACTCAGGCTTTTCTCAAAAAAATGATCAAACATGACCATGAAATCGGCCTTCACGGGTACCATCATGAACTCTGGGGCAAACCGACCTGGTTCTCTCCGGAAACCTACTTGCCGACTAAAGAAAGAATGGCCACGCTCAAAAAGTGTATCGCCAATTTTAAAAAAATCGGACTTCCAAGACCCGCCTCTTTCCGTGCCCCCAATCTGATTGTGGATCCAAGCACCTATCGCGCCCTCCAACAAGCGTCATTTGCATACGACTCCTCTTCTCCCGTTTTTAAAGGAAGCAACCTTTTACCCCATCACAAGAGCGATGTTAAAGTCGTTCCGGTGAGCACCGATCCTGTTGCCCATATTCGTTGGCATCGCTTTTTTCCCGTGGGCGAGTATAGAGTCCTCAACCTGTATCAACTGTGCCATCAGCCGGAGGAGGAAATATGGAAGATGGTGGAACACATTTTGCAGTATCAGATTGCCAATGGAATACAACCCCACCTTGTTTTCCTTGCGCATTCATGGGAGCTTGTTTTATGGAAAGAAGCTTATGTAAAATTGGATCAATTTGTGAAAAAACTTCGTGATACATTCACACTGAGCCCGCTCACTTTTTCCAGACTGTGTGACCGATTACTTTAAAAACTTCGCATGACTCGCTTTGACGTTTTGGATTCGATTCCACTGAAGGGACTATTCTCCTCGTCTTCTGAGATTTCTCTGCCATCCTCCTATGCCTTCGTTTCCATTTGTAGTGCAATGGCGTTCTTATTTCGTCAGATTTCCTTATCCCATAGACGAGTGATTGTGCCGGCTTTCATTTGTCCTGTGGTTTTGGAAGTCATGGAGTCGTGCAACATAGAGCCGGTATTGGTGGACGTGAATTTGGAAGATTATCAAATCTCTTTTCAAGCCCTTAGGGCCATGGACCTTTCAAAGATTGGAGGAATTTGGGTTTCCCATACTCTGGGGATGCCCACCGACGTCGAAGCACTCCGCCATTTTTACAAAGGAATTATTTTTGAAGATTGTGCTCATGGATGGGGAACTCAGTCGAAAGGAAGACCGATTGGGACCCAGGGCGATTTTTCTTTTTTGAGTCTTTACAAACAAACACCCAACTTTTCCGGAGGACTCTTATGGAGTGCAAAACACGATTTTCAAGCCGCATATACCGATTGTCCCGAAGCAACGTTTATCACCGGAGAAAAATGGGGAGCCTTGATGCGGCTTTCCATTTTCCCTCATTGGCCGCTTGATTTTTTGCGTCGCCACACTCCGTTGCCCCCCGCAAAAGACAAACGATCTCATGCTTCATTTGAGGCAATTCGCGCCTCAAATGTTATTAAGCGGCTGTTTGCCTACGGCTATCCCACTCTGGAAAAAAATCGATCAAAACTACGTGAGGTCGCCCGATGGTATGAAGCATTGAGCGACAACCGCTATTTTATTCTTCCTCAACTTTCACATGCAAACGACCGGGCTTCCAACTTCCGTTGGCACATGCGATTAAAACCTGATATTTCTCATTTACGGGATCCTCTCTGCTTTGAACTTCGACGACAAGGCATTTTTGTCGATCGACTTTGGGCCAACGCCCCTCATAACAATCATCCTCATGCCAAACTTTTGTCTCAATCGATTTTGAATCTACCGATCAAACCCGAGTATACTCAATCCGACGTTCGTTTTCTTTTTTCAACACTTCAATCCACCCTTCAAAAACTGCTATGACGTTGAGCCTTAAACTTTTAAATGAAAAAAATCGCGATGAATGGGAAGCGTACGTGGAACATCATCCGTACGCCACCTTTTTTCATCGGTGGGCCTGGCGCGACATACTTTTTGAGACCTATAGCTACACTCCGTTTTATTTTGGATTATTTCGTGCCCATCGGCTGTGCGGAATTTTACCCTTGTTCAAAATGGGATTTGGCCCACGAAAACGATGGATTTCCATTCCCTTCGCGGACTATGCAGGCCCTTTAACCGATGGTCCGGAAATGAACTCTGAATTTTTAGACCGCGTGTCTGATTTTTTAAAGGGTGGTCGATTGGAACTTTTGACCCAAACGTCGCTTCCTTTGCCAGAGGGTTGGAGTGAAATTTCGCCGTTCTGTAGTTTTCGGCTTCCGGTCGATTTACCGTTTGATGCGCTTTTAAAAAAATACGTCCATCGTAAAACCCGCGAGTTGATTCGCAAAGCTGCACGTGCCGGAATCACGACGGAACGCTTTGAGCTTTCATCGGAAACCGTGAGCACCTATTATCCATTATTTTATCGAACCCTACTTCGGCTTAAAAAACTCGCTTTTCCCCAAACTTTTTTTGAATCCATTGGTCGGCATTTTCCTCAAGAAAGTAAACTTTTTATTTCATTTTCTCCACTTAAAAATCATTCGCAGGATTCAAAAAAAGTAATCCCTGTTGCGGGCATGATCACGTTCCGCTTTAAGAATACACTTTATCTTTTGAGCAATGGCTCCCATGAAGCATTCCTTTCCGTTGGTTGCAATAATGCGGTTTATGGAAGCGTGCTCGACTACGCCTGCGCCGACTCGGATATTCAAATTCTCGATTTTGGCAGTACCATTCGTAACACCCCACATCACTTTTTCAAAAAAAGATGGGGGGGCGAAGAATATCCTTTGTTTTCCGTTCAGAATCATCCCCAAAAACCGAACGAGCATGAGTCCACTTCATCACCATTCCAGACTGCCATTGCCACCCTTTTAAGTCCTCTCCCCTCCCGCGTGGTGCAAACCCTCACTCGACTGGCGTACCGGTATTATTGACTCTACATAAAAGCATGAAAACTCCTCTCACGATTCTCCACATTGTCGGCGAACTGAATCCGAATGACCTCGGTGGGGCGGAGGTGCATATTGTTGAAGTCATCCGTGGATTGGCTCGCAAAGGACACCACCAGCATGTTTTCGTGGGACAAACCGACCGATGCAAGGTGCTTTTTCCTTTCGATAATGTCACGGTACACCCGGTGCGCTGCCCCCAAATTCCGAATTTAAAACTGATGCTTTATATTCCCGCCGCGTTACGAAAGATTCGACGATTTTTAAAGTCACATCGAGTGGATGTGATTCATTCCAAACAAGTCTTCACGTTGGGGGTTATCGGAGCACGATTGCACCGCACCACCGGAATTCCCCATTATCTCACGGTCCAAAATCCTTTGGCGTACAAAGAAGAGTTGGTGCTGCACCTGCCGTTCGTGCCCGCATTTATCAATCGGTGGATTCAGGAAACACTCAAACCCATTGCGCAATACGCCCTACGTCGAGCATCGGCATTGGCCTGCGTGAGTACTTATTCAAAAACACGAAGCTTGGAAATGGCGCCCCGCGCACGGGCTGAAATTGTGCCCAATGGCGTGGATACGTCGCAATTTTATCCTCCAACGGATGCCAAAGCTCGAGGAATAGAAAAAAGATTTAAAATCGTGACCACCTCAACACTCATTCCCCGGAATGGAATCGATATTTTAATCCGCGCCTTTGGTTTATTGATGCGTGAGCATCCTCATGCCCACCTCACCATTGCCGGAGAGGGGCCGCTTGAAAAAGAGTTGCGAGCCCTGGTGAAACAGTTGAGGATCGACCAACATGTGGATTTCATCGGTACCCTTCGTCATGACCAAGTACCGGATTTATTGCGACAATCGGATTTGTTTGTGAGACCCTCGCGCGCCGAAGGGTTTGGAGTTTCTTTTATCGAAGCGATGGCGTGTGGCTTACCCGTGGTGACCTGTCCCAGCGGGGGGATTTTGGATTTTGTTAAAGAGGGAGAGACCGGTCGTTTGGTACCCCCGAATGATCCCGAGGCTTTAGCCAAAGCCGTAACCGAGTTGATGAAAAACACTACATCGTATGATCACATTTCCAAACAAGCACTGATTTTGGTGAAAGAGCGGTACTCATGGGAGAGCATTGTGGATCGGGTGGAAGAGATCTATCAAGATATTGTTGAATAACGGAGTTTCGTGGGACTTCCTTGAAATTTCAAAGCTTTTCCGCTAACTTACCTTCCATGAAAACGTATTTAATCACCGGCGGGGCGGGCTTCATCGGCGTCAATACTGCCGATTTTTTCCTCAAACGGGGTGAAAAAGTGATTATTTTTGATAATCTTTCCCGTCAGGGGACCTCGGAAAATTTAAAATGGATTCAGGAACGCTACCCCGATCAATTGGAATTCATTCCGGGAGATATTCGGAGCGATCTGGACGATTTAAACGCTGCGGTGAAAAAAAGTGATTACATTTTGCATTTAGCGGCGCAAGTGGCGGTCACCACTTCTGTGACCAATCCCCGGGAAGATTTTGAAATCAACGCTCTCGGCACCTTCAATGTGCTGGAGGCTATGCGCCTCGCCAATCCCGACGCCGTCTTGCTGTATGCGTCCACCAATAAAGTCTATGGCGGCATGGAAGACATCAAAACCCACGAAATGAACGGTCGCTATGAATACATCGATATGCCCTATGGGATTTCGGAAACCCGACTCCTGGACTTTCATTCGCCCTATGGTTGCAGCAAAGGAGCCGCCGACCAGTATGTACGGGATTACCATCGTATTTATGGACTCAAAACGATTGTTTTTCGACAATCGTGCATTTATGGCATCCGTCAGTTTGGAGTTGAAGATCAAGGCTGGGTGGCTTGGTTCACGATTGCGAGCCTGCTAAACCAACCCATCACCATTTATGGTGACGGGAAACAGGTCCGAGATGTGCTTTTTATCGAGGATTTGATCAACGCCTATGATTCGGCTTTTCAACAGATTAATCGGACCTGTGGACAAATCTATAACGTGGGAGGAGGATCCGAGCATCAAATGTCTCTGCGCGAACTACTGGCGTTTTTGGAATCCTTTTTGGGTAAAAAAATACCCCACACGTTTAGCGACTGGCGCCCGGGCGATCAACCCGTTTTTGTCTGTGATATTCGAAAGGCGGAATTGAATTTTGGATGGAAACCCCAAATATCCGTGGAGCAAGGAGTTGAAAAACTGTATGGATGGGTGAAAGATAACATGCACCTTTTCTCTCACCTTTTACGACAAGAAAAAGGCAACGTTCAATCTGAAATGTCCAAGACCGCCGAAACCGTTTCGGTGGAATAAATTGCCCAAAAAACTATACGGATAGACTTTTGTACAACTTGAGGTGCTCCTGCACATTCTTTTGCCAAGAAAAGTGTTTTCGGGGAATCCGCTCAAATTTTCCTTCAACCGCTTTCTGTAATCCTTCCTCCAGACTTTTAACATTTCCCGGCTCCACAAAAATCACTTTCCCGGACACCACTTCCGGCAAGGAAGCCACCCGACTCACCACGACCGGAGTCCCTAATGCGCAGCTTTCCGCCGCGGAAAATCCAAATCCTTCACTCAAAGAGGGAACGACGACGGTATCGGCCGCCACAATGATTTCATTTAAAGTCTCTCGATTCAGCGGAGATAAAATTTCAATTTGATCTCCAAAATGCATGATTTCAACGAGCGTTTTTATTTTTTGATGGCCTGAGTGGGGACGAGGGGAAAGCACGAGCACCAATTTGGATTTAGAAAACGTTCTCAAGATGGATGAAGCCGCCTCCACCAAAAACTCAACCCCTTTTGAAATTCCGGGACGACCGTAATATAAAAAAATAAAGTCCTTCTCCCACCCCCATTTTTCCCTCAGTGTCCTCCGATCATATTTTTTAGCGTTAAACGACTCATCTATTCCATTATGGATCGTTTTAAGCGGAAGTCGCGACGGGAGAATCTTGCGAGCCTCCTTATGCGTGGACTGCGACACCGCAACATAGGCCGAAAATTTCAATTTCAACAATACTTTTTCCATCCATCGATGGAGTTTAAACCACAATTTTCGCTGATGCATTTTCTTCCATTGCGACCCTAAAATTTCATGAATCGTCAGCACTGTTTTTTTATGACACCATTTTCCCGCGAACCAGGTGGGGAACGCCGCTCCATAGACCGTCCCGTGAATAATATCCTTCTTTTTTGCCAATCGTATTACGGTCGGAATACTCAAAAGACTAAACCAATAACGGTCGGCCAACCGTGGCACCCGCACTCGATGAATCGTAACCCCACCCCGCACCTCTTTACGCACCGTACCCTTCAATCGGCACGTCACCACTTCCACGACATGCCCCTCCGCCACCAACCGCTCCGCCAAATTTTGAAACACGACCTCCACCCCTCCCACCTGCGGCCAATAATATTCCGTGATGAGAAGAATTTTCATGACTTCATTCTTTTTTATCCAAATCTTTAAGGGCAATGCTCCTGACAATTTTCGTGATGTCACGCTCCAAGTGCTCAATCTTAATATACGCTCGATAAATCATATAAAACAAAGCGACCAAGCCAAAATAAACCACCACATCGATCCCGCGACTCACTCCGAAATACCGAGCCAAACGATCCACCAAATTCGGCCAAAACGCCACCCCCGTCACAATCCCCCAAATGATCAGCCAAAAAATAAGCGCCCGCTTGCTGACGTTCTCATTTTTATACTGCAAAATGATGCGACTGGCGGCGAAAAGGACGAAGAGGGTGACAACAATTTGAATTTCCATAAATTACCTATTAGGTTCCTTAGTTCATGAGACGATGCATGATGAGTTTAAATAACGTTTTAACTCCCACAAATAAACTTTGCCCCTTGGAGAGAGAATAATCGGTATAGATCGCCCGGATGGGCACTTCTCTGAGACGGAGTTCGTTCACACGAATTTCGCGGATGATTTCGGAACTCACTTCCATATGATTGGTGCGAATTTGAATTTTTCCGAGCGCCTTTTTAGAAAAACCACGGAGGCCAGACTGACTATCACTCACCCACAAACCGAACAATGCAAAGGTCATGAAATTCCCCACATAATTAAACAATTGGCGAAACCATGGCATGCCTTCAGGATTCATTAAGCGCGACCCAATCACCACATCCGCCTCCCCTTTTTGAATCGGCTCAAGCACTTTCCTAATGTCTTCCACCGCGTGTTGCCCATCCGCATCAAAGGTCACGGCAATATCGACCTTCAACTCTTTGGCCGCCTGGAGGCCCGTCCCCAAGGCTCCGCCCAACCCCCGATTCATGACATGACGAAGTACGATAACCCCATGCCGCTCCGCTACCTCTTGCGTTCCATCTCGGCTCCCGTCATTCACGACAAGCAGGTTGTGGTAACCGCCTTTTTTGAGAGATTCCAAAACCCCTCCGAGTGTTTTTTCCTCATTGTACGCGGGAATGATGATAAAAACCTTTTCCATACCGAATCACTTTATCTTCGGCTCATCTGTAATGTCAAATCACTTAACCCCTCTTCCAAAGAATACTTTGGTTGATAACCCAACCGCTGCTGAGCCTTTTCAATACGAGCACACGAATGAAGAATATCGCCGGGGCGTGCGGACTCAAACTGAGGTGCAACCGTCGCATTCAACACTCGGCTTATCGTTTCAACCAATTCCAAAAGACTCACCGATTTCCCCGTCCCCACATTCATCACTTCCCCAGAAACCCCTTCGGCTTCCGCCGCCAACAGATTCGCCGCTACCACATCCTTCACATACACAAAATCCCTCGTTTGTTGTCCATCGCCAAAAATCACAGGGACTTTCCCCTGAGTCATTTGTTCGATGAATTTTGAAATAACCCCCGAATAGGAGGAACGCGGATCTTGCCTTGGGCCAAACACATTGAAATAACGGAGCCCCACGGTTTCGAGCCCGAACTGAGCTGAAAAAAGTTGCGCGTATTGTTCCGACGCATGCTTATGAATGGCGTAAGGCGAGAGAGGATGGGGAGTATTGAGTTCGGATTGGAGCGAACGCGCCATATTCCCGTAAACGGCCGCGGAAGAGGCATAAACCACTCGTTTCACCCCACACTGCTTGGCCGCCCATAAGACGTTGAGCGTTCCGGTGAGATTGGTCGCATGGGTTCCCAAAGGATCCTCGAAAGAACTGGGGACTGAGGCGATCGCTGCTTCATGAAAAACCACCTCCACGCCCCGCATGACTTTTGAGAGCAGTCCCACATCTTCCACCGATCCTTCAATCCACTCCACCTCATTTTTAACGGAATCCAAATTCTCCAACGCCCCCGTGCATAGATTATCCAGGACTTTTACTTTTCCCTTCGAGACTAACGCTTCGACCAGATGTGAGCCGATAAACCCTGCTCCTCCGGTCACCAAATAAGTTTTCATGAGCCCAGTATAATGGAGCAAACGCTTGCCTCAAAGCGGACTTCGCTTAAAAGCCCGCATCATGCAAAACCAACTCTCACTATCACCCCGCCGTGCAACGCCATTTTGAGATGGTTCGGGCTGTGTTAAGCTGTCCGCATGTCCACCATCTTCAAAGGCACAGGCATTCTTTCTTTGGGTGATCTCATCAGTCGAGTTTTTGAAGTGCTGCGCATCATTGTGATCACTCACTTTTTTTCCGTCGAGGATTTTGGACTTTTTTCCATCGCCACCGGAACGGCGCTCATGCTCTCCGGATTCACCCTTCCCAGTTATGGATCGGTGATCCTTCAATACTTTCCGCACTATCAAAAAAAGGGAGCGGCTCACGTGGGACAATTTCTATCTTCTTCCGTTCTATTTTCTCTGGTCAACGGCCTTCTTTTTACAGTTTTGATGGCATGGGGCGCGCACTGGATTGCCACCGGCTATTTTCAAAAACCCGAATTGGGCGCACTCCTTTTCGGCGCCTCACTGCTTGTATTGATCAGTCCGTTGGTGAACAACCTCAGCCAATTTCTTCTGTCCGACCAGTCGTTTATGAGCGTGTTTCAATTGCGCATCGCCGGGGCCGTGACCAATCTTATTTTGGTGATTCTTTTCACAGAGCTTCAATGGGGATTGCAAGGGTTGATTGCCGCCTATGTTCTCGCCGAAGGACTAAAAACGGCTCTGGCTTTATGGTTTTTGCGTCCCTATTTGAAATGGGGGCGCCCCCGACTGGAGCGAGAGGTATGGAAATTTTGGCGACCGCTTATCGCCACCTCGCTTTTTAAAGGGCTGACTTCCAATTTGCCGCTCCTCATCATTGGGCGTTTCTTGGATGCCTTTTCAATCGGTCTCTACAACACCGCGGAGCGCACATTGAAACTCATTTTCTCGTTCACGGATCCTTATCTGGATACTTTAAAGGTGGTTTCCGTCCGCACCTATCAGGAATCAAAATCGGCCTTTATCCAGATGCTGAATCAACACAATCATTATACCGCTTTTGTGATGAGTGTTTTGGGAGGACTTTCCGTTGCCGTTGCCCCTCTTCTGTTCTGGATGCTGTACAGCCCCGAATATTCTGCGGCCATTCCTTATTTTTGGGGGCTGAGTTTGTATATTGTCCTTGGAACAATCAACGCTTCTTTCCCGCGTGTTGTTTTTTCGGTCAAAAACACCAACCATTACTATTTCTGGGGAAATGTATCGTTTACTCTTTTTCTGCTGGGGGCCATGATTATTTTCATAATGGATTATGGGCTTTGGGGATTGGTTCTTGCTTTATTTTTGAGCCGTATTTTTATGTTGGCGGTGAATGTGGGACTGTGTAAAAGAGCGGAAAATGGATTTTCCATTTCAGCGGTGGTTTTTCCCTCTTTACTGTATCTTGTTTTGGTGGGGTTGGCGGGAATAGGCTGGTTTTTATTTGAGTGGTCCATTCCATTGATGGCGATGATCGGTGTCGGGGTCTATGTGACACTCTCACAATGGATCGGATGGGTGGATGTACGGATCTTGATTCCCTTTGTGTGGAATAATCTCCGTACATTGATTCAAAATCGATCGGGAGCACAAAAATAGCCCCTTCCTGGTAAAATATCTGCTTTTGAGTTAATAATAAGTTCGAAATTCTTTGATGTTTTTTATGACGCTCCACCATCGCATCGACAATACGACCCGTGTTTCGCAGCTCAAAAAAATCCTTCAACAAAAAGGCCATCTCAAGATCATGGAAGCCCACAATGGGTTGAGTGGATTGATTGTGAACACCACACGGATTCCGCTGGAAGCGGGTGGTGTTTTGGA
The DNA here is from genome assembly GCA_964436935.1 of uncultured Candidatus Peribacteria bacterium. Lineage (GTDB taxonomy): Bacteria > Patescibacteriota > Gracilibacteria > UBA1369 > UBA12473 > CAYTES01. The sequence continues at coordinate 12,627 of CAYTES010000012.1, read as the reverse complement.
ATTTGATGGACTATGGGAAAGCAGCCTGACCGATTCCGCCTCCAAGGGGCATCCCGACATTGAAGTGATTGGGTTCGATTCACGACTGGACACCATCAATCAAATTCTAGAGGTCACCGACAAGCCGATGATTGTGGATGGAGATACCGGCGGAGACGTGAATCAATTTGAATACATGGTTAAAAAACTGGAACGGGCCGGCGTGTCGATGGTGATCATTGAGGATAAAGTTTTTCCCAAACGCAACAGTCTGGAAAGCGGGACGCGCCAGGTGCTGGAAGATCCGATGATTTTTGCGGAAAAGATCAAACGAGGGCAGGCCATCAAGCTCAATCCGGATTTTATGATTGTGGGACGCATCGAAAGCTTGATCGCTGGATTTGGCCTGTCCGACGCGCTCGAGCGCGCGAAAATTTATCTCGAAGCCGGGGCCGATGGCATCATGATCCATTCCAAATCGACGCAACCGGATGAAATTTTGGAGTTTGCACGACAGTTTTATCAATTTCCGCCCGAGTTGCTTCGAAATAAACTCCTCATCTGCGTTCCCACCACCTACAACATCATCACGGACCAAGCGCTCTTTGACGCGGGATTCCAGGTGGTGATTCATGCCAATCAACTGCTGCGCGCCGCGTATAAAGCCATGGAACAGGTGGCTCAAAAAATCTTACGCCACGACCGTTCTTTTGAAGCGGACTCCGACTGTGCGCCGGTTCGCAAACTGTTCGAGGTGGTTGGATTTTTGGATGTGACCGAGAAAGACAAATCCATGGCCTCCAAGCTCAAATCCAAAACTAAAGTGATCATTCCGGCGGCCGGGAAAAACAATCTTGCCGCCACGCTGCAGTGCCCAGTCTCACTCATTGAGATTCAAGGCAAAACCGTTTTGGAGCGTCAAATGGAAGCGCTTTCCAAGAATGGGCTGGACAACCTCACGGTCATTCGCGGGTATGAAGCGGACCAATTCAAAATGGAAAACATCACCTACTACAACAATTCGGACTTTGAAAAAACACATATCCTGCATTCGCTCTTTTTGGCGGAATCGGAAATGGATGGCCCCTTCATCACGCTTCACTCCGATATCCTATTTCACGAAAGCCTCATCCGATCCTTGCTCGGGTTCGAGGGACAGGAAGACAGCGATATTATTCTCGTGGTGGACAGTTCTTATCTCGACACCAAAGAAAATAAACAGGAACGACTCGATCTGGTGCGCACACGACGCCCCACTTCCTCCGAGGAGTCCACTCGCCATTTGGGCGCGCGTCTGGACGAAGAAGTGGCCTACATTGGAAAAAAAATCAGTAAAGAGCTGGCACAGTATGAATTTGTCGGCATCGCCTATTTTTCAGAGCGAGGGGGAGCCATTTTGCGCGAGGTGTACCATGACTCTCTCAAAAAAAATGCTGAGTTGCAGGAATCGTCCGATGTGAAAGAAGCGTCGTTCACGGATCTGCTGCAAGAAGTCGTGGATCGCGGCTACACGATCAAGATTTTGAAAACGTATAAAGGCTGGATGGAGATCAACAATAAGGCAGATATTCAGGCGGCAAAAACATTTTATGCTTAAGAGCCTGTTTTAAATTTAATCGCTGATCAATGGTCTTATCGTACCATTGGGATCTAAAAGATCTTCACAAACGCTTAACAAGGCTGGATAATGCAACCCCATGAAAGCGATGGGGGTCGTTCGCAGCACCTCGGCCAATTCGAGCGGCGTCCACCATCGGTGAGCCGACACCTCTCCTTCTTCATCCAATTGAGGCTCAAAATCGCTTCGCACCTCGACCACAAAGACGGGACCAACCCATGGCTGGGGGCCTTTGAGTTGCTGGATGAAACCAAAAGGCTCTAGTGACAACATTTCATCCTCAGGTCTTGTCGATAGCGTGTGGGCGCGGTGATCGGCATGCTGAATTCTTTTTCCACCTGCTCCAATGATTTGAATCACGACTTGTTCCATGCGTGCTCCCATTTCCTCTTGCACACCCCTAACGATGGCATCGATGATACTTTCTCCCCCTTCTACCGTCTCCCCGCACGTTTCCTGAGTGCCGTCATAAAGAGGGTCATAAGCTTTATCGATCACTTTGCGTGTTTGCGTGTGCACTTGAATTTCTTGAGCATTATTGGGATTTCGACGTATGATGACTGGGATCGTGACCAATTTCCACATAGCAAATTCAATTAATAGGATGAATAAATTAAATTAAATAACATAAATATAATAAAAAGTCAACTATGCTCCCTTCGGCCTTCTTTAAGATTTTAGAAACGCATCACCTCTCCTTCTTCACCGGAGTGCCGGACTCCTTGTTGAAAGATTTTTGCGCGTATGTCACGGATCATGCCCCGGCAGACCACCACGTGATCGCCGCCAATGAAGGCAATGCGGTGGGCATTGCGGCCGGGTATCATTTATCGACCGGACACATTCCCGTTGTGTATATGCAAAATTCAGGGCTTGGCAACACCATCAATCCGATCACTTCGCTCGCCGATCCCGCGGTGTATTCCATTCCAATGCTGCTGATCATTGGCTGGCGCAGCCAACCCGGCGTGCATGATGAACCGCAACACATCACAATGGGAGCGATCCAAAATGAGCTTCTTGACGTGCTCGATATTCCCTTTGAAATACTTCCTTTGGAGGAGGAGGCCGCGGAAGCAGTGATCCAAAAAGCAGTGACTCACATGAAGGACCATCAAGCTCCTTTTGCGCTCGTGGTTCCCAAAGACACCTTTTCCAAGTATTCCCTTCAAACCGCTTCCGCTGAAACCGGCATTCTTTCCCGGGAAACGGTTTTGTCTCACCTTTTGCCCTTCATCGGAGCAGACGACGCGGTGGTGGCCACAACCGGACACACCGCCCGCGAACTGTTTGAATTACGCGAAAAGGCCGGCCAGAGCCATGCTCAGGATTTCTTAACCGTGGGCTCCATGGGACATGCCTCTTCCATTGCCCTGGGCGTTGCCCTGGGACAG
>CAYTES010000012.1:0-9626 GCA_964436935.1 uncultured Candidatus Peribacteria bacterium | reverse complement strand
CGGAGCGACGGGTATGGTGCTTGGATGGAGACGGCTCACTTTTGATGCACATGGGCAGCTTGGCCGTGAATGCGTCTATGGCACCGCCCTCGTTTGTCCACATCGTGCTAAACAATTTTGCTCATGATTCGGTCGGTGGGCAACCAACAGCGGCACCACACATCACTATTCCCGGGATCGCTGCCGCCTGCGGCTATCGCACCACACGGTCCCTTTCAACTCAGCAAGAAATCGTGGACACCTTTTCGAGTCTCACCTCATTCGCAGGCCCGGTCCTCATCGAAATCCATTGCAAAAAGGGCGCACGCGCGGATTTGGGTCGCCCCACCACAACACCTTTAGAGAACAAAAAAACCTTTGTAAAACATCTGCATTCATGACCTTGGCTCATTCCACCACGATTCATTTTGGCGAGGATGCTTTGTCTCATTTAGAAAAAATTTTGAACGCGCACCACGCGAAATCTTGCTTTATTGTCACCGGGAAAACGGCCTATGCCACTTCCGGGGCGCAACAAAAATTAGCCCCTTTTTTAAGGGACTCTACGATCACTTTTTTTACCGATTTTTCCCCCAACCCGACGTTGGAAGAAATCGAAAAAGGCATTCGCGCTTTCCGCAAAAACCCCATTGATGTGGTGATTGCGATCGGAGGCGGAAGCGCCCTGGATGTGGCGAAAAGCATCAATCTACTGAGTGCTCAACCGGGCCTCGTTCAGGACTATATCGATGGGGAAAAAATGTTCGCGCACAAAGGAAAACCGCTCATCGCGATTCCCACCACCGCAGGGACCGGGAGTGAAGTCACACGCTATGCCGTCTTTTATATCAACAAAACGAAACACGGATTGACCCATGAATTTATTCGACCGGACTATGCGCTGGTCGACCCGACTCTCACGTCTTCCCTTCCCCCGGCAATCACCGCCGCGACAGGGATGGACGCGTTGGGACAAGCGATTGAATCCTACTGGGCCGTGGACTCCAACGAGCTTTCCAAAACGTATGTCCGTGAAGCGATCCCGTTGATCATCGACCATTTGAAAGCGGCGGTCACCCAAAACACGCCCGCGGCACGCAAAGCCATGAGTCGTGGCGCCCTTTTGTCCGGACAAGCCATCGACATCAGTCGGACCACGGCCTGTCATGCCATTTCTTATCCCCTCACGGCATACTTTGGCATCCCGCATGGTCACGGCGTGGGATTCACGTTGGCAGCCATGCTGAAGTACAACGCCCAGGTGACGGAGGAAGACTGCCTCGATCCAAGGGGATCCGATTACGTGCATGAAACCCTTCAGGAAATTGTGCTCCTTTTGGGCGTCGCCACCTTGGAGGAGGCCACCGAAAAAATTCAAGACCTCATGCGTGCCATCGGACTAGCCACCCGCTTCCGCGACATGGGTCTTGCCGAAAGCGACTTGGAGACCATTGTCACTCACGGTTTTCATCCCGACCGTGTCACCAATAACCCTCGTCGCCTCACACCGGATGCACTTCGAAAAATGCTCAAAGCTTTGTATTAGAGTCGCTATTGCGAAGCGAGTTTATTAAAATCAACCCTTATGCAGGCTGTACTTCTCGCCTCCGGCTCCGGAAATCGGTTGCTTCCCCTCACCCAAGACCGCCCCAAGTGCTTGGTGGCGGTGAATGGAAAACCACTCTTGCAAGGCATTGTGGAGGCGCTCACGGCTCACGGCATTCAAGATTTGATTGTCACCACCGGCCCCTTCCCGGATCAACTCGCACTATTTTTTGAGACTCATACCCCCTCTCTTCATCCCACGTTTGTCGCCAATCCCGACTACGCCACGACCAATGCCATCACGTCGCTTTGGCTGACACGCGAAAAAATCACCGAGGACGTTTTGATCCTGCACAGCGATTTACTATTTGATTCCAGCGTCCTCAAACCCCTCCTCGCCTGCGAAGGCAGTGGCGTTTTGATCCACCCCACCTTTCTTTCGTTAAAAGATTTTCAAGCGCACGTCGTCCAAGATCGAGTGATGAAAATTGGCGTGCGGCTTGCCGAAACCCACCGACACTTTTTATTCCCGATTTATAAACTGAAGTTTGAAGACTGGTTGATTTGGAAAGACGCCATCGAGCGGTTTATTGAAAACGGGGAGCGAAATGTTTATGCGGAAGACGCTTTCAATACGATTGCGGATCAGTTTGTACTCAACGCCGTTTATTATGATGGATTTGCGATGGAGGTGGATGATCTGGAGGACTATGAAAAAGCCCGTGCTTTCTTGCCCTAAACTATTTTGAATCCGAGGGGTTGATTTCACGCAAAAAGCGCGCCGGTACCCCCACGTAAATGGAATTGGGTTTAACCTCGGATGTCACCACCGCTCCGGCTCCAATAATGCTGTTTTCTCCGATGGTGACGCCCGGATTGATGATGGCTCCGGATCCGATCCAAACACTATTTCCGATCACCACCGGCTCACCGGTATGAAAACGAACCCCCTTTTCATCGGGGTTGAGGGTGAGGTTGGCGGTGATGATTTGAGCACCCGCAGAAATACGCACATTATTTCCAATGGTGATCCCGTGGTACGCATTCAAAATAACCCCTTCATTGAGAGTTGAATTTTGCCCTAATTTCACTTTTTGCGGAGTTGAAACGGATATGCGTCCAATAATCCTCGATTTTCTACCGAATTCTTCAAACAGCCGGGCATAATAAAAAGTGCGGCCCCTCTCATTTAGGTTCGTCAGCACATAATACATTTTCCGAAATAAGAACTTCATATATTTATTCTCCATACAATCGAACTTTTTGCAAAATAAATGTAAATTTTTATTAGGAGCTATTCAAATAACGAGACTTGATAATGGAAACACTTGAAATTCAGTGTATTCCGAGTACATTCATTGAGAGTCTCCACTAATCCTTACGCTTCTTCATGGAATCCATAAAAGCACTACGAAAGATCTGCCAGGCCAGTGAAAAAAAGCGCACTCAACATATTCTGAGTATTCGATTTTTTCGACTCTTTTCGATTTATTTAACATGGCTGTTGCTCCACACCCGAATCACACCGAACCAAATCACGATATTGGGGACAAGCATTTGTGTCCTCTCTCCCTTTTTATTTATTCTCAATGATCCACTCTGGAATATTGTCGCAGTGGCACTGTATATCCTAGGTTATGTGTTGGACTATTGTGATGGAGAGGTCGCCCGTTACCGAAAAACTGCCGGCAAAGCGGGGCTATGGTATGTGGAACCGGCCAGTCACGATATTCAATACGGCCTTTTCTTCATTCCCTTGGGCTTTGCGGCCTATCAAATTGACCCATCGATCTGGATGATCGTGCTGGGATTTTCGGCCTCACTTTCTAAGCTGCTCACCAGAGCATTGGAAAGTCGTTTTCAGATTTTGAAATTGCTACGTTTGCAATATTTAGGACAGTTGGAAAAACCTAAAGAAAAACCTTCCACCTCAGCTCCAATCGATTACATGCGCCTTGATGCTAAAATTTATGAGATCGTTTTTAAATCTCCCGCGTTCACATGGGTTTTGATATTCTCGGGCCTCACGCAACGATTTGATCTTTTCTTATGGTTTTACGGCACCACCCTTCCGCTCATTTTTCTGCTATTTTTGGTCATCACCCATTTTAAAATTCAGCCTTACCTCAAAGCCTAATGCGAAAGAATGTAAAACAATTTCGTGAAGACTGCCTTAAAAAAATGACCGCCTGCAAAATAATTTTGGATGTGGGAGGAGCCACTCCTTTTCAAAAAGATTTAAAACCTTACAAGGACTGGTTCAAACATTGTGACTATAAAACATTGGATATCAACGCCTCCTACCATCCGGATATTATAGGAAATATCGAAGCCATCCCGGTGGAAGATGGCTCGGTCGATGGAGTGATTTGCAAAGCGGTGCTGGAGCATGTTCAAAACCCTTTCAAGGCTTGTGTTGAGATTTACCGTATTCTTCAGCCCGGTGGAAAAGCTTTTTTTTGGGTTCCCTTCATTTATCCTTACCATGCTAGCCACGGATTTTATGGTGATTACTGGCGGTATACGGAGGAAGGAATCCGTCATTTGTTGAAAGATTTTTCGAAAGTAGAAGTGATTCGTTCCAAACACTATTTTGAAACGCTTGTGGATATTGGGCCGTTTCCAACACTCATTAAAAAAATTCTTTATCCTGTCGGGCGCTTGCTGGACCGCATGATCCCCATCCAGCAACAAGCCTCTGGTTTTTATGCGTTTGCCATAAAGTAGCTCTCTATTCCCGCCTCATGACTTCACCTCAAACCCGCGTACTTGTGATTGGAGCCGGCCGGCGTGTGAAGGAAGGTATTCTTCCCGCACTGATCTGCCTGCAGGATCGTTTTTCCATTGAGGGGATCGTTTCCCGGACCCCTCATAAGGTGTCGCTTTTTCACGATCAATTCAACATGGAAACCATCACGGAGTTGAACACCATCAATTTTTCAACCCTTGAGATGATCACGCTCTCCGCTTCGCTCACCGAGGTACCCAAAATTCTAAAACAACTTTCAACTCATGATACGCGACACATCACACTCTTCATCGACACCCCCGTTTTTCATCATACTCACCTCGGAAATACAAAGTGGCTCAAAGGATTTAAACGGATTTTGGTACCGGAGGATGGCATAGCCCTACCCTCTTTTTTACTCGCCAAAAAACTCATTCATGAAGGCAAGATCGGAAGACTCAAACATGTTTATTTTTTCCACAGTGGCTACCGTTATCATGCGTTGGCAAGCCTAAAAATGCTTTCCGATTGCAAATATATTTCGGCAATTCGCAGCGACCGTTTTCATCCCGAACTGTTTCAAACCCATCTCCGATTTCCGAATGGAGTTACCGCAACCATTGTCGACCCACGCGACTATTCCGTCGGCCGCTTCATGATCATTGGCACCAAAGGGTGCATTGTGGATTACGAGTTGAACGGGGATTTTGTGCAGCGTATCGGTTACAGGATGGAAGGGGATAATTATCGTGGACTGATGTTGAATGGCGAGCCGGTCGCCCCCGATGAATTGGATACACTCTATCAAAAACATATTAGTGACGATCTGTTCAAGAAATCACCCATGAACAGCCTCAAAATTCGGGGACTAATGAGCCTGTTTTCGAACTTCGAAGACCCTCACTCTCCCTATGCCTATACCCCCGATGAAGGGCTCTATGATTTACTCTCGATCATGGTGAGTGAAAAGTTTGGACGGTTTAAAGATGTCGGCCTTTCCCCGGAGAAAAAATCATTTTTTTATAAGATCATTCACCTCGCATCAAAACTCATGCCTTCGGTGTAATTCCTCAATTCTATGCGCATCAATTTGGATGAAATGCCGCTCAATACCCCTTTTTCCTATGATGTTGCCATCCTCGGCAGTGGCCCAGCCGGAATGACGGTATGCCGGGAACTAAGCGATGCCGGTTTAAAAATCGTGGTGGTGGAAAGTGGTGACATGAAGCCCACAAGCGAAGCGAACGAACTGAGAATGATTGAAACGCATGGAATGGGAATCAAGGAATATTCGCGTGAACGGATTGTTGGAGGAACTTCTACCACATGGTCCGGACTTGCTGCGCCGCTGGATCCGGTGGATTTTGAAAGGCGCTCTTTTTTAAAAGTTGACGGCTGGCCGATCGAGTATGAGGCCTTACAACCCTATTGGGCCGCCGCAAGTGAGCGGTATGGGTTTCCTCCTGTCCATTTGTTTAATGATTTCAAAGCATTGAGAAAAGAGAGCGCATTGCGGCCCGAGTGGAAATGTATCGAGGAAAAAATTTTCCTTGCGGCGACCCCCTCTCAACACTTTGCCAAAAAGTGGGGAAATCTTTTTGAGTCAAAAATTGATCTTCTCACCAATGCCACCGTGTCGGAACTCCAAGGAAAAAAGAATGGAAAAAAAATAAAAAATGCCTTGATCGTCTCCACCCTTCATCCCGAACAAACATACGTCCTCCATGCCCGTTTTTTTATCTTGGCAACGGGAGGAATTGAAAATGCCAGGCTCCTGATTGCCTCCCAGGACCTCTGCCCTCAGGGTCTCGGCAATGAACACGATCAGGTGGGACGCTATTTCATGAACCATCCCAAAAGTTACTACGGTATCCTCACATTGAAACGACCGATTCGCGAAAGCACTTACTTTTTTGGTTGTCTTAAAGAGGGTTATGCGGGGTATGCCGGGCTGCGATTAAGAGATGATTTTCAAAAAAAGCACCATCTTCTCAACTCGTATATTCGTTTTGAGCCGCTCTTCCCCTGGTCCAACAATCAGGGAATCGAAGCCGCAATTTTTCTAATGAAAAAGATGCAAACCCCTTTTCAACTGTGGCGGCGCTTGAAATCGAAAGCGTCCATTCCTTTAAGGGATTATTCCGAAACGGGCGATGATTCCGATTTGCAAAATCAGCCTAAAACCGTGATGGATTGGGTGAGACTTTTCTTCCTCATTTTCTTTAATATGCCCCGAATTTTTCAATATCTTCATTCCCGTTTTTTTAGTCGAAAAGCGCCATTGATTCGAAGAATCCGATTGCGAAATTTTATAGAAATGGAACCCCGTGAAGAGAATCGCGTTCTTTTGAGTCTTTCCCGAAATCGTTTGGGGCAGCCACTGGCGAAGGTAGACTATACGACCAGTGAACTTGATCAAAAATCACTCATTGCGCTGCACGCGCAATTGCAAAAGGAATTTGAAGGGCAGGGACTTGGAATGCTGGACAGCCACTTGGAGGCAGCACAGCCTTGGCCCATTGATCAGGATGCCAGTCACCACCTCGGAGCAACCCGCATGGGCAACCACCCTCACACCTCGGTGGTGAATCCAGATTTACGACTGCATTCGATCGAGAATGTCTATGTAACGGGGGGGTCGGTATTTCCCGTCAGTGGCTGCGCCAATCCCACTTATACGATCTGTGCCCTTTCCATTCGATTGGCGGAGCATTTGAAGAAGGTGTTATGATCTCTGCTCCCACCACTCCACAAACTTCTTCATTCCCTCTTCAATGGACGTTTGTGGTTCGTAGCCCAAAAGCCGTTTCGCTTTTTCGATGTTGGCATAAGTCAACGGCACATCGCCGGGCTGCTCGGGATAGGCTTCAATGATTGCCTTTTTTCCCACCACATCCTCAATCACTTCAATGAAACGATTGAGTGACACGGTCTGATGATTTCCCAAATTGATGATTTCATAGTCGAAAGGGTGCCGCACCGCTGCCACCACTCCCGCAACAATGTCGTCGATGTACGTGTAGTCGCGTTGACTGGAGCCGTCGCCAAAGCGTTTGATGGGCCGGCCCTGCGCGATGGCCTCGGTGAATAGATAAGGAGCCATATCGGGACGTCCGGCGGGGCCATAGACCGTAAAAAAGCGTAAACAGGTGGTTTTGAGTCCATAAAGGTGGTGCGCTGTGTAGGCGAGCAACTCTCCCGCTTTTTTAGTGGCCGCGTAAGGGGAAACAGGATAATCGACCGTTTGGTCTTCCGAAAAGGGAGAGTCCGCGGAGGCGCCATACACCGACGAGCTCGATGCAAACACAAATTGCGGCACTCCCGCTCGCCGTGCCGCCTCCAACACATGCATCGTTCCTCGCACATTCACTTCTTCATACAACAAAGGATTTTCAATCGACGGTCGCACCCCGGCTCGCGCGGCCAAGTGCACGATTGTTTGAGGTTTTTCACGAGCCACCACGGCTTCCAATTTTTCCGCATCACGAATATCGAGACGTTCCACTCGTACCCCTGCCTGAACCAAAGGCGTCACATTGAGCTCCTTTTGCCGCGGATCGTAATAATCGTTGAAATCATCGAGGATCACCACCTCAAAACCTTCTCTCACGAGTTGGGCGGCGGTGTGCGATCCAATAAATCCGGCTCCGCCGGTGACCAATACTTTTTGCATGGAATCGTGGTTCAAAAAACTCCTCTCTTCATCAAAGAACAAAACCTGCTTAATTTCAAGCCTTCCCCGCTATTTCAGCTTCACAATTTCCACCCCATATTCCTTCTAATCACTACGCGCGCTTTCGTCCAATATCGATATAAGTAAGCCCCGCTTCCTGAACCTCTTCAAGGGGATAAATGTTACGCCCATCAAAAATCACCGGCTCCTTCAGCCGATCTTTCACTGCTGTCAAATCGACACCACGAAACTCATCCCACTCGGTTAAAATCACCAATGCATCCGCCCCATCCAACGTTTCCATCGAGGTGTCGCAGTAGGTGATCCCTTTTTCACCGAGCAATCCACGGGCGTTCTCCATCGCCACGGGATCGAACAGGCGCAGCCTCGCCCCGGCCTCGCTCAGTAAAGGCAACACGGTGAGCGAAGGGGCTTCGCGCATGTCATCCGTTTTTGGTTTGAAAGAAAGCCCCCATACCGCCAAAGTTTTACCTTTTAGATCGCCGTAATAGTCACGAATCTTGGTGAATAGAACTTTTTTCTGCTCACCATTCACGGCTTCGACCGCCTCGAGAATTTTAAAGGGGTAACCGTGGTTTTTTCCGGTTTGAATGAACGCCTGAACATCTTTCGGAAAACAACTGCCCCCATAGCCGATACCGGCATGTAAAAAACGTGCTCCGATCCGTTCATCCAGTCCAATTCCTTTTGCCACTTCTCGCACATTGCCACCGGCCGCTTCGCAAAACCGCGCGACTTCATTGATAAACGAAATTTTCGTCGCCAGAAACGCGTTGGACGCGTATTTGATGATCTCGGCACTGGCAATATCGGTCACAACAAAAGGAGATAGATTTCTCACCAATGGGCGATACAAATGCCGCATCACCTCTTCGGCCTTCTCCGATTCCAGCCCCACCACGATTCGGTCGGGATTCAAAAAATCTTTCACAGCCGCCCCTTCCTTTAGAAATTCCGGGTTATCGACCACATCGAAAAGCTCCTGAATTTCTTCAGGGGATTTTCCTCGTGCTCGAAGCGCCTCACGAATTACTTCCGCCACTTTATGAGTCGTCCCGACCGGTACCGTCGATTTATTCACAAAAACCGTATATTCCCCCACGTTTTGGCCGAAAGAACGAGCCACTGCCATCACAGCGGTCAAATCCGCTTCGTGAGCGGCGTTTGGTGGCGTCCCCACGGCGCTAAATACGACTTCCGCCCCTTGGATGGCATCCTGAACATTGGAGGTGAATTTGAGACGCCCCTCTTTACTGTTGCGATGGACCAACTCTTCCAATCCCGGTTCATAAATGGGGATTTCGCCTTGATTGAGTCGCTCAATTTTATGTGTGTCGATGTCCACACACACCACTTCATTTCCCAACTCGGCAAAGCAGGTGCCGGTGACAAGTCCCACATAGCCTGTTCCAATCACGGTAATTTTCATAAAAACAATTTTAAATCATTGCCGATGAGCCCCAAAGACTCACGACCGCCATTGTATCATTCTTGCCCAGAAAACACGAAAGACAAGAAAATGAGATCTCTATACTCCTGAAAAGTTTTCTCTTTCTGAGGGAACGTTTTTAGAAAGAGCGTTTTGGGATCATGCAGCCCACTTTGTGGGAGCCGAAACTCGACTTCCAGTGACCGAAGAAAGTGAAAAACTTTTCCCCACTAAAAAAGGCCCCCCGGTTA
>CAYTES010000011.1:0-29946 GCA_964436935.1 uncultured Candidatus Peribacteria bacterium | reverse complement strand
TTGAGGTATCCCTCAGTTTGGCGCAAATTCTGATCAAATTTTTCTTCAATGGAGTCCATACGCTCAACCTAAAAAAGTACTTACCTACAAAGCCACTTGAGAATCATAAGCCGCCAAACTCTTCTCTTGAACCACCAACACACGATAAATCATTTCCGCAACTTCGCCTCGAGTCATGGGCTCTGAGGGTTGCAAATTTTCAATCCATGGAGACAAATTCGACTGTTTAATAAAGTTGGCATACGGAGCATACCAATCCAAATAACTCACATCCTCATAAGGATTTTCAAGTACCACCGGGTCGACATCAATACCCAATCCCTTGAGCAGCATCTTGGTGAATTCCACCCGATTAACCTCTTGAGCCGGTCGAAAAAGGCCATCCGGATAGCCTTGCACCACTCCTTTACTTTGAGCGGTTGCCACATAAGAGGAATACCACTGAGCGGGATCCGTGTCCGGAAAAACCACGGTACTTCCCGAAATTAAGGTTTCAGAACTCACCTCAAGAATAAGCTTTAAGGCCTCCACACGGGAAACCACGCGGCCGGGTTGAACCGTACCATCGGGATACCCCTGAAGAATTCCTCGCTCCTTCAACAAGGTAATCGCATTGTAATAGGGGTATTCCTCATCCAAATCGACAAAAGCTTCCGGCGAAGTGGAATCGTCAGAGGAAACAACAAATGCAGCAGGATCCGAAGAAACCACCACCTCATAGCGGGCGTATTCCTTACCCAAAAAACTAAAAGTAATCTCGCTGCGGCCCTCTTTAAGCGCCTCAAATTCGATCTCGGTGGGACCTGAAGAAAATTTAAACGCAGGAAGCTCATACGGAAACACACTCAACACCGTCAGATCGGAACTTTTAACCACAATGGATCCATTGTAAGAAGGGGTAACCGCATTACGACCATCCGATTGAAGCAAAGAAATTCTTACCATTTGACGGGAATCGGGCAGCATGACCGCTTGATGATTGGAATCAATGGCATCAAAAGGAAGGCCGGATTCATTAGAGCTTGGGGAAAGTTGAGGCTCAACAGAAGGCTCTTCTTCAATTTCTGTAGTCTCATTCACAACTTCTATCGCAGGGTCTTCAGGTGTCGTTTCCACCACTACTCCCTCCATATTTAGATAGGTCTGAACATATTCCAAAGGATTAATGGTGTAGGCATAGAGATTGCTCTGCCCAAGCCCTACATTGATCGCCTCAAAAAATCCGCCCACTTCATTCGCTTCACTGCTATTGAAAGGCCAATAGGGATGCCAAGGCGCCTGCGCATTATCCATTTGAAAATGCAAATGATTCGTGGTGGCGGTACCGGTGGCGCCCACTTCTCCAATTTTTTCGCCTTTGCGCACCACCTGACCTTCCTGAACTTTAATCTGACTCAAGTGAGCATAGTCGGAATAGATCGTTTCATGAACGGAAGGATTATCGGGAGACGGAAAATCATCGTGTTGAAGCACAATAAGATTTCCAAAACCTGAATCTCCATAACTCACACGATCCACCACGCCATTGGCAATGGCATACACCGGTGTCCCTTCCGGAGCCCGAATGTCGACCGCGGGATGACTTCCTTCGCCCTCCGCGCCATCTCCTTCGTAACTCCCGGCATAAGCCACACTATAGGTCAATTTCATTTGACGAATTTCATCATCTTCGGGATCTCCCCATTGTAAACTGTCCGCTGCAATTTTTAACCGCTCGGGATCATAAACCGGCGCAGGGAGCAAATCCCCAGAGGATAACTCTCCAAAAAGAACTTCGTCATTATCCTTACCCAACGTCTTCCACTCGGGAACTTGTTGAACGGGATAAACCGTACCATCAAAAGCGGCATGCTGGGGAAGTGTCAAAAGACTCACCTGCAGAGCCGCATTCTCGGAAATCAAGGAAGTGGAAACGAGCATCAAAATCAACACCCCAACCCACCCCCTTCGATGCGATTTTTGAAGAAAAGACGATCTTTCACTGCGCGTCGAATCTCTTTTTGAAAAAGGGTTATTCATAAATTTTTTGGTTTGAATTTTTGTTTGATGGAAATCTTTTCATTATATCAATTCTGACTTCAAAAATCAATGCAACTGAGGCACAATAGAAACATGGAATGGATCTCGCGTTCACCCGATGAAACACAAGAAAAAGGACGACAATTGCTCGCCCAATTCCCGGAAGTACGATTCATTTGTTTACAGGGGCCGCTGGGAAGCGGAAAAACCTGTTTCACAAAAGGAATTGGCGAAAGCCTAGAAATAGAAAGTAAAAAAATAAAAAGCCCCACCTTCACCACCTTGTTCGAACACCAAGGGTTAAAAAAGCTGATTCATTGCGATTTTTATCGACAAGAAGAAGTGGGAGCGTTTTGCAGGGATTGGTGGCAGGAGCTTCTGGAGGACGACAATGCCATCATCGTGGTGGAGTGGCCGGAAAAAATCCAGCCCCATCTCCCTAAAAAAAGATTGGAAATTGAATTTTACGCACTGGGAGAAAACGACAGAAAACTCGATATCCGCCTTTTCCAATGAATCGAAATCAAGCCAACCAACTCCTTGTTGAATTTCACACCCCGCAGCACATACGGCGTCATTGCCATCAAGTGGCACGGGTGGCTGAATTTTTGGCGAATGCCTTAGCAAAAAAAGGTGTAATAGTGAACCCGACGACCGCATGGATTGGGGGTAAAATCCATGATTTTGTCCGAGTGGTGGATTTTAAGGCCATTGCCGAAAATAGCGGCACCACCGAGGAACATCGTTTTTGGGAGGAATTAAGAAACAACTACAAAGGATGGCATCATGCCGACGCCGGGGCAGAAATCTTATGGAAAAGAGGGGAGTTCATCCTGGCGAGTATCGTCAAAAAACATAAAACCATTGCCATTTTAAGCGAAAATCCTCCGCACACATGGGAAGAAAAATTGGTGTACTATGCCGATAAACGAGTTTCCCATGATCAAATTCGCTCCCTGGTTGAACGACTGGATGAAGCCTACAAACGTCACCACGGAGACAAACCCATGACCTCCGAAGAAAAACGATGCTTAGCCGCCATCCAAAAACTGGAAGAGGAAATTTTCAAGCCACTCTCCCTAACACCCGATAGCATTTTATCGCTGAACAAGATGATTGAGTAAATCCAGCGTTCGGGTTTCCACTTTACCGGCATTGGGATCATCCAGAGCGACAATCAAACCATTGGAAAGCTGAAAGGAAGAAACCGCAGCCTGGGTCTGCTCTCCAAAGAAGGGAGTCACAAAAGCTCCTTGGAAAAAGCCTAAACGTTTCAATAAACTTTGGAGCGCCTGGACATCATCCCCGCGATCCCCAAAACCAAGTTCCCGTGAAAAAGTACTGGAAGGAGCCGCGACAATTATTTTTTTGTTATCTCGATCATGTCGATTCAACGCCACTCCCGTCATGGCCTCCAGTCTATTCTCAAGAATGGAATTCATCATTTCACGTGTTTTAGCACCAAAAATTCCCGCTCCGGGACTAGTAAGAGTTCCTACAAGACGCCACTTTTGCTGAAGTTTAAACACGGCATGTTCCGTCACATCTCCATAATATCCGTAATCACTAGGGGTAATTCTTAAATAGCCCAAACGAGCCAATTCTTCCTGTAATGCACGCACTTCATCTCCACGAGATCCCACACTTAAATTATGAAGAAAATAGGATTTTTCTTGGGGAAGATCGTTGTATTTGAGCAAAAGAGCGACAGCTTCCTCCTTTTTGGTTTCAGCCACTTTCCCTTGTTCTTCCTCAAATTGAGCCACGGCAAGATCTAAAGCTTTTCGAGTATTGACCCCAAAATGCCCGGCCCCCCAATCTTCGAGGGAATCCAAAATAGACCGGCTCTTTTGAAATTCAAATACAGCCATTGCCGTTGCGTCATCATACGTTTGGGTGATGTCTTTAGAATAATGACCCAAATTCTTTAAGATTTGTTGTAAACGCCCAACATCTTCTCCGGCACTGCCCTGCCATAAGTCTTCAGTGAACAACTTGGGAGAAAGGATAACATTTTTCACCACCGCTTCTGTCGCTGAAAAAGCCTCCAAATAAGTGGACTCTTGAAGCGAGGGAGCCAAACCATACACGACCACTCCCTCCACCGTCCGAACTCCCCAATTGAGAGCCGTCGTCAATCCTTCATCACAAGAACCCATCCATACATCCAAACGGTCATGAGCATGCCCCCGTTGCCCGGCAGAAACGATCGCACCGCCACGATCATGCACCGCAACCACCCCAATACCGGGAACGCTCAACTTGGTGCCAAAAGGGTATTTAGAAGGAGCCGCAATCATCCCGGGATAAACCGGTGTGCCATCCGCTCCATTGGTACCGTTTCCATTGAGTCGAATGTCTCCTTCATACGAGCCGGTGACGTAATGATTCTGACCCGGACAAGGAGAGTAGTAAGCCGAAATTATAAAAGTATCGGTATAGGAAGAAGCATCTGCCTCTAAAGCAGCTTCCTGCGCAAACGCACCAGAAGGAAAACAAAGCAGCAGAGGCAATACAAAAACTTCCCATCGAAAGAATCGTTGAAACCGTTTAGAAGAAAACATGATTTTTTGTGTTTATTTTTATTTTTAAATCCAGACATTATACCACAAAAAAGCCCCGCCTAGACGAGAAAGGTAATGACAAAAACTAGGATTCATTTCTTAATCCGAGTTCGCCTCACCGGATTGCTGCAACATTCGACATCGTTCACTATTTAGATCAACCGCATACGTAACCGTGCGAGAAAAAATATCCGCTTCACTACAAGTCACCGTAAGACCACAAGCAACTCCCGGCTTAAAACCTCCTTTTTCCGAAAGAGCTGACCGAATAGCGTCACCTGATGCCATCAAACGAATATTCACTTCAGGATTAAAACCCGTAACAGATTCGACTTCTTCGCATAATTTTTTATTGGCAATCCGTTCCGCCGCTGTGGCTTCAAAGGGCGCTTGTCCATACTGGTGGATAAAATCTCGTTCTCCTTCAATCTTAGTGCAAGCCGTAAGCATGAGTGCTCCAAACAAGGGCAACAAACGAGCTACGGGAGTTAATACAAAATTTCTTACAGACTCCAAACCAAAACCCGCATCCAATTTCTCCATAATAGATCAAATTAAAAAAACCCTAGCCCGGAACCTAGGATTGATTTATAATCCAATTTTAAATATTTGTCAAATAAACCTACATGGCACCCAAACGTCGGAAAATCTCTCGCTCCACAAATTCTTTATCCCGCCCATATTTCAAACGAGAAAGTTGCTTATACGCTTCCGCCGCCTCCGCATCACCTTTTTCGATATAGGGATTGGAAGGAATAATGCTAAAAGGACGACTGGGCTGCGTGTCAATGGACAGCTTGATCACTCCCTTAAATTTATCCATATTCACCAAGTCTTGTTCGGAAAAAACCGGGGCCATCTCCTTCGCCAAGAACTCCGCATCTTGAGCGCCGATTTTATAGGACATGATGGTTCCCACATTACCAAAAATAGCATCCTTCAACGACACCTGCTTGGATCCTTTTTTGGCGGCCCCACCGTCCAACTGCGCCAAATACTGATGCGCCACAATCAATCCCAGACGGTACTTACGAGCTTCAGACAAAATCGATTCAATACTGTCCGTTACATAGTTTTGAAATTCATCGATGTAGAGGAAAAAATCCTGACGTTCTTCCTTGGACTGTTTTTGACGACGCATTGCCGCCATCTGAAGCTTAGCCACCGCAATCAAACCGAGCATCTTCGAGTTGACTTCGCCCGTTTCACCCTTGGAAAGATTCATCAACAAAATTTTTCGATGGTTCATGACATCCGTAAAATCAAAAGCGGAGCGTGTTTGTCCGATGATATTGCGCATCATCCCGTTGGTCACGAATTGACCAAACTTGGCCGCAAAGTAGGGGATCATCTCTTGTTTCTCGCGGGCTCCGGTTTTTGCCATTTGATTCTCCCAAAAGGATTTCACAATGGGATTCGTCACAAACTTCACACGTTCGGCCTGATAGTCATCATCCGTAAACAACCTCACAATATCCGTTAAAGAGCCTCCATCGGGGTGTTCCATCAAAGTCAAACATCCATTCCGGAAATAATCCTGAATACGAGGGCCAAAAGTTTCCTCATCAAAAAGCTTGATCATGATGTTCATTGCTTCCATCGCCATCCAGTCTCTTTCCTCAGGAGTCGAAGCCTCAAGCAGATTCAATCCCAAAGGACGATCGAGGTCTCCGGGATTAAAATAAATCACATCATCCGCTCGCTCTCTGGGAATAAACGGCATGATGTCTTCAATCAACGATCCGTGCGGATCAATGATACAAATTCCGCGCCCTTCGGCAAGATCCTGACGAATCATGACCTGCAACACGGATGATTTACCGGTACCGGTCTGGCCAATGACATAAAAGTGACGAAAACGGTCATCCGGCTTCATTCGAATTTCTTTCTTTTCTCCTCGATAAATATTATGTCCCAACAAAAGCCCTTCCGCAGGCAAGTTGTCAGGCGGCTTGGACACTTTGAAATTCTGCCAACGAATGTTGGGCGCCTGATTATAACGGATATCGGGAACATGATAGAGTGAAGCAATCTCTTCCGGACACAAAATCATTGGCCCATGCGTCAGATGATAAAGCCGTTGCGTCCAATTGCGTTTCAAATTTCGATAAATATAATTGATGGCTAACGCTTTATTCGAGTGATAGCGCGTGTGGATCAAGCTATTGTTATCCGTAGACGAATATTGAGCAAAAGCCGAGCGAATACTCAAATATTGTTGTTCCGCGGCATGAGGACTAGGAGAACTAACCAAAAGGCGAATGACACTGGTAAAACCCACTTGTGTGTTCTTCTCTTCAATGGCTTTAACCTGTTCATCGGTCAGGGGAGTGGTTCGATCATTGCTTTGCGCTTGCTGAGAAGGATCTGTAGGCCCCCTAAACAAAAGATTCAGTAGTGATCCCAACCAGGAAAGCGGGTTTAAAAAAGAAAACAAAGAACTCTCTTTATTGGATAAAATATCCTTGGCCACCGCTCGACCTTTTTGCTGCCAGCCATCGGAACGAGGCCGAATCATAATTTGTAAAACAGCAGACTCGTCTTCATCCAACTTTGAAAACACATTGGTCAACGCACTCAAAGGGTCACTATTCAAACGCTGATAAGTTTTAAACGGAAACTTAAAATGCTTGGTGAACCGAAAGTAACATCCTCGCACATGGACATTCTCGGCAAAAATATTATAATCCGGGACGTACTCAATATAAATATCGGGATAATAACCCGTAATTTGCTTTTCAATGATTTTCGCCAAAGATTCGGGAACCACCACATAAAAATCAATGAGGTTATTTTGAGAAACAATCTCCAGGCTCATGAAGGGCTGACCCTTTAAATAAGGGATAATCCCTTCATCATAGGAACTGTAAAGCGATTCATAAAAATGCTTCATGATCCCAATCACTTCCTTAAAATCTTTAGAGGAGGAATATTTTTCGGACTCTTTTTCGCGATCCTCTTTTGACTCCTTTCGTGGGATTTGAAGTTTCAAAAAAACCATACTCATCGACTGCTCATCATTAAAACGGCAGCGCAAAAACCACCAGAGAATAAAAAATCCTCCAACACTTACCACAACCAGAATGAGAACAATCCACCACACATTCATGACCCTATTGTAACAAATAATAGAAAAAGGCGTCTAAAAATTATACCTTAAAAAGAAGTTTCGAACAATCATTCCGATGCAAGGAGCCCCTACCTATTCCTCTTCCTTAACGACGATGTGCATTTCTCCCACCTGAGCGGCAGGCAACTCGGTCGGTGCACCCGTCAAAAGATCTTTTGCCTTTTGATCTTTCGGAAAGGCGATCACTTCCCGAATATTGGGTTCATCTTGGAGCAGCATGATCATCCGATCCAGGCCCCACGCGATTCCTCCATGCGGGGGAGCACCGTATTGAAAAGCACGCAGAAGATGACCAAACCGCCGCTCCGCGTCTTCATCGGAGATTCCAAGCGATTTAAAAATGCGACTTTGAAGGGGGGAGGTATGAATTCGAATACTTCCGCCGGCAATTTCATAGCCATTAAGAGCCAAATCATACGCTTTGGCTTTTACTTTCTCCGGAGAGAACTCCAAAAGATGGACATCTTCATCCGTGGGAGAGGTGAAGGGATGATGGGCGGAAACATAGCGCCCCTCTTCCTCGCTGTACTCAAACAAAGGAAAGTCGGTCACCCAGCAAAAAGCCAATTCATCGGTTTTACGCAGCTTCAATCGATCGGCACAGGCCACGCGCACATTTCCGAGTGCAGTACACGCCACTTCAAATTGATCCGCGGTGAAAAAGACAATATCTCCGGGCTGCGCCCCAATTTGCTCCAATAAAGCACGACCTCCATCCTCAAAAAACTTCAAAATGGGGGATTTAGCCCCATCCGCTTCAAAAATAATATAAGCCAACCCCTTGGCACCATATACCTTAGCCAAATCGGTAAACTCATCGATCTCTTTTCGAGAAAAATCCGCACCACCCGGTACTCGTAACGCCTTCACCACGCCGCCGTCCTCCACCGCCTTTGAAAAAACCTGAAATCCGCTACCTTGAACCAATGCAGAAACATCCTGGATTTCCATTGAAAAACGCAAATCCGGTTTATCCGAACCGAAACGATTCATGGCATCCTCCCAGGTCAAACGAGTGAAAGGCTTGGTGAGGATTTTTTTATGAGGGGCAAGGGCTTCAAAAATAGTCAAAACAACGGCCTCATTGGTCTCCATGACATCTTCCGCCTCCACAAAGGACATTTCCATATCCAATTGAGTGAATTCCGGCTGACGGTCACCACGTTGGTCTTCATCCCGAAAACAACGAGCGATTTGAAAATATTTGTCCATTCCTGCAACCATCAACATTTGTTTAAGCTGTTGAGGCGATTGAGGCAAAACATAAAATTTTCCGGGATAAAGACGCGAAGGGACAATGTATTCTCGAGAACCCTCGGGGGTTCCTTTCACTAAAATAGGTGTTTCCACCTCAATGAATCCACGCGCATCAAACAGATCACGAACCATTTTAATGAAGCGATGACGCGTCACAATATTATTTTTCATACGGTCTCGTCGAAGATCCAAATAACGATATTTCAACCGCATTTCTTCATTCACGGTTTTTTCCTGATCAATTTCAAAAGGGGGAGTTAAGGCCTCATTCAAAATCTTGACCTCACTGACTAATAACTCGACTTTTCCCGTATCCATTCCGGCATTTTCCATTCCGTCAGGCCGAAGTCGAACGGTTCCGGTCACCTGAATCACATATTCCGAACGCACGGCATCCATAACGGCATGCATGGTTTCGTCATTCCTGGGATCAGAAACGATTTGCGTCAAACCGTAACGATCTCTTAAGTCCACAAAAATAAGTCCGCCATGATCCCTCCGTCTATGAACCCAACCGGCCAAAGTCACCGATTGTCCCTGATGAGTGTCGCGAATTTGATCACAAGTATGAGTACGATACATTCCAAAAAACGTTTAAAGAGTATACCCCTTCAATTTCTCTGATTTTGAAAATAAAAACAAGTTGAAACTCACAAACCCTCTATAGGAAGTCCCACTCCTAAATCAATTCTTTCAACTGAAGCTTGAACTCATGAGTCACCTGAATTCCAAAAGGAATCTTAATGCGCTTGAAATTTCCTTCGTGCAGAAGGTGAATTTCCGCAGGAGAATCGCCCCGGTGATGAAGTAAGAAATTTTTTATTTTCTCCAATTGATGCACGGAAGGTTCCGATTCCCCCAGGCGAATGACAAAAGGTGATTGTTCACTAAAGATTTCAACGGAATTTTCAATGAAAGGTTCTGGCGAAGAAAGTGATACGGGAGGAGGAGAAAGCACTTTTTCGGAAACAATCTCTTCAGTAAGATTTTCTTCCTCCGAAGGAGTCGCCCTCATATGAAGACGCAGCCGTTCATTAGGATGATACAAATTGGCTTCCTTGGCTCGTGCAATCATGGTTTCCAAGGAAACCGCTTGAACCGACTGACAAATCAATTGAAATCGTCCCTGTCGAAATTCCAACTTTCCCTCCGCCACCACCATAGTGTCTTGAACCAAAAGCGCCCGATAATTCAGAAACACATTGGGAAATAAGATCATTTCAATCCGATGAGAAGGATCTTCCAAGGTAATGTAAGCCATAGAAGACCCCTTTTTTGTGGTTACCTTTTTGATATGAACCATCAAGCCGGAAAGCTTTACCATCCGGCCCACCTTCTTAAGATCAAAACTCTCAATGAGATCCACTTTCTTTTTAATGTAAGAAGTAAGCCCCTGAAGCGGATGACCGGAAACATAAAGCCCCAAATAGGTTTTTTCCCAAGTCAAACGCTGCAACAAGCTCGCCGGGGGCACATCCGGCAAAACCAGGGGAGGGAAAGCCGCCTGATCTTCATCCAGCATGGAAAAAATATCCACCTGGTCCGTATTCGAATCCGCTTGAACCTGCCGCGCATAACGACAGATTTCCTCAACCGCATTCACCACACGTCGGCGTTCACTCAAGTCATCCAGAGCCCCCGAATACGCCAATGCCTCCAATGTCTTTTTATTCAACAAGGAATAGGGGATTCGTCGCGCAAAATCTTCCAGCGTCACAAAAGGCCCTCCTTTATCACGAATGGCCAAAATTTCGCGTACCGTTCCAAGTCCCACCCCCTTAATCGCCGCCAATCCGAAACGAATATGTTGATCATCCACCACGGTAAAGTGAGCCATCGATTCATTGAGTGAAGGAGGAAGCACTTCGATTCCCATGGCGGACGCCTCATTGATCTCGATCACGATACGATCGGTATTGTCACCATCCGAGGTCATCAATGCCGCCATGAATTCCGCGGGATAATGACTCTTCAAATAGGCTGTACGATAGGCAATCATCGCATAACAGGTCGCATGGGCTTTATTGAAACCATAACCGGCAAAAGGCTCAATGACCTTCACGAAAACTTCCTTGGCAAAGGCTTCTTTATGCCCCTGTTGCACCGCACCTTGAATGAATTTCACACGCTGCTCCGCCAATAATTTCGGCTTCTTTTTTCCCACAGCTTTTCGCAAAAGATCCGCTTCTCCCAATGAGAATCCGGCAACCAGTCGAGCGAGTTGAAGAATCTGCTCCTGATAAACGGCCACGCCATACGTTTCTTCAAGAATCGGCTTAAAACTGTCATGGAGGTAATGAACCTTATTCGCATTGTGACGACCTTTAATATAAGCGGGAATCCAATCCATCGGCCCCGGGCGATACAGGGCATTCATGGCAATCAGATCCTGAAAACGACTTGGAATCAACTCTTTCAAATAACGCCGCATTCCCGATGATTCAAATTGAAATACTCCCGTGGTTTCACCTCGGGCCATCAATTTAAAAGTTTCTTCATCATCCAAAGGAATCGTATCCCAATCAATCACCGTATCTTTAGTCCGTTGAATAATCTCAAGCGCATATTCTAAAACAGTCAGATTTCGTAACCCCAAGAAATCCATTTTCAAAAGCCCAATGGCCTCAATTTCATGCATGGAATACTGAGTGATGACAGCATCCTGGCCTCCTGGAGCCATCTGAAGAGGAGTATGCTTGATCAAGGGTTCCCCCGAAATCACGACCGCACACGCATGAACGGACGCATGGCGCACCACCCCTTCCAATTTAAGCGCAAGATCCAACAATTTTTTAATGGCCGGACTGGCCTTGGATTTCAAACGCAGCTCCGGCTCTTCCTCCAGGGCTTCGGAAAGCTTAATCCCGGGACGCCCCGGAATCAATTTTGCAATCACATCCACATCGGAATAAGGCATACCCAAACCCCGACCCACATCGCGCACTGCGGCACGAGCCGCCATGGTTCCAAAAGTAATAATCTGAGCCACGCGATCTTTCCCGTACCTCTGGACCACATAAGCGAGCACCTCATCGCGTCGTTTATCGGCAAAATCGATATCGATATCCGGCATACTCACACGTTCCGGATTTAAGAACCGCTCAAAAAGAAGCCCGTATTGAAGGGGATCCACATCCGTGATTCCCAAACAATAGGCCACAATAGAACCCGCCGCGGAGCCACGACCGGGCCCCACCAAAATTCCGGAACTTTTCGCAAAAGCAACAAAATCATGGACAATCAAAAAATACGTATCAAATCCCATGCCATGAATAATTTCCAATTCGTAATTCAGACGATCACTAACCGAAGCATCCGGCGACTGCCCATAACGCCGCAGTACACCCTCATCGCACAATTCCCGCAAATACGCCTGATCCGTCTTTTTGTCCGGAGTGGGAAAGGAGGGGAGTAAATTTTGACCCAAAGGAATTTCCACGTTGCACATGTCGGCAATCTGAAGCGTATTTTCGATGGCTTGGGGGACGGCCTCAAAAGCCTGTCGCATCTCCTCGGGGGAGCGCATCGTGATGTCTCCATCAATCCGAAACCGCTTTTCGTCTAAAATATTGGTACCGGTTTGAATGCACAGCAAAATATCGTGTGCCTCCTTATCGTCACGACCGAGACAATGACAATCATTGGTGGCCACCAAAGGAGCTTGAGTGCGGGAGGCAAGATCAATGAGGCGTTCATTGAGCAATCCTTGCTCCAAAAGTTGCGGATGATCCTGCAGCTCCAAAAACACGTTCTCTTTACCAAAAATCGCTTGAAATCGATCCAAAAGTCCGGCCGCATCCTCCCACCGGTTGGCCAGTAATGCTTTGGGGATATCGCCATTCAAACAACCGGTCAAGAGCACAAGCCCCTCGCCGTACTGCTCCAGCAACTCAAAATCAAGCCTGGGCTTGTAATAAAACCCCTCAAGGTGGGCCAACGTTGAAAGTGCCATCAAATTCTCATAGCCCTTAAGATTTTTAGCCAACAGGATAAAGTGACCGATCTGATTATCAATACCCGATTGCTTTGAAAAACGACTTGAAGCGGCCATATAGGCCTCAATCCCAATGATAGGTTTTATATCCAACTCTTTGGCCGAGCGATAAAATTCCACCGCTCCATAAAGGTTACCATGATCCGTGATGGCCAATGCAGGAGACCCATGCTCCTTTGCTTTCAACAAGTAATCTTTTGGTTTGGGCAAACCATCCAAAAGACTGTAGTGGGTATGACAATGAAGATGAACAAAGGACATAAGCGAGTTAAAACACTGATTAATACGACAAAAATCCTCACGAACCGGGATAAGACTCTAAATTGATTTGAAGCCATTTTTGAAGCCAGGCAAACAGTTCACCAACCCAGGGAATCTGAGACAAGACCTGCCCTAAAATAAAACTCAAAAAAGCAATCACCACCACGGACCCCAAAAGAAAACCCAATCCTCGAGCGGTCCCGGCCAAAAAATTAAGCCAAAACAACCGATGGGGTGCAATAATATAGCAGACATGATCTTTTAAATCGGGGGCCTCCCAAATATAAACCCTAGGAGGCTTAGAAACCGAAACCTTCCATTGCTTCAACGATAAACGTTTGGGCAGAGTACTTGATTTTAAAGGGGAATTCTTAGAAGCAGTCATGATGAAGCAACCTTACCATAAAACAAGAAACGAAACGAAAAGATTGCACCGCCAGAAAGTGGTTGTTAGAATAAGGAAGAAAGTATAAAGGAACTCCTGTCGGGGTGGTGAAACTGGTAGACACGCTAGTCTTAGGAACTAGTCCTTCACAGGATGAGGGTTCGAGTCCCTCCCCCGACACCAAAATTGACTAATATTTTTTTTATTTGACAATAGTAAATTTATAAACTAAATTAAGCTCTACCTTGCACTCAAGGCACCGTTCCACTTCGTCATTTTAAGCCCTAAAAAATAAACGATATGCCCACATCAGAGACAATCGATATGAAAAAAGTTCTTGAGGATTTATTTTTGGTTTTAACCGAAAAAGAAAAATGGGTTGTGACCAAACGATTTTCGTTGGACGATGAAGCCCGTTGGACCCTCGAAAAAATAGGTCAAAAATTCTCGGTCACACGCGAACGAATCCGACAAATCGAAAAAATTGCCCTTGCTAAACTTAAAAGGACCGCCCCCACGACAAAACTTAAAAAAGTCGGAGAAGTGGCTTTCGAAATGTTATCAGAACAAGGAGGTGTATCGAATGAAAAAGAAATTGTGACCAAATTATTGGAAATTTTCAAATCTTCCAATAAGGAAGATGCCAGCATTGTTAAATTGGCATTGGCCATTCATCCTGAAATCATTCGGATGAATAAGAGCGATTTGAATCACGCCTACTACCATTTCAACTCGATTTCAATAAAGGATATTCAAGCGGTGACCAAAAAAGGAATACAGGTACTGGAAAAGAAAGGGGATGTCATGAACGAAGCAAGACTCATCTCGGAATTGGCAAGCCTCTTTGCCGCTGAGGAAAAACAGTACAGCGTGGAATTCATTCGATCGGTTATTTCAACGGATCGACGCATCAAAAAGACGGAAAATGGAATCGGGTTAATGACCTGGAGACATGTGAATCCAAAAAGCATTCGGGATAAAGCCTACCTCATCCTTAAAAAGATCCAACACCCCCTCCATTTTCAAGAAATTGCCACAAAAATCACACAAGCGGGTTTTGACAAAAAAAGAGTCACAGTCCAAGCGGTTCACAACGAATTGATTCGCTATGAACAATTTGTTTTAGTGGGAAGAGGACTTTACGCCCTCAAAGAGTGGGGATACAAAGAAGGAACCGTTTCGGATATCATCCGCGATTTGCTCAAGAAAAAAAGCCCACTGACCAAACAAGAAATCATTACGGGCGTTTTGAAACAAAGAAAGGTCAAACACGGTACGATTTCCTTGAATCTTCAGAACAATCCCACTTTCATCCGTGTGGGCCGGGCCCTCTACGCCCTCGAAGCAGTGACAAAATAGCATTTCGATTATTGCCTCCCGCCCGATGGAAGATTGCCTTTTCTGTAAAATCGTTCAAAAACAGATTCCCAGCCGACAGGAATATGAAGACGAGCATTGTCTGATTTTTCACGATATTCACCCCAAAGCAACGACGCATCTTTTGATCATTCCCAAAAAACATATTCCAACTCTAATGGATCTTGAAGAAGGAGATGAAAAAATCATGGGGCACTTGATGCGGGCGGCAAAGCAAATGGGAGAAAAATTAAATCTGGAAGGGTATAAACTGCAATGCAACGTGGGTCAAAAAGGCGGACAGGAAGTTTTTCACCTCCACCTCCATCTCTTGGCTTAGAGCCTGCTTAGGATCTAAGGTCCATCAGACCAGCTTAAAAGAAAGATCAATCGCAGAAACGGAATGAGTTAAAGCCCCTATCGAAATCACATCCACTCCCGGAATGAGGTAATTTTGAAGAGTATGGAGTTCAATTCCGCCCGAAACTTCAAAATAAAACGTAGGAGGCTTTGAGCCAACCCGACCCAAAAGTTTCCGGAGTTGAAGCGGCGTAAAATTGTCACACAATATAAAAACGGGACATTGAAGGTGAGCCAGCGGTGAATTCAAAAGAATTTCAACCTCTTTTTCGTCGCGCACTTCAAGGGTCAAAAAGGGAAAAGAATCCGTTTTGTCCTGAATGCCGGAAATAAGAGCCGACCAATCGCCTCGAACCAACGCCAAATGATTATCCTTAATGAGAGGAGCGTCTCCCAGATGAAGGCGGTGCGTCAAACCACCGCCCACGGACACGGCCTTTTTATCCAATAAGCCGTAGAGTGTTTTACGTGTGGCCGCAACGGGAAGGGGAGTGGCCAGGTCGACATAGCGACGGGTCAAGGTGGCAATGCCGCACATGCGCTGCAAAAAATTCAATAGGGTGCGTTCCAATTTCAATAAATGGGACGCTTTCGCCCGAATTTCAAGAAGCACATCGCCCGAATAAAAAGGCTGAGCATCCTGAAAATGAAACGCAGGCGCTAAATCAGAAAAACCGGAATTGATTAGTCTCTCTAAAAACCATCTTATTTCGGATAATCCCGAAAAAAGTCCGTCCTCACGAGATTCCACAAAAGCGGTCATTGGACGATCCCACCGCAATAAAAGATCCGTAGAAAGATCTCCCCGCGAGGCATCCGATTGAAAAGCTCCCCACAAAAAACACTCCAAATCTTTTCTGTAAAAAGGCTGATCTAGCGTCAACAAAGCCGAACGGTCATAGGGAAAAAAGGAATCACTCATTTCAATATAAAAAAACGTGAAGGAGTTTTATGACGAGAAACCAAAAAAGAAGCCGGGCTGGGGCCGGGCTCAACGGCAAACATTCGCTCAAAAGCACGATACGCCTTCCGCTTTATTTCATCGGAAAGGACAATCTCATGACTCTCCTCAACAAGCGACTCATAAATTTTTTCCAAAGTATTTTTCTTCATATCGAAACACATGCTGCACAACGTATAAAATTTCTTATGGGGAAGTGCCTTCTGGAGACGCTTGATCATTCCGCATTCCGTCATGAGCACAAACTCTTCGGCCGGATCCTGTGTACAAATTTCGATCATTTTACTGGTACTCGAACAATAATCCGCCGCGGCAATGACATCAGGAGGACACTCCGGATGAGCAATGAATTTCGCATGAGGATGCTTTAAGCGGGACTGCTGAAGATAATCCAAGGTCAGACGCTCATGAATGGGACAATAGCCATCCCAGGCGATGATTTCCTTTCCCGACACCTGAGTCGCAACATAGGCCGCCAAATTACGATCGGGAGCCATGATGATCCGCTCATCGGGAAGCGAACGTACAATATCCACGGCATTGGAAGAGGTACAACAAATATCAGATTCCGCCTTCACTTCCGCCGTAGAGTTCACATACGTCACCACCGGCACACCCGGATATTTCTTTTTAGTCTCGCGAAGGCTATCCGCCGTAATCATATCCGACATCGCACAACCCGATTCGGGATCCGGGATCACCACCTTCTTGTCCGGATTCAAAATAGCCGCGCTTTCGGCCATGAAATAAACCCCCGAAAACACAATCAATCGGGCATCTGTTTCCCGCGCTTGCTGGCAAAGCCCCAAAGAATCACCCAGATAATCCGCCACTTCAAAAATTTCAGGCCGTTGGTAATTATGTACTAAAATCACCGCATTCTTTTCCTTCTTTAGACGGTTTATTTTCTCGATCCACTGACGATTTTCTTCCGTAATAAAAGACATCTTAGACTCAAAAAGGTTAAATCGAGGCCAAAATAACAGAAAAAGAAGGATTTCGAAAGCAGAGGGAGGTCATCTGACTTGTACCATTAGAACAAAAAATAAGTTATTTCGATGCTCTTTCAACGGCTCTTTTGATCGTATCAAAATTCATCCTAAATCCTAAAGAGCCCTCCATCGTTCCATCCGATTTTATAATCAATTCAATACCAGGCCCATGACTCGTTAAGTAAAAAGTATCACCTTCTTTTTCAATAAAAAAATCTGCACCAAAATCACCAAGATGTTTAAATTTTACACCATCAGACTCCGTCCACTTATCAAACCACTCGGCGACTAAATGATAAGGAGAAGGCTCCATAGCTTCATCTTCAACACCCATAAATAAGGGGTTATTGATATTTTATTATACTTAAAAACCGCGGGGGGGGCCGAATTCTACACTATCCCATGCACCACCTTGAGCCAGATATTCTTAATGATTTCTGTCGTCGCATACAACAACTGACGCAAAAGTTTCTTCAGTTCACGCATTTTCTTAACGGACTCACTCAACTCACGCAACGCCCCATGACGTTGGGAAATTTTAGCCTTCACTTTCCAGTCATCCAACTCTTTACTGATATGCTGTCGAATATCACGAATCATCACTTTTTTAGCAGGCAAAGCCGTTAAAAGCTTGGCCTTAAGGGCTTTTGCTTGTTCATCGGTCATTTTTTGCTGAAAGTGTTGAAACTTCCCCGAAGTGGATTGTTGGTTTTCCCCAATTCCTTCGGTGTTTTCTCTCACCCGACCGATTCCACCCTCCGCACCATCTTCCACCGAATCCACCTCACTCAAAATACCACTTGTATCCACCGAAACCCCTAAATCCTGTTGATTCTCGGTTGATTTCAATTTTTCCTCGGCGGAAGAAGGACCTTTGGAAAATGATTCTTTGGGAGCAAAAGGAGAGTGAACCATACAAAAAATAACGATGAAACGACTAAAAGCCACAAAAAAAATGGCTAAGTAAACTATAATCAAAATAAAGAGAAATGTCAATGGCTGCATCCTGTAAAATTTGCCCAACTTATGATATAAAAAAGACCAAACAGGCGCTCCGCTAATGCTGAATTTAAAATGAACACCACTCCACAACATAAAAAAAAGCAACGCCCGGAGATAAACGGGGAACTCCCCAAAACTTATTCCGCGAAAGATTTTGAAGAAACAATCTACCAAGAGTGGGAAAAAAGTGGAACATTTATTCCCAAAATAAACATAAAAAAAAAGCCGTTTAGCATTGCCTTACCACCCCCCAACGCCACGGGGGAGCTCCACTTAGGGCATGCCATCATGTTGGCTATTTCGGACATCATGATTCGATTTCACCGGATGAAAGGTGACCCGACTTTGTGGCTTCCGGGAACCGATCATGCCGCCATTGCCACACAAAATAGGGTCGAGAAAATAATTGCGACGGAAGGAGAAACCAGGCAATCTCTCGGCCGCAAAAAATTCCTCAAGCGAGTCCACGCGTATGTGGAAAACTCACAAGATGTGATTCGGAATCAAATGCGGAAAATGGGAGCGAGCGTGGACTGGACGAGGGAACGCTACACCATGGATGAAGGCCTATCACATGCGGTAAACACCGCTTTTGTGCGCATGTTCAAAGACGGACTGATTTACCGCGGCCATCGTATCGTCAACTGGTGCGTGCGTTGCCAATCCACCTTGGCGGATGACGAAGTGCAATACAGAGAAGAAAAAGTAAAATTTTATTACCTTAAGTACGGCCCGTTCATCATTGGAACAGCACGTCCGGAAACCAAATTTTTGGATAAAATCATTGTCGTGCATCCGAGCGACAAACGGTATAAAAAATGGATTGGAAAAGAAGTGATGGTGCCGTGGATCGACGGAGAAGTCCGAGCAAAAATCCTTGCCGATGAAGAAGTGGATCCCGACTTTGGAACCGGAGCCATGACCATCACTCCGGCCCACGACTTCAAAGATTTTGAAATTGCCCAACGCAATCCGGAAATTGAAATCATTCAAATCATTGATGAAAAAGGAAATTTAACGGAATATGCCGGGGAATTTAAAGGAATGAACGCGCGTGAAGCTCGAGAAAAAATCATTGATAAGCTCGAACAAAAAGGACTGGTTGAAAAAACAGAAGAGGACTACGTTCATAATCTTTCGGTCTGCTACCGTTGCGAAACGCCCATTGAACCACTCATTTCACAGCAGTGGTTCATTAACGTGAATAAAAAAGTGAATGGAAAATCACTCAAAGAACGCTCGATAGAAGTCGTTCGAAAAAAGAAAATCACTATTATTCCGGAGAGGTTTGATAAAACGTACTTTCATTGGATGGAAAACTTAAGAGACTGGTGCATTTCACGACAAATTTGGTGGGGACATCAAATCCCTGTCTGGTATTGTAAAACACCGAAAAAAGAAGGATGTGCAAACCCCATCGTACGAGAAAAAACACCCATCCAATGCCCTTCTTGCAAAGGAACCAAGCTGGAACAAGATCCCGACACGCTGGACACCTGGTTTTCATCCGGACTATGGACCTTTTCCACGCTGGGTTGGCCAAAGAAAACAAAAGAGCTGGACTATTTTCATCCCACCTCGGTACTGGAAACAGGACACGACATTCTCTTTTTCTGGGTGGCTCGAATGATTGTATTGACCACCTACCTACTGGAAGAAGTGCCCTTTAAGACCGTCTACCTTCACGGGTTGGTTCTCGACAAGGAAGGACAAAAAATGAGCAAATCGCTCGGAAACGGAATCAATCCACTGGACATGATCGAAAAATACGGAACCGATGCGGTACGCTTGAGTCTTGTGCTCGGATCCTCACCCGGAAATAACATGCGGCTTTATGAAGAAAAAATTGCAGGTTACCGTAATTTTGTGAATAAAATCTGGAATGGAGCACGCTTTGTCCTAATGAACATGGAAAAAGGGGATTTCGCGTTAAAAATAAATCCAAAATCCCTAACGCTGGCGGATGAATGGATCCTGGAGCGGACGCAAGAACTCATTGCCCAAGCCACGAAAGGAATCGAAGAATACCGTTTTTCCGAAGTGGGACTTTTGATTTACGACTTTTTTTGGAGAGAATATTGCGACTGGTATCTAGAAATGAGCAAAATAAATCCCAATAAGCCGGTTTTACTGTATGTGCTCAAAACCCTTTTGGCTCTACTTCATCCGTTTACCCCTTTTGTCACCGAGGCGTTATGGGGAAAAATGCATATTCCCGAAAAATTAATAACGTCCGCATGGCCCAAGCCAAATAAAAAATTCGCCTTCAAAACCGCGAAAAGAAAAATGGAGGCCGTTATTCAAGTCATCAGCATGATCCGACAAGCACGATCAGAATACAAAATTGAGCCCGCAAAAAAAATAAGTGCCACCTTATACGGGGGCGAATTCACCTCCGTGCTTCAAGCAAACGAAAACATTCTTAAAACACTGGCCCGACTAGAAAAAATAGAAATTCAAAAGGAAGGAAAAAAGATAAAACAAGCGATTGCTCAACTGGCAGGATCCATCGAAATTTATATTCCGCTTACCGGCTTAATGGATGTGGAGCAGGAAAAAAATCGAATCAACAAGGAACTACTTTCGACAGAAACCTATCTCAAAGGATTGACTCAAAAACTTTCCAATGCGGGTTATGTAAAAAATGCACCCCCCGCGATTGTGGCACAAGATGAAGAACGAAAAAAAGAAGTGGCTGCAAAAATCAAGCAACTGAAAGAACAAATAAAAAGTTTACATTAGGAAAGGCTAAAAAGTTCAGAAACCTGCACATTTAGCACATTCCACAACAATAAAAGCCCTTAAAATTTAAGGGCTTTTATAAAACGAGCTTATTCTTATTTTACCTCTAAGCCTCTTGGGGGACAGCCTGTAATGCAATCGCTCCTTTTGGCATTCTGGATTTCATTTTAGAGCCTGCCCCTTTGGCCAAACGATAGCGATCGCCATTCAAACTCTGAACGCGACGATCGTTTTTTAGGTTCAAATAAATGGTGATTTTTTTGACAAAGCGCTGCTTCAAAACTTCTTTCATGATTTCTTCTCGCGTTCGGGTTTTTCCATCCGAAAGAATCTTGGCAATAACATCACCAACCGTTCCGGGTTTATAACCCCATTTTTCAAGGGCATACAAGCCCCTACCAATCAAAACAAACCGTTCATTGCGAATGAGTTCATTATGAACCGCCTGAAAATTGATTCGCTTATTATCAAATAAACAGTCTCGAATTTTTTGAGCAATTTCTCTGAAATGGAGAGGTTTATTTTCTTTATCCAAAATAAAGTGAATCTTATCTCTTAAGGTCTTGGGGTTGATGTTTCTCCAATCCTTCAAGCCAATTCCTTCTTTCACAAATTTGATTCGCTTGTCGATTTCCAAAACGGATAAAGCCAAAGATTCGGAAATCTTTTGCCCCAGGTTTTCACATAATTTTTTCGCCAATACCTCACCCGAAATGATTTCCTTTTTGGATTCAAGAACCTGAACCCCCTCATTGCTAATTTTTCGCACCAATTCAAGTCCCACTTCATTGAAACGCCAATGCGGTTCAAATTGAAGGGTATTGTAAGCACGGGTCAACTCCGGATCGAGTGTGAGTGAAAGTTTTAGCTCATTGATTTCAGAATCTTCAATATTTTTAAGCATGACCAACAACTGCTCAACCAATTTTTTATCCAACATCAAGCCGCCCTCTTTTTTAATGATTGTTTTTGCGGTTTCATTGACAAATTTCAAGTTGGTCGCAAAAGCATTACGCTTGAGTTTTTTAATCGCATTTTTTTCAATTTGACGGATACGCTCACGAGTCACCCCAAAATGTTGTCCAATGGCTTCAAGTGTGTTTTTCCCTGAGGCCCCAACGGAGAATCGATTTTGAATGATAAATTTTTCCTTTTCCGATAAAACAAGCATTAATTTTTCGATCGTTTCTTTGATCTTTATGCTTTGATTTGCCGCTGAGGCTTGTGACGAAAAAGAAATGGGAGGTTCTGTAGACATATCAAGACAGGTTACGGGTTTGACTAAGGGATAAAATTAAAATAGCAGAACCTTTTTATGCTGTAAAGTTTGTTGCTTAATTGGTCTTTAAGAAAGGCCTGCTACGTGCTTAATTTGTATCCCACACAAGGAATTGTCAGAATCATTTTTCGCTCAAATCGTGTGTCCATTTTTTTACGCAATCGACTGATATGAACATCGACCGTGTTGCTGAGGATGTTTGTATTTTGATCCCATACTTTTTCAAGAATAAAGGTACGCGTAAGAACTTCTCCGGGATGCCGCATAAGGCATTCGAGCAAGGCAAATTCTTTGTTTTTCAACCGGATGAACTGTGTTCCCCTTTTTACTTCTCGGGCTTTTAGGTTGAGTTCGAGATCACCCCATTGTATTTGCCTTTTTTCCTCAGAATAACTCGACTGAAGTCCCCAATTTTTTATGGTCTGTACAATCAATTGAAACGGTTCATGACTTCCAATAAAAATACGACGGCCTTCTTCGCTTAATTTTTCTCGGATAGGGGAGGGAGGATGAAATTTCCCGGTGAATAAAACGGGAACCTGCCCAAGGGGCAAAATCATTTTTTCCAATTGATGAAAAGGAGGATGCTCCCAGTCCTGAATAGGAACCAGCAACGCCTCATACTGTCCGTACCACATATTGTTGAGGTTTTCAGGACGACACAGATCTGCTCCTATATTCTCGTAGCGAAACGCTTTTTGGAGGAAGCGAGCTTGAAGCGGACTGTGATTTAAAATGAGGACATGCATTATTCCTGATTTAAAAAATAGTGTAAAAGTATGCTTTCACTTATTTTTTTCGACAATTAAAAATAAATTTTAGCGGCTTAAAATTATTTTTTTTCTTTTTTACAGATTAAAAATACAACTAAAATTGTTGTTGGCTTTCCCACAACAACTTCCATCACAATTATAAATTTGACTTAAATTATTTAATATGTTATAAATTTCACTTTTCGTGCGCTACTTTTTAGATGAGTCTATGATTTACTCTGAACTCCTTGCTTTTGGTTTGTCCGCCCAAGAAGCCAAAGTCTATCTCTCGATTGTAAAATTGATTGAGGCTCCGGCAAGTACAATTGCCAATCGTGCCGGAGTACCCCGTCTAAGTGTGTATTCCATGCTGGATCGCTTGATCGAAAAAGAATTGATTGAATGTTATCAACAGCGTCGGGCTCGAATTTATAAAGTCTCGTCTCCTCATGCCTTCATCAATCAATGTGACCTGGAAATTTCACAAATCCAAGCAAAGCGAGAACGCTTTCGTTGGTTCCTACCGCGCTTGAAATCCTTTATTGCGTTATCTGACGAAGAAAAAATAACTCATGGAGGGCAATTTCGTTTTATCGAAGATCGCTTTTACTTCCAAAAAATAATGGAACGACTTTCCTCAAACATGCCGGGCGCTTGGTATTGGATTCATGATGGAGAATCTTCCCAAATTTTATCGCTTTTCAAAGGAAATGCTTTAAAAGCTTTGCGTTGCTTGATCCCTTTCTCAAAGAAAAAAGAATTTACCTCTATGCTTAAAAACGAGCAAGTTCGGACGTTTTCCGATCATTCTTTCGCGCAAATTCCACATATTATACTGACCGCCTCCCATTCCTTTTTCATTCTTGAAAATTCGCCTAAATCGTTTATGGTGCTCAGCCTTGAAAATCCACATGTGGCCCATGCCCTAAAAATGCTTTTTGAATTCATGTGGAACAATACGCTGGAGCAATAAATTCAGAGATTCCTTAACATTAAAAATGAAGGGTTCACTTTTCTTTCTTCCTTTTTTTGTTTATGATCGATGCAGTATCTATTTCATTAATTCTTCTTATGAGCGACGCTCCTAAACCCGAAGGAAATCCACAATCCGATCCCAATAGCTCGATTCAGTTGAAAGTTTCCGATGATCAACAAGCGGGCGTTTTCTCAAATGCGGTTTCCGTAAGCATGACCCGCGATGGAGTGGTGATTGATTTTGGCTACATTCTTCCGAATGTTAAGCCCACCACGATTAAAGTGGTCAGCCGGGTCAATATGACACACATGACCACAGAATCCTTTTTGAAAGTCCTTCAAAATGCAGTTTTAGATTGGAGAAATAAACAAAAAGAACTCCCACAACAATAGACCAAAAGCAAATCACTCTTAAAATCTTCAAAACAAGGGAATTTTTTTGTACTTCTTTGCAGTAAAAAAATCAAAACCCCATACCACTAGTGATTTCACCAGCATAATCCGTGCCCATCATTTTGCGAATTTTCTTCAAATCCCTGGTCTGCGCAAGACACCACATCAATTTTGTGACACAAGCTTCGGTTGTCATGTCCCTTGCCTCCATAACCCCAGCTTCCAAAGCGTGATAACCCACTTCGTAGGCTTTTAAATTCGTTTGTCCTTCTTCCATTTGCGTAGCAATCACCACGGGAATTCCCTTCTCGACATCCCTTTTAAGTCCTTCGATTAAGTTATGAGGGATATTTCCGGGACCAAATCCTTCCAGCACAACTCCTTCAATTCCCGACTCAATCATTTTTTGAAGATATTCCGATTGAAAGCCGGGAAAGAGCTTGATCACCGCAACTTTATTATTGAACTTGGGAACAAATTGAGGAACTCGCTTTCGACGTTTTTTTCTCCATTCATTGAGCTTTATGGGACGCTGAATTTCTCCCAATAAAGGAAACTTTGCCGACTTAAAAACATCAAAAAGTCCTTCTTTATATTTAGTGGCGCGATTGCCACGAATGATTTTATCTCCAAAAACAATGGCCACTTCGGCAAGATCGTAACTGGCAACCCGACTGGCATAAATAAGATTATTCCGTCCGTCACTTCCCAATTCATTGAGAGGCATGAGTGCTCCAGTGCATATCACCGGCTTACTGAGGCTCTGTAAGGCAAAGGAAAGTGCCGATGCCGTATAGGCCATCGTATCCGTTCCTTGCGCAATCACAAACCCATCATACTGGTCATAATGTTTTTGAATGGTTTTGGCTAAAATCTCCCAATCACTAGGCTTCATATTTGTACTATCCAAATTCATCACTCGCTCAAAATCGATTTTAATTTCACTCTGAATTTCTGGAATCAATTGAAGGATCGATCCCAAATCTTGTGCAGGTTCCAAAGCTTTGGAATAGCGATTTCGGATCATTCCGATGGTTCCTCCGGCAAAGAGGATTTTAATGCGAGGACGAGACATAGAGAAAGAAAGTTTAAATTGCTGAACATAGAATACCAGAATTTTTAAGGTTTGGATAGGTTGAAATTGGTGAATGATGGACGGGGTACCTTTACGCTAGAAGCGTAAGCGGGTTTTTTCCTGAGTGTGATTTTATAGCCAAGCTACTGAGTAGAATTTGAAGTTTATTTTTTGCGCTTACCTGGTCTATAATAAAAATCCTTATTTAGCTTCATACATTTTATGCCCGTCCTCGAATCGGAATTGATGTCCAAAGTGGTTTCCCTCTGTAAACGTCGAGGGTTTGTGTTTCCAGGATCGGAGATTTATGGAGGACTGGCCAATACCTGGGATTATGGACCTCTAGGAGTGGAATTGAAGAAGAATTTGTATGACGCCTGGTGGAAATTCTTCGTCCGAGAACGATTGGATATGGTCGGATTGGATGCGGCCATTTTAATGAATCCTAAGGTATGGGAGGCAAGTGGTCATGTGGATAATTTCAATGACGCACAGGTGGATTGTCGTCAGTGCAAAGCCCGTCATCGAGCGGATCATTTGATTGAAAATGCGGTACCAAACCTTAAAGTGGAAGGACTGAGTACCGAGGATTTAACCAAGCTAATTAAAGAAAATAATATCGTATGCCCCGAATGTGGCAGTAAAAACTTTACTGATGCACGGGTATTCAATTTACTGTTTAGGACATCCATCGGCTCTTTGGAGTCCAACACCAGCACCGTCTATCTGCGGGGCGAACTGGCGCAGGGAATGTTTGTGAATTTTAAATTGATTCAAGAATCCATGCGTAAAAAATTGCCATTCGGGATTGCTCAAATGGGCAAGGTATTCCGCAATGAAATCACTCCGGGAAATTTCACCTTTCGAACCTTGGAGTTTGATCTAATGGAATTTGAATATTTCATTGAACCTTCGAAATGGCAGGAAAATTTTGAGTATTGGTTGACGGAGATGCATCGCTGGGTCGAGTTCATTGGTTTGAAGCAGGATCGAGTGCGCGTACGGGAACACACCCCGGATGAGCTTTCTCATTACTCGCAGCGCACGGTAGATATCGAATACCATACCCCTTTTGGCTGGAAAGAGTTGTACGGATTAGCATATAGAACCGATTTCGACCTCCGCAATCACACGGAAAAAAGTGGCCAGGATTTGTCTTATTTTGATCCGAACACCAATACACGATTTATCCCGCATGTGATTGAACCCACATTTGGTCTGACACGTACCGTTTTAATGCTTTTATTGAGTTGCTATGACGAAGAGACCCTTTCCACCGGGGACGGAGGAGAAGAAACGCGAGTGGTGCTTCGTTTGCCTTCTCATTTGGCACCCTACAAAGCCGCAGTGCTCCCCCTTTCCAATAAATTGACCGATAAAGCCATGGAAGCCTGGAAACAGCTGTCCTCTCATTTTTTAACGGATTTCGATGTAACCGGGTCTATCGGCAAACGGTACCGTCGACAAGATGAGATTGGAACCCCTTATTGTGTGACCGTGGATTTTGACACATTGGAAGATCAGGCGGTCACCATTCGTAATCGGGATACCATGCAACAGGAACGTATTGGGTTGAGCCAACTGAACCAATGGTTTCAAGGTAAATAACCTGATTATTTATCTAAAAGATAATAGGTATTTTTAGCAATAGATTATTAAAGAGGGGATAGGGCGGGGATTGTTAAAGTCGTCTTTTTTTGATATAATTAACAGATTACAAAAACAAAAAATAACGTTTAAAAATGAATTTTGGCTTTGATCCTCAACCATTAATAGGGTGGGCAGTGGCTCATCCATTCCCTGCAATCCTGTGGGCAGTGGCTGTTCCAGTGGGATTTTATTACTCCTTTCGTATTACTCTTTTTATATTGCGGCAGATTTATCAATGGGTGAACAGCAAGCACATGGTGTTCATGAAAATCACCATGCCGCGTGAGGAGTCTCAAAAAGATAAAGAAAAAGCAACGGAAAAAGATTTCCGCGAAAAAATTGGAATCATGGAACAGTTGTATCGTGCCCTGTCCGAAATGAGGGAATTGAGTTTAACCAACCGAGTGAAGGTGTGGTTATTTGAACGAGACACAGTTTCTTTTGAAATTTCAGCCAGTTTCAAGACCATCGAATTTTGGGTGGGGATGTACGACTATTATGGAAGCTTGGTAGAAAAACAAATCACCAGTTACTACCCGGATGCCGACGTTCAAATTTCAAAAACGCCTCCGCCATTTACACAAAAAGGAAATAAGACCCGGGGATACTACTTATACCAAAGCAAAACAAAATGGTTCCCCATTAAGACCTATAAAACCATTGAAAACGATCCTCTCAACGATTTGACGAACGTCTTTTCCAAATTGGAAGAAGGGGAGTATGCCACCATCCAATTGGTCATCTCTCCGATCAATGACAAATGGCAAAAAAAAGCGGAAGCCTTTGGCGAAGCCCTATTTAAAGGCAAAAAAACAGATGGATTTTGGACCAAAATTCCGATCATTGGAAGCCTAAACAGTCTTTTGGTGACGCTATTTTTTGGCTACGATCAGGTGAAAGGATCAAATGCCCCCGGAGCCTCGGGAGGAGACGGGTATGTGCGTATGCTTCAAACCAAGGAAGAACGGTACAAACTGGTGGGAGAAAAAGCCGCCCAAAACGGTTTCAACACCATCATCCGACTCATGGCGTCCTCACCCAAACGAGGTCGTTTGGAAGAGATTCTCAACAATATCCTATTGGCATTTACCGTCTTTAAGTTTCCGGTATTGAATTTTTTCCAAAGCAAACGCATCGTTCCCTTTTTCGATTTCTTGCACATGCCGCTTTTCATTTATAATTTCAAAAGTCGCTCCGCGGCCTTATTGGAACGCAGTTCACTATTGGTGGCGGAAGAGCTGGCCGGAATTTTTCATTTTCCAAACAGCCGCTACAATTACACACCGGTGATCAAATGGTTGAGTTACAAAGTATTGCCCGCTCCTCAAGACTTACCCACAGATGGAATCATCTTGGGAGACAATGTCTATCGTGGAGAAAAGCGGGAAGTTCATTTTCAACGTAAGGATCGTCGACGTCACCATTACATCATTGGACAAACCGGTACCGGTAAATCGTCCTTCATCAGCTCCATCGTGAGACAGGATATTGCAAATGGCGATGGGGTCTGCGTGATCGATCCCCACGGCGACTTGATTGAAGATATTTTGCTCTATATTCCCAAGGAACGCGCCAAAGACGTGCTGGTCTTCAACCCGGCCGATTCGGAACGTCCCATGGGTCTAAATATTCTGGAGGCAGATACCCCTGAGCAGCAGGATATGGCGTCGAATCAAGCCACAGAAATTTTCATTAAGATCTTTGGAGATGAAATTTTTGGCCCTCGCATTCAGCATTATTTCCGCAACGCCTGTTTGACGTTGATGGAGGATAAGGAAGAAGGGGCGACCTTGATTGATGTGCCGCGTATGTTTACCGATGATGAGTTCATGAAATATAAGAGTTCAAAAGTTCAAAATCCGGTGGTCCGATCGTTTTGGGAGCATGAATATGCCCATACCGGTCAACGGGAGCGGGAAGAAATGATTCCTTACTTTAGTGCCAAATTTGGTCCGTTCATCACGAACAGCATCATGCGCAATACCATTGGACAAACGAAATCCGCATTCAATATTCGAAAAACGATGGACAATCAGCAGATCCTGTTGATCAACCTGTCCAAGGGTAAAATGGGATCCCTCAATACCCAGCTTTTGGGGCTGGTGCTCGTGGCTCAAATTCAAATGGCGGCCATGAGTCGCGTGGACACTCCCGAGGATCAGCGCAAAGATTTTTATCTTTATGTCGATGAGTTTCAAAACTTCGCGACCGATACCTTTTGTTCCATTCTATCTGAGGCTCGTAAATACCGTCTCGCCCTTATTATGGCCCACCAATACATTCAACAGCTGGTCGTTAGTAAAGGCGGTGGAAGCAATAGCGCGATTAAAGATGCTGTTTTTGGTAACGTTGGAACGATCCAATCGTTTAAAGTGGGTGCCGATGATGGTGAGTATTTGGCCAAAGAGTATGCCCCGGTGCTCACCGAGCAAGACATCATTGGAATTTCCAATTATAAAGCGTATCTCAAATTGAACATCAATGCCTCAACTTCTCGTGTATTCTCTCTGGAAACCACGTATGATGAAACCAATAAAAATGAAAAAGTTCGTGAAATTGTGCGTGAGTATTCTCGAATGAAATACGGTCGCAAACGTATCTTTGTGGATCAGGAGATTCGTGCCCGTATCGGAATTGACACCGCCCCGGCCGAAGGGGGTGACACCGTTCCGGCTTCTCCAACAGAAGTAACGGCCGATATGCCAACTCCTGAAGAAGCGGCTACCCCAAACGCAGCTGCGACTCCCTAAGGGCTTGGAAGTAAATAAGTATCCCATCTCGCTTCCATAATTTACCCCA
>CAYTES010000010.1:0-31150 GCA_964436935.1 uncultured Candidatus Peribacteria bacterium | reverse complement strand
CTTTCCTTGAACTGATAAAAATATCCTCGCTTCCATTATCAAACCTTTTAAGTGAACAGCTACTTATGTTGACCCCTTTTATTTTGAGCCCACGCCGATACGCGCGGCGTTCCGCTTCCGGAAGAAGGTAAATGTCGCGACAGGAGGCTTTGCAGCACCCGGCCCATTGTTCGGTGCACGGCCCACACTGAATAAAAAGCAGATTGCAGGCTTCATTGTTGCAATTCACATAGCCATCACAAGGGGACGCACATTGATCGCACTGAGTGAGTACATCGTTTGTGATTTTTTCCGCCCGCCGTTCATCAAAAACAAAATTTTTGCCCTTGAATTTGGAGGGAAGGTTTTTTTCGCGAACCGTGTGGGCATATTGAATAATTCCGCCTTCAAGTTGGTAGACTTTTTTGAAACCATGATGGCGTAAATACGCGCTCGCTTTTTCACAGCGAATTCCCCCTGTGCAGTAAAGGAGTACCGGTTGATCTTCTTTCCCCGAAAGCATTTCCTTCACCATGGGCAACTCTTCTCGGAAGGTTTCCGCCGCAGGACAAACCGCCCCTTCGAAACGACCGATACGGCTTTCATATCCATTGCGCATATCCACCACCACGGCATTCGGTTCTTCCATGAGGGAATGGAAAGATTCCGGTTTTAAATGCGTTCCAATCGCGGAAAGATTATAATCTTGCGGAGTGAGGCCATCGGCAACAACCTGGTGTTTGACTTTGATGGTGAGTTTGATGAAAGAAGGTCCCTCCGCTTCCACCGCAAACTTAAAAGGGACCCCCTGGAATTCAGGGCGAGCATTGAGTTTTT
The DNA here is from genome assembly GCA_964436935.1 of uncultured Candidatus Peribacteria bacterium. Taxonomy (GTDB): domain Bacteria; phylum Patescibacteriota; class Gracilibacteria; order UBA1369; family UBA12473; genus CAYTES01. The sequence goes on along the minus strand of CAYTES010000010.1, from coordinate 30,334 downwards.
GTTCAAAAATATCCCATTGGGTTTCCGGGACGCTCATTTGTGCATTGATTCCTTCACGGGCGACGTAAATTCTTCCCAGCACTCCCAGTGCCGACCAGTCGCGAAATAATTCATCTCTTAACTCTTGGGGATCGCTTAACGTCACATAACGATAGAAAGAAACGGTTCTCCGTTTGAAATTTTCCTGGAGTGCTCTTTTCTTTGCCTCGGTGCGCGCAACGGTATTGCGAAGCGTATGGGATGAGTTGGTCATACCCATATTTTAAACCCTCTGTGGAACCATGGAAAGAGTTGCCAGGGAAAACGCCTCGTTTTATAGTGGTTGAGCTTTAGTTTGTTTTGAGGTAAACCCTTATCATCTCCTTTAAAATTTAAATTTTTTTTATGACCAATGAAGCTCGTCAAGACTATGTGGAACATGTGAAATCGATGGTGGAAGACTGGCGATCGACGCTGGAAGATTTGCAGTCGGATGCCGAACGCGGAGACCCCGGAATGGAAAACGATTACGAACGCGATTTGGCCGATTTGAGGAGTACACTGGAGCAGATTGACGAATTGATTCGGACCTTGGAAAGAGCCTCGGAAGAGGAATGGGATGATTTGCAAGAAGAGTTGGAAGAAGAAATGGATATTTTCCAGTCTTCTTTGGGAGAAGTTCGTGAAAACATTGATGACGTTTGATTATGGAAATGACCATCAGTTGTCCTCAGTGCCGTGCCTCGATTCCGCTCACGGAAACCTTGCTTCAGGATATGAAGCGCACCCTTCGAGTTGAGCTCGATCAGGAGCATCAGAATCGAATGGAGTCCTTGCGAGTGCAACAGGAGAATTTGGAAAAAGAGAAGCAGGGCATGGAGAGTCTCGTGAAGCAGCGGACGGAGGAAAAGATGAAGGAAGAGAAAGAAAAATTATGGAAAGTCGCGCAGGAAAAAGCACAAGAAAAGTTTGGTCTGGAATTCAAAGATCTCAAAGATCAACTTGCGGAAAAGGCTCTCAAGCTCAAAGATGCGGAGAATATGGAGTTGGCCTTACGCAAAAAGGCGCGTGAATTGGAAGAGAAGGAACGAACCATGGCATTGGAACTTCAGCGAAAGTGGGATGAAGAACGAGAGAAAATGATCCAACAGATAAAATTGGATGCCCAGGAAGAGGCGCGTCACAAACTTCAAGAAAAGGATAAGCAAATGGATCAACTCAAAAAGGCCCTTGAGGATGCCAACCGCAAGGCCGAACAGGGTTCCATGCAGGTTCAGGGCGATGCGCAAGAAGCTCATCTTAAAAATGTGCTTCAATCCGCTTTCCCTATGGATCAAATTAGAGATGTGCCAACCGGAATACGGGGCGCGGATTTGATTCAGGAGGTCTACATGACCTGGGGGAAAAAAGCGGGGATGATTTTATGGGAGGCTAAAAGCACGAAGGCGTGGAGTGGGGATTGGATTAAAAAGTTGAAAGAGGATCAAGGATTGGTGCAGGCGGAGGTCTGTGTGTTGGTCTCCAAGGTTATGCCTGAGGGCGTCAAAGGCTTTGATATCGTTCAGGGCGTATGGGTGGTGGAAGATCGGTTTGTCGTCCCGGTGACCACCATGATTCGATTGCATCTGTCCCAATTGGCCTTGTCTCGGCAGTCCTTGGTGGGGCAGGATGAAAAGATGAAGGTGCTCTATGGGTATTTGACCGGCCCGCAATTCAAACATCGCATGGAAATGATTGTAACCGGCTTTGTGTCCATGAAAGAAGAATTGGAGCGTGAAAAACGGGCCATGCAAAAATTATGGGGACGACGCGAAAAAGAGCTAGAACGAGTTTTGGAGAATACAGCCGGGATGTACGGAGATCTTCAGGGAATTGCCGGAGCCAGTTTACCCACGATTCCCAGTTTGGAACTCGATGGAGGTGAGCTGGAGGCACTTGAGCAAGGTGCGGATGATTTATTTGCCGCTTAAACCTCCACAGGATTAGGGGCTACCTTTCAACGGGAAATCCCGCTTTTTTCCAGGCTTCAAGCCCGCCCAATAGATTCACCACGCGCGAAAAGTTGAGTCGCTCCAACAGAAGACACGCCTGCTCACTCCGATGTCCCGTTTTGCAATGGATATACACACTTGAATATTCCACCAACTCCGGAATTCGATTTTCCAATTGATCCAAGGGGACGTTTTTGGCATTGGGAAGATGCCCCATCGCATATTCCTCTGGCGAGCGAACATCGACTACGAGGGCGTGGCCCACTGTTTCTTGAGAGAGGGCGTTGAGGAATTCTGAGGGGAGTAGTTTTTGCATGGTCCCATTGTATAAAATTACTAGGAGGTAGGGGTAATATGCTATTGACTTAAATGATATAAATAGTTTTAAATATTTACTTAACTCAACGAATCCACATGCCACCCTTTTTAGACTCTATGAACGTAGGACGAAGTGAAGATAAGAAAGAGGGCATATTGGATCAGCTTCTCTCAAAGATTCATTCCCGTCGATTGGGTTCTCGCGGGGAAAAGGAGCTGTTTCCTCTTCTGCGTTTTACAAGAGAGGAGTCTCAAGCGACACTACAGGGCTGGATGGTGCAAGCATTGGACAATCCGGAGGATCCCCGAAACGCCGTAGGGAAAAAGGAATTGGTTCGTTTTGCGCGGAAATCTTTTGAAGAAGGAAATACCAAAGGGGCTGAGAGCATTTTGGATGAAATTTTAGGTCGAGACCCCTTTCATCTTGAAAGTTTGTTTCTTAAAACCGAGATGCTGGAGAAACAAGGAAAAACAGTGGACGCCATCGATTTGTTATCGGTCCTTTTATTCAACCCTGCTTTGTCGCGCGCGGCTCGAATGGAAGTATTGGATAAAAAAATAAGTTATCTGGAAGCAATGGGGCGGGAATCCGAAACAGTAGAGGCCTTGAGGGAGATTTTGGGGATGGATACTGTGTCGGGAATCGGAACACGCGCGCTACGAAAATGGCATCTATTGGCCACAAGTGTTTTAAAAAGGGGAGAACTGGACCAAGCGGAAAAATTGTTTTTGGAATTGATGGCCTGGGATCCGGAAAGTCCCGCCTTGGAATCCATGGCGGTTTTAAATTTAAAGCGATTCAAGGGAGCAAAGGATCCGGCCATGGCTCAGGAATATGCACGCAGGGCCAGGCGTTTTTCGCGCCAAGCCATCAGTACTTCCATCCAGATCGAAACCAGTCATTTGAGAGATTTAATGGTAAAAAATCCGGCCAATGGAACCCTGGTTTATTTATTTGGGCTCACCCAAAAAGCCGTGGGAAGGCCCAAAATGGTGGAAGGGATTCTCAAGGTATTGGATGACTTCTATCCCCGGAAAAACCACTTCGACTTAAGGAACCTCTGAAAAATGCCGTCGCAATAAATAAAAAGCAAGATTTTGTTTGCTGGCTAGGCACGACGATGAACGCCGGGCCCCTGCTTGCAGGGAGGGTACCGATACGGGGAGGAGGAGTAACGACGGCCAGTGGATAAAAGATGCTTTTTACCATTGGGAGGGTGTTTTTCAGCGGTTCCCTAGGATAAAAAGTGAAGGACTTCCCAAAGTCCCCAAATCCCCAAGCCAATGAAGGCCAAACTTCCCAAAAGCGAAATCACCGGATTTTTCACATAATGGGCGGTGCGTTCCGGTGAAATATACAACATGATATTTAAGAACATGTGTCCCGAGAAGACGCCAATCGCAAACCCAAACACATTGATGAGATCAAAAAGAGGAACATAGCCGGCAAAATCATCCAGCCCCAGAATAAACGGTACGGTAAAGGAAAAAACACATAAAGGAAGAAATGCCATTTTTGAGCCTCCTTTGATGCTTAAATTGGGAATGATGAACTTTAAAAGGGGAAAAACCATGGCATTGAACCACCGCAAATGCTTTTCGAGAAAGTTAACAAGTGTTTGGAACCAACGAGGGAATTTTTTATCTTCATTTCGGGCATGTTCCAGACTTTCTTCCGCCAGTTTGAAGAGAACCAATGCTGCAATAAAAATCATCAGAGCAAGAAGCCATTTCACTTCCTTGAAGACGGTCCAAATCAAAAGAATGAGGATAGTTCCGAGCGCATTGCCCATCCCGGTTCCAATGGCAATCGCGGTACGACTTTTCCAGCCGGGATTGCTATGCATCAGGTGACCCATATAAATGGCAAAATCAATCGCGGTTTTTAGGTAAACGGTGAGTCCGATCAATACATCAAACCAGCGTACACGAAGCGAAATATCATTCGCCGTGAAGTGGTTTAATATTCGGATTTCTCCCCAAGTGATTCCAATAAAAAGGAGGCAGAGAAAAATAGCGGTACCACCTGGAACAACATGTTTTTGAAGAAAACGTTCTTTCACAGAATAAACCATAAAGGATTTTAGGAAAACCTCAAGAGAATTTTGAATCAAAAGGCATTTCAATGAGAGATTATGAACAGCTCCTAGTGGGGGTGGGTTGAGTATTTGCGGAAAAAATGAGATAAAGAAAGGGCTTACTCTTTTGACCCTTCGCATTATGGAACTTCGAGTTGGACAAAGGGCTCCCGAGTTCACGCTCTCCGATCAAAAGGGGACACCCCATTCGCTTAAAGACTATCGAGGACAGTGGGTGTTGCTCTATTTTTATCCCAAGGATGATACCCCCGGATGTACCAAAGAAGCATGCGCTTTCCGAGACCATTTGCCTCGATTTGAAGGTAGTAAGGTGGTGGTGTTTGGAATCAGTGCGGATTCCGTGAAGAGTCATGCCAAGTTCGCTGAAAAATATAAGATTCCCTTCACCCTGCTTTCGGACGAACAAAAAGAGACGGTTCAAGCCTATGGCGTATGGGCCAAGAAGAAATTCATGGGGCGGGAGTACATGGGAATCAATCGACAATCTTTCTTGATCAGTCCGGAAGGGGAGATTGAGAAAATTTATGAAAAAGTGGACCCCGAAAATCATGCTGAAGAAGTTTTGAACGATTTGGCGAGAAAATAGTCAAAATACCAAAAGCATGATACAATCAATCTATTAATAAAAGATCAGCCGATGCCACTCTGGGTTTTTCTAGGGTTCATCATCCAGACGATTTTATCGCTGATGATCATGATCTGGGTCGAAGTCGATGTTTCCCATATTGTTGAAAGTCAGAAGCAATATGTTGGAGAGGAGAATATTCGTTTCGTCACCCCTTTTTCTCTGCAACTTTTTCGCCTACTCTATTTGTTGGTGGTGATCCTATTCCCTTGGTTGATGCTGCTTATTTTTAACAGTTTTCCCCAATGAGTCCAATTTTAGAAAAATTGGCCCCCCCAAAAAATGCCATCATTAAGGCGGTTGGCAATCACTGGGTCACGTTAGTGGCACCGATCATTTTTTTCCTGTTTACCTGGGGGATTTGCATCATGCTTTTTGTTTTAAGTCGTGATATTTATGAAACCGATTATCTGATGAGTCTGGGTATTTTTGTGGTGACCTCTTGGGTTTTAGTGATCGCAAACCATATTTTTTTTATTTTCATGTTCAAGTGGATCCAGTCCCTGCTCCTCATCACGTCTAAAGACGTGATTGATTTTGACGTCATTCCTTTGGTTCGTTACGATGTGGGGATAATCGGATTCTATGGGATTCAGGAAATGGAAGAACAGATCCATGGGTTTTTGGGGAAAATATTGAATTATGGAGATATTTATATGCATGTGGTATGGCACCCTACCGTCCGAGAATTCAAATATGTTCCTGATCCCGTGGGTTTCATCAGTTTGGTGGAAACACTCAAAAAGAAAATGGATATCGAAAAAGATTCCAAATAGTAGGGTGGAGGTTTCAGTGAATTGATTGGATCAGTCACCAATTTAAATGCGCGCAAAACCGGTGTCACACGTTCCCACGACCCTTCCATAGGTTGCTCCGAAAAAGGTTGTCGCATAGACAATGTCCGAATTATTGATGATGTCGGCTTGAACCACAAAATCGAGTATGATCAGATTTTCTACGGTGGAGAATAAGGTTTTGGACTGGTTTTTGGCACAGGTGATTTCGTGACTTTCCAGTGCGATAGAGTCACTTTTTACAAAAGGAATTCCGAGGGCAAGGATCAAAACGATGGCAAGTAAACCCAAAACAAGGGATGTTTTTTTAGGCATGCGAGTGTTGAATTTAAAAAGTAACAATACATACTGCATGATAACCAAACTCGGTGAAAAAGACAACGGACTTCGTAAGTGCGTAAGCGGGTTCTTAGGAACAGTTCCTAGATCGTCACCAATTTCCAGGCATTTTGCGTTTCATTCAAAAATCGTTCAAAGTCCGTACGCGCCAACTCCACCGTGGAGGTATTTTGATTGGGGTGAAAAAGCAGTCGATCGTGTGTCCAGAGATCCTCGTCGATGAGCACAAGGATGTGGTGAGCGATGTCATGAATGAGCCCGAATGGGGAAACGGAACCGGGAGTGAGATGCAGGTATTTCATGAGACGTTCAGGGGAAGCAAATCCGAGTTGGCTTTCTCCGATCGCCTCCGCAATCTTTTTGAGGTCGGCTTTTTTGGTGCTGCTCACAATTAGTAAATAATGTTGATCTCCCTTTCGATTGCGTAGAAAAAGGTTTTTGTTGCTCCCTGCCGGTATTTTTCCATAAAACGCTTCCGCGTCTTCACAGGTAAATAAAGGAGGATGTTCGTGGAGGGCGTAGGGGATGTTTAGTGTTTTGAGTGCGGTGAGGACGGAGTGCAAAGGAGGGGGATTAGGGAACCTATGAAAAAAATGCTTACTATTACAATTTTTACCCCGCATTGCGGGGCTAAGCAAACGATTTCTCCCCTTTGGGGGCCTGCGCTCGGGCGACGTAAAAATTTCATAACGAAATCATGTTTTTCATAGGTTCCTTAAAAAATATATTCCTGAATTTTCGTGGAAAGTCCCAGGGTTTGAGACACCAAGACCCCATGAGAAGGTGCTAGACCCGAGCGATGCGTGTGATCAAAATGAATGCGGGATTCGCCGTCGGGAGTCTTTTCGACATTGAAGCCAAAATGCCAGGTTTGCATATGGTCTTCACAGGTTTTTAACAAGGCTTCGTTTCCCTCTGGAGAATGGGAAGACATGACTAGCGTGGCTCCACGATGAATGATTTCAGCACCGACTCCGGCGGTTAGCGCCGATTGATAAACCGGAGAAGTGGAAGAACCCAATTCGTCAATGACCACAAAAGTAAGTTTATCCGGGGTGATGGCATCCAAGCAAGCCACAATGTGCGTCATTTCTTGGGTGTAGGCACTCAAATCATATTCCTCCGGAGTACTAGGGCGATCCAGATAGATGAGCTGGCCCAAGAGAGGAATTGAGGTTTCTGCTCCAAAGGCATGTCCTGTCGCAACGCTCCATCCCAAACTCGTCAAAAGACCTTTATTGAAATAGGTTTTCCCGGACATATTGGGGCTAGCGTACAATTGACCCGGGTGATTAAATCGATAATTGACGGTATGAGGAATTTGTCTCTCAAGCGGGCGATAGAGATTGAACATCTTCGGGAGCTGAATGTCGCCCGTTTCGTTGAAGTGTACGGGTTTTTGGCCCGAGTGAAGAATTTGTCGTCCGACTAAAAATAGGCCCATCGCGGACGAAAGGCTGTTATAGATCGATGCACATTCTTCATCATTATAAGCATAGCCCAACAATTCCCGTACCTTGAACGCATAGCGTGCCGCTACCGCCTCTTCCAATAATTTAAAGTCTCCTCCCTGAATCCGTTCGAGATGAGAGGGACGATTGTCCTTGCTAAAATCATCAACAAGCTGATTTTGTTTGGCCAACGCAATGCCTCGTTCAATGAGGGGGAGCATATTTCTCCATAACTCGGATTGACGAAAACGTTGTATTTCCTCATTGGCCCCCTCGACTTCAAAACGACTTCTCCATTGAATATTTTCAATGTAACGGCGCCACACGTCGGCTTCCTCTGGGTACTGCTTTAAAAGCGCCAACTGAGCTTCCCATATTTGCCGAACTTCCTGAGCAAGGGGAGCAACGGTGTTTTTATGCAACGCTTTCCATAGACTTAAAAGCTCCTGGCCCGGAGGAAGTTGGAGCCTCTTCATCACGGCATCAAATTGGAGCGAGCCACCGGCATTCAATTCCGCTTCCATAGCAGCCATGACATCCGGTGGACAAAGCGTGGCAAGTGCCTTTTTAAGACGGGAAAAACGAGTGGCTTTCCCCTCAGTCGAGTGTTCCTCATAGTCGATCAAATGTCGGGACCGATAGTGCAGTTGTTCGGGAGTCAATTGAACATAAGTACGAAGCGCATCTTCCAGTTGATTGGCCAGTTGATGGGTGTGGACGGAATCAAACCCTCGGAGAATATCCAGAAATTCTTGGCCGTAATTTCGTTCATCCATCAACCCTTCAACCACAAGAGCTAAAGAAACATGTTTGGGCCAGGAGTGGTAGTATTCATAATCTCCCTCTTTATGTTTGCTTTTATGATACTGGGTTAAGGCATGCAATTCGTCGCGAATGGATTTTAAATCACAGTCAAATAAAGGCACGGGTAGGAGCAGATCAAAGCTTTTATAAGCCAGTTCAAGTGTTCCGTTAAGTTTTTCCCAGCTATACTCAGGAGTGAGCCGAGTTGCGGAGTCAATGGGTATTCCGTGCATTTCTTCAGGAGAAAGCGCTATTTTACTTTGCACATAGGCCAAACGAGAACTTAGAAAATTTAGGTTCTCAGCCATGGAGGGGTCAGATTCTGCAACCAGTTCCGCCATGCCACGCAACTCTCCCACGGTTAGGATTTTTAACGATTGCCCCAGATGTCCACGGGCTCTGGATTCGAGGCTATCCACTTCTTCCAGCGCTTCTGTAATCAATTCATGAGGAAAAAGGCCCAAGTGATTTTCGAGTACTTCCACTTTTTTATACTGCTTGAATTTTTTCTCCCATTTTTTATCATTCAGCCAGTGGAGATAAGCTTTTATTCGTTCCACCGTCACCACTTCGCCCCAACTGTCCTTATTGGGTTCATCGTTGTGGGAAAGCTCATGGAAAACTTTCAAAACGGCCGTATCTTCAACCGGAGTATTGGATGCCAGGATAAGGCGACGGCGTATTTCGTCCAAGGGTCTTCGATCCACTTTTATTTCCACTTCCTCCAATACGCGCTTTTCTTCCAATAGCTGATTCATTATGCCCTCCAATGCAAACGCTTTCCCCAAAAGTTTTTGATTCATCCTCAAAAAAGACAGCATCAATTCTATGTTTTTTTGCGTTTTTTTCATCCCCAGACTTCCCGAGGTAAAGGGGTTCAACTCAAGATTGAAAGCCATTACCTCTTCCAACGATACTTTTGGTAAAAATTTAGTGAGGAGCAGCATTTTTTCTTCAAGGGCATGCAGTTCGTCATAACGATCATGGGTGGCTAAAAGGTGAAAAGTCCGCTGACGCTCCAGGGTTTCCTGGGAGGTCAAGAGCGGATGGGTGATGATGTGATGGGCAAAATTGATTCTATCGGTGACATTTTCGGGGTGCCATCCTCCGTACCTCAACCCTCCTGAAAATTGGTTTTCCATCGGGAAATCCATGAGAAAAGGGTATCCTCGTTTAAAATCGTGGTCTGCACTGAAGACACGGAGGAGGGGGCTGCCATTAGTCAAAACTAAGTGCCGTTGATCCTTAAGTAACTCACGCTCTGTATCCGGATAAGCTTCAATTGATAGTGGCTCTGGGCGAAGAATCTGTTGAATAGGAATCGTTTCTCCCCTCAAGAATGCTTGCGCTCGTTCAAGCGGCTGATCCGGCAACCCAAAGACACGTGCCACTTCCAGCGCCTTTGGATCATCAATTCCTTGGGTAAGTTGATGCAAATAATGCGGTTTTCCGGCGTCATCCACGTCCACTTTAAAGTGATAAACCCCCGTACTTTTTAATGCGGTCGCCCATTTCAAAATATGATCGTTGTTGTTTGCGGCAAAGATTTGAGCCTTTCTCCCCATCAGAAAGAGAAAAGTGGCTCGTCCCAAACGAAAGGCATCCTTCGGAGAGGTTGTGGACCAGCTTTCATCCATACAGACAAAGGGATGCTGTCCCAAGGTTTCGACGAGTCGATTGTGTTGAGCAACATCGCTGCCCAGAGCGCTTAAATTGTGTTGGTGGTCTGTTTTGGGGCGATCCAGTATATGAAAAGAGTCGTGAAGTACGGGGAAATTAGCATTTTCTGCGGGCACAAATCCAAAGCTTTGCGCCAAGCATTGCATGTAAAATTCTTTTTTCAGTCCGCTGAAGGACTTGCCCCCTTTGTGACAGCCATTGTAAATCGTGAGTTCGTGCTCTTCCGGGGAATCATTTTCAATTTGATTTCCATGGGATCGCAAAAAGGTCCATCCTTTGTGATAACCTCGCGGACGGCGAGAATCAAATTCAGCGGGGTGATGCCGCTCTTTTAGGCTTAGGCCGCTGAACTCCGCCATGACGCCAAAACGGTTGACCTGTTGATGGCTTTCTTGTCCCCGCATCATGGAAAAAGTGCGAATGGAACGAGTATCCGATTTGGGATTTAAAAAATAATCTAGGGTGAGCGAAGCAAGTTTTAGCGATAATCTTTGAAATTCGGTCCCCAGGCAACGCAAAAAAGGGTCCTCGGACGTGGACAAAGTTCCTTCAAGCTGATGGAGGGCCTCTTTCCCTTTTTGAATTTGAGCAAATCCTGCAAAAACAGTGTCACGAATGTTAGATTTCACCTGACTCGGATTCTTTCGATAGGCCACCAGGGCGGGCTCTTGGTGGTTTTTACTCACCGAAACAAGCGAGAACAGTGTTTGAATCCCTTCGAAAACGAGATAACTTTCCTGTTTAATCCCGATCAATCCCTCCAGGTCAGAACGATTCCGTAAACTGTCGATTAATTTTTGACGTTGTCGGATTTGATTGAGATCAGTGGAGGGCGTACGAATCAAATCCCAAATACCTCGTCCTTCCGATAGTCCTTGAAGGGAAAGAGGAAGGGGATCTTCCGTGTTTCCTCGCCACTCGGGATCATCACTTGAGATTTCCAAGGAAGCATGGTGGGAAGAATCAAAAAGAGATTCCAAGGTGAAACCGTCCAGGAGGTCCTCATTTTTTTCGGGAAGAGATTTGAGGCGGGAAAGTTGAGGTTTCGGCGGCAAGTCGTCGCCGCTTTCAGCTAGTCGCTCGGTCACGAGGGATTTTTATGGATAAGAGATTTATAATAAAGCAAAAAATAGATATGGCAAACGGTATTTTTATTGACGAATATGATTTATGGGGTAAAGTATTTTACCAAGCTATTACCTTATCTAAAACCATGGAATATTCCCCCAATGATGAAATGCTAGATGTTTTTCGGGAGCGTGCGATGGATATGCCACGAATACAAGAAGTTCAAGCCTGCAATTCGGAAATCGGATTTCTTTTGGCGGTTCCCAATTTGCCCGAACGTCCCGAAGGGTTCATTCACGGTCCGGATATTTTACAATCCGTTGCTGAGGGCGTGACGGAGCACTTGAATGCTCCTGTTGTAGGGATTGAATCGGTTCAGTTTTTGAAACCGACGCGACGGAATAATTTGCTGTTTGTAACCCGAGATCCCCGGGGGATTGATCGTTCCAATGCGCAGGCCGTTGGAAGTTTTAGGACCCAGAAGGGGATCTATCATTTTAGTCTTCTGTCCGACTTGGGGCCGTTCGTTTCTCCTCCGATCACCGCTCCCATGGCCATCTTGCCTCAATTCGTCAGTCCACCGCATTATTCTACTTTGCCTCAGGCACAAATTTCTCAAGGGGTCAGTCTTAAATTGGGGGCAAATGGGGCAAAAGCGCCGCTTGTCATCACGGAAGCCATTTTAGCAGCGTCCCATCAGTTGATGGAGGGGTTTGAGAAGTTTTTAAAATCTCAGTTGGGGGATTTTGGGCAAGCCTATTTTACCTCACTTCGGAATCTCGATTTATCACAATTTAAAGCGGATTCTAGGTATGATATCACGATTTCCGTTCGTGAAATTGTCCCCAGGGAAAAAGCCAGTTTTATGAATTGTACCTATTTAATACGAGATTGGAGCGGTCAGGTTCTTTCTCAGGGGATGGTTTCGTATGGTTTTGAGAAATAGCACATAATAAAAATTCTTTAACGAAACTTTTTTCTACGCAAGCTTGTCTTAAGATAAAGAAACCAACACTATTTTTTAATTTATTCTTATGGCACTCACGATTTCATTGAAGAAACAGAAGAAAGCCGTAAGCTTTTTTGGGGTCGCCTGTTTGCTCTCGGCACTTCTCCCTGCTCAATTGGTGATGGCCGCACCTTTTCAGCCCACCGTTTCGTTCCAACCCACGACAAGCACCTTGGGAACCCAGGCGGCTATCGGCGCATTCGGATTACCCACCAAGCCCAGCGAAACCCCTCAAGGCCCCTTGGACTTCAATATTCCGGAGGCAAGCATGAGTTATTACTTCGATGAAGCCACTGAGTTGGACTATTTCAAAGTTCAGTATTGTGCTAGCAATTTAAGTTCCGCGGATTTTTACAAAATCGTCACCGTTGGCGTAACCGTGAATGAGGTCACTTGGACTCAAAATTATTATGCGGGTTATATCAGTAATTTTAAGACTACAGGATGTCGAACGCTCAATTACATGGTTTCCTCCTTTGATATCGGGGTATATGAGAGTGAATATGGAGGAAGAACCTATTACGGACATGAAGCGGGTGTAAAATATGAAGTAACCGCCACGCTCGATATTCTCTATGATGAAAATGGAGAGATCCAATACGAGTCGGACGGGGTGACTTATGTGGATGTGTATGCAGAAGAGAATGAAGTCAATAATCTATATACTCAAGAAGTGGAACTAACGGTGGACAATTCCAAAGACATTTATTTTGATAAAAGTGCAATTGTGTATTCGCAGGGGAGTAACGGTCAGGATCAAGTGACCGTTTCGTTTTGTCAGAAAAATTTTGAACAAGATTACAACCAAAACGGCGCCTACGATCTTAATTTTTATCTCGATCTCACCGTTGGAGATAAAACAGTCCGCAAGAGCGCGTTGATTGGAGACGGACAAGCCTGCGGCAAGTTGACCGTGCCCATGTCGGAATTTTTAGGAACCGAGATGAGTGGCCATGCAGGAGGGTATTACAGCGTTATCGCCTTTTTGGATGTTTCCGATATGCATCATGAACTATATGAAGGTGAAAAAAATAAAACCACCTTTACTTTCTATATATCCGACACCCAAGTGGATTTTAAGATCGCGACCGAAGCCCCTTATAAGGGAGTCTCCTATGACGCCGCGTCCGATTCCTTCAAACTCGATTATTGTTTTCAAAATTTGTATGTCGAAGAAGGGCAGAATCCTGGCGTGACCGCGCTGATGACCGTTAATGATCATACCCGAGTTTTGGGAATTCCTTACACGAGCAATTCCTGTACGTCGGTGTATTTTTCACTTTACGAATTTGGAATTGGAGCCACGTATGGACAACATGGAGCCGGGGATTATTCTGTGTATGCCATGATTGAATCCATGGAGATTTATGCTGAGAGCAGTGAATTGAATAATGAAATCACCAAAGCCGTTCATGTGGACGCAACGGCTTCTATGAAGGCAGTGGATTTAAAGGTAACAGGCATTTCTTATGAGGTTACCGAAGATGCGTTCAAGATTGACTACTGCGCCCAAAATATCGGAGACACCGCATGGGTGGGAATTGATCTTAAAATCGATGACGAAGTGAAAAACCTGTATTTCGATTTGCCAGATTTTGGAGGGCAGGGTTGCGCTTCTGCCCATTTCAAAACATCGATGTTCATAAACCTTACCAATGCCAGCGGACAACATCCAGAGGGTTATCATGATGCCGTGGCCACCATTGATGCAAACGCCACATATCCCGAATACGATGAGTTGAATAATACCTTAGCAAATGAGGGAATTATTATTGAAGAAACTCGTATTGATCTTGTCGTGACCGGAGTGTCCTACAATGTGGAACGTGATGGCCTCCTCGTTGATTATTCCGTGAGTCATCCCTTCCATTCCGAATACGAAATCTACGCGGCGATTTGGGTGGAAATCAATGGGGCGGGTGAATTGCTGTATGTGAATGTGGCTAAAGAAAATGGACAGGTAGCAACCAGTCCGATTCATTATTTTGCGGTTGGAGACGCCTATGGTCATGGGGGAGAAACAGTAGCAGTGGTGCTGACCGCTGACATCTACGATTCGCTGGATGAATCGGACGAAAACAATGGATTCGAGGCAGAGGTCTATCTTCCTGACAGTCGTATTGATTTCACGGTCCAGTCGGTAATACATGATGCGCAAACCGACGCTTTGAAAATTGAGTATTGTGCCTCCAACCGAAATATCGCCAATACGGTTGGGTTGAAAATGGTGCTGAACGGAGTTGCCCAATGGACGACAGTTAACATCCCACAGGTTTATGATTTAAATGTACCTTCCTGTTTGACGTTTTATTCCAATCCTTTATATACCTTTGAAATCGGGGATGCCTATGCCGGACATGCGGCTGGTTCCTATGCCGTTGAAGTCACAATGGACTACAACGCAATCTATGCTGAATCCAACGAATCCAATAACACCTATTACAATAGCAATTTCTCAGTGATTGCAGTCGAAGGAAGCGATGCGCTGAATCTTTCCATTAAAGCCATCTCTTATGATGCGGCTCAGGATCTTTTCTTAATTGAGTATTGCGGGGATGGCATCACCGCCGATTTGTTCCCCGAGCTAACCATTACAGCCAACGGGATCACCCAAAAGACCTATGCCAATGTCATGGGGGGCAACGGCAGTCATTTCTACGGCAAAATGTATTCCAATGGATTATCGAGTTTCGCAATCGGGACCGGTTATGGCCATGATGCACAGGAGGTGAATGTCACCGCGGTCATTGATGCCAATGACACTTACGATGAAGATCCTTTGGACAATGAAGATCCTTCTACGGACAATATATTGACTCAGCAACTTTCCATTCCGGATACGTTGGACGCGGCGCTGGATTTGTCCATTGGCGCACTGGGTTATGATGCCAATACAGACGCGTTTACTGTGGAGTTTTGTGAGTCGGGATTCAATGCCTACGGAACCACTCTGGCTAAAGTAACTCTCACGGTGGAGGGGCAGGGCGCTTATTCATCCTGGCCGGTGGTTCAGAATTGGGACTACCAATGTGGAACCCTTTTCTTCTACGTCGCGGATTTTGGAATCTACACCGGTGAAGGGTATCCCGGCGGAATCTATCAATTGACGGCTGAACTCTTCGCGGACAAAGATGAAAACAGTGTGCCGGATAGCGACGTTCAGGAAACCGATTCAGACAATAATACCGGCACCGGATCAGCCCAGATCCCTCCCGCGCCGGTAGCGAATGATGAAGACGGAGATGGAGTTAAAGATGAGGTGGATCAATGTTTCGGAACGGAACCTCTGAATACCAATGATACGGTGAATGAATACGGTTGTGCGCTCTCTCAATTGGATACCGATGGCGATGGGCTGTCCGATTACGACGAGATGGTCACGTATGGAACCAATAAGAATCTTATGGATACGGATGGAGATGGGTACAATGATGGCGTCGAAGTCAACGAAGGAACCGATCCCCTCAATGGGAACGATCACCCCTTGGAAGATTTGGTGATTCATACTTGTGATAAAACCATGGATTCCGTGTACGGCAATTGGTATCCCAACCAGGATACGGAGAACGTGCATGTGGACACGACCGATTACAAAGAAGGAACCGGAAGTGTGGGATTCGACACTCTCACTTCGTTGGGTAGTGGGAACTGGGCTCAAATGAACCTGTATACGGCGAAAGTTCAGGATCTTTCAACCTACCAGAACAAGAGTGCGTTCCGACTTTGGGTGTATATCCCCGAAATAGACAATTTCAGCAGTGTTCAACTTCAATGGGGAAATGAAAGTTATGGAACTTGGTATAAAACCGTGAGCAAGGACTATCAAGGCAACGCCTTAAAGGAAGGATGGAACTTGTTGGAATTCACATGGACCAGTTCGGTGGCGACGACGGGAAGTCCTCGCGCCAGTGAAGTGGATTTTATGGCGCTCATTTTCAACTACACCTCCTCCTATACGGATCAGGTCGGCTTCAAGATCGATGATTTCAAGCTGGTGGATTAGAAGAAAGAAAAAAGAATCGTTGAGGGGCTCTCCAGCGTGGAGGGCCCTTTTATAATGCCCCATCTCTCGCAGAGACTTTCTTTCGGGACTGTTTCTTCTCCGTTTGTAATTTTTTCGCCTGGAGAACTTTTTCTTTGGCTCGCTTGGAACGCTTGCGTTGTTGCTTGATGATTTTATGGATCTTTTTCATGCGCTCCGATTTTGCGCCGAGCACCTTGTCTTCAATTTTGAGGATCAAAAGTTTATACGCCGAAAGGCGATTCTTACTTTGTTCACGATGTTTTTGGCATCGTACTTCCGTCCCGCTCGGAAGGTGCTTCAGCACGACGCAACTGGAGGTCTTATTGATTTTTTGGCCACCCGCTCCGCTACCGCGAACGAACTGCTCCGAGATGTCTTCGGGGAGGATCTTGAGCGTGAGTGCTTTTTCGAGAAAGGGGGCAGGTAGTGGAATAGGGAAGTCCATGTTCAAAGTATACCACCTCGAAAAAGACAACCGTTAGGTTGTCCCTTAGATATTGAGAAAGGCTAATCGTTTTAAATTATTATTTTCTTAAACATGAGTGAATTTTTTATGAGCTCACGTAGTAAAAATTTGTTTGGGTCTTGTGGGTCCCAATGGCAAATTTTGCGAAGTTGTGCGAATAAAAAATTTAGGAATAACAATAAAGGGAAAGGGGTCCCCGATAGGGGAAAACCGTTAGGTTGTCCCTTATCGATTCTTGGTGGGCCTGTATCCTTGAATATTGAACTTTTTTTTGAGTCATTGATGAAGCATCCTTTGCCCAAGACGCTTTATTCAGAAGTTGCGATGATAAAAAGACTACCCTTTAATATGAAAAACTTGACCCATTGCGATGAATTAACGTTATACTAGATAGTAGTAATTAATTGTTTTTATGTCGCATAAACCGATTCCAATTGTTCCTCCGAAGCTTTTCGAAAGAAGGGAAAAACCAAAGTATCGTCCTATATCGGATGATGTAGGGGAAAATCTTTATCAGATCTCAAAGATTGTAGAAGGAATTGATACTACAAGTCCAGAGGCAGCGAAAAATATAGATAGCTTTATAGATATGAGGGGACGAAAAATTAATTTGGCTGAATAGTAAGACCTATACCACCGAGGGATTGAACTCACTTTATAAATATCTATGACCGCAACTAGAGATAATAGAATGTGTTTTTTGCGAGAGAACGATAGAGTTAACTCTGGTGAAGATTCTTATGTGACACATTATGAACTTATTTCAGAATCTTATATAACAGGTGGTTTATATGATGAGTCGGCACTTTTTGGAGGCAATATTGAGATGAGAATGTTAGGTGAAAGTCCATACATTAAAGGCCTTAATGTTTATAGATTAACCATTCGTCATCCTAGGCCGAATAATGGCGCTATTGAGGATACCAATGCTTCTAGAGATGGTTATTTTTCGGACGAAGGTCCTCAAGGAGAACTAATGGGTTTATTTTCTTTATTTTTAAACAGCCGATTTTATTTGACTTCGGTAATCCATGAAGAATTGTGTCATTTATCACCCTATAAGTTTCATTTTCAGCCTTGCTCCAAAAATGTTGCTGGATTCTTATTTAATGAGGATAAAAACTTCAATCATATTGCTCCTAAATTTTCTCTTATTGAAAATTTCCCTGGCCAGTATCATCAAAAATTTTATTTTTCTATAAGGTTTTATTCCCGGGCATTGAGGCTAATAAGCATTGATAAGGATGTAGCTTATCTTAATTTGGTTAATGCCATTGAAACTCTTTTAGATTATGTTGATCTAGGAGATGAGTTTGAACGAGCGGAAGTAGAAATTCGAGAGAAAATTGAAAAGGCATCATTCGAGGCTTCAGTCCAGAGTGAGCTTGTCGCTTATTTAAAGCAGCGTAAAAAGGGCCATAAATTTTTAGTTTTTTTAAAAAAATACTCATCCACTTCTTCGCCATTATTTAATAATGCCCCTGGCAAGGAGCATATATATATTTCTTATGCTAATTTTGAAAGCCATCTAAAAAAAATTTATCAAGCCCGTTCGGCTTATGTACATGCTGGTGAACCTTTCCATATTAGTAGCGATTCTAGCCGGGATTGGCATTTAGATGGTTCTTTAGGGCAGACGTGGGATCAAAGGCAATGGGAAGGAAGTCCTTTGCCTAGATTTTTTTGGTTTGCATCGCTGGTCCGAGAATGTCTGATGAACTTTCTAGAAGAAAAAGCGCAGCTTACTATTTAGAGAGACCTCCAGCACACTATATTTAAATCAGTAGTTTATGGAACAATACGAATTTTCTATTTAATAATCTGGCGGTCGATTTCTGATGAAATCTAATATTTTACTTTTATCACTGGATTTAAATAGTTCCTCTATTTCTTGGAGGCAAATATTCAAATTAGGTCTATTTTTTTTTGAGGTCATTTTGAGCCAGAACTGACCACAGCTTTTATTATTGTTGAAATTTCTTTGAGGGTGGACTACTTCTTTATCTAGATTACAAGAGTAATTCTCTACGAAGTATACTACGATTTTTTCGTAAATTTTATCAGCATTATCTTGTATGTTAGGTATTTCTTTGCCATGAAAAAGTTGATTTCTTATTCCTTTATGTGATTTAAATATTTCTTTTCTAAAATTTTCTCCTAAAATTTCATCAATAACTTTATAGTTTGTGCTTGGATAACTCTCTGTTTTTTTACAACTACTACATTCTCTAATCTTTTCTATATCCCCCGCAATACTTTCGAGTGCTATAATTAACATCGCGAGGCGTGCATGCGGAGTAGTTGCTCTACTGGATTCATTTATATAGAAGAAAGGAGTATCTTTTTTGAATTTGATAAGCCTTTTAAGGGCTTCAATCTCCTCTTTATCATAATGTAAGCCGACAGCATTCGTCTCTTTAGAATAAAACATGAAAAAAATCCTTTCTGGGTTGTTGTTAGTTTTAAAAATTAAGTATGGCTCTAATTGCATATTAAATGAACACTGACTAGTGAATGCTAATTTCCCGACTATTAAATTTAATTCTTTATAGAATTGAGCATGAGCTTCAGAAATAGAATCTGCCATTATTTTTTTCGATGCAATCCACGATTTACCTAGGAGCCCTTCCCGGATGCTAAAATCCCAGTTTTTGAATTTAAATTTTTTATAACTGAATGGTTTTATTAGTTCAGCCAGTGTTTTTAATCTGTATTGAATTAGATATTCATTTTTATTCATAAAATTTCAGAATGTTATTTTTTATTAATTTATTTGACCTACATAGATTTTACTAAACAGATAATTCGATTATAATCCATACATCGCCCAAATCACCGGTTTTTTCTCACAAGGGATTGTCTACTTCTGCCGAGAGCAGAGGTGGGCACCTAGCCAACTCGGCTACTCCTTTGTGAGCAAGTGATTTGGGCGATCTGGGTGCCCTCTTTTGTATTTTTAACCCCATTCATCATGTCAAAACGTCATTTTATTGCTTTCGGCTTCGGAGGCTGGCTTACACTCAACGAAAATTACCTCAAGCTCACTGGATATTACGGGAAAGGTTTTCGCGTACGCTTGGATCAAATAGAAACAGCAACCGTCGAAGATGCCGGTTGGGGCTATGGATACCTCAAGATTATTGGCAAGGGTGTCGAACTCGCAAAATCCAAAATGCCAATGTCGTGGGCACATACCTGTCAGGATTGGATCCTTGATGAGTTGAAAAGTAGTGGAACCCCACAGGTTTAGAATCATTATTCATTTACACCTATAAGATTATGAAAAATATTTCAAAATTTACTATTCTCGTCTTGCTTGTTTTTGCACTACCCCTACAAGCCTTTGCCACCACTTTTGATGATGTCTCTTCGTCCCATGAAAATTACTTGGGAATTGAGTATCTTGTTTCAATTGGTACACTACAGGGCTACGACGACGGGACCTATAAGCCGGACCAGACGGTCAACCGGGTAGAATTGATGAAAATTCTTGTGGCAGGGCAGGGGATTGAACCCGATGAAATCATTTACCAAGGCTGCTTTCCCGATGTCACTACCCAATGGTTTGCTCGATATGTATGCTACGCGAAGGAAAAGGGCTGGGTAGAGGGTTACGAAGATGGCACATTTAAGCCGGCTCAAGTGGTGAACCGTGTCGAAGCCTCTAAAATGGTGGTAGGAGCCTATGGCTTCGCACCTGTGATGGAGAGTATGACAGAAAATTTTGCAGATGTTTTACCCGCGGACTGGTTCTATGGCTATGTCTCCGCATTGAGATATGTTGGAGTGATTGAATTTGATGCCGACAACTATTATCCCGCGAATGAAATGACTCGAGGACTTATCGCTGAATACATTTTCCGAGTGCTTGTTTCGAACGAGAATGATGAAGAGATTTATACGGAAGAATACCGGAATGCCTTTTTAAACGATGCTGGTCTTTCTTCTCTTTTGGATGAAGTAAATGGCGAAGTAGGTTCGATTGATTCTGGCGGAGTTGAAATCACGTTTGTTTTATACGATGGAGAAGTGCCTGATGTGGAATCTGACGAATACGTCGAGGTCACCAACAATAGTTCTGAAACGGTGGATTTGGAGGGCTGGTCCATCCGTGGCTCAAGCGGTGAGGAAAGTTATATTTTCACCAGCATTGCCCTTATCCCGGGCGAGAGCATCAAAGTCTATACCAACCAAGGGAAATACTCTTTTAACAGCGCCAAGGCCCTTTGGAACAACGCTGGTGAGGAGGTTTATCTCTACGGTGCCGATGGGGTTATAGTTGATCAGTACCAATACTGAATGGATTAGCCATTTTATGGTTTAGGTTTAAGGGTGGAGTAGGAATTGAAAAATATAAAATTTAATACATGGAGAGATAGCCTAGAAAATGCTACAGTTTAAGTATCAGCTTCTCTGTAAAATTATGAATAAATCAACCGAAAAAGACTATAATGAAATACTTGAGTCCTGTAGACAATTAAAGGACGAGCTTCATTCACAAATAGAAGAGTTTTTAAAAAAAGAACACCCAGAAGTTGGTTATCATATGGGGTACGGGCGGATTAAGCCATTAGAATCTATAGAGGGAAAGATAAATGCTCCGGGGGAAATTAAAGTTGTTCTTGATTGCGAAGATTTAGTTGGACTTCGCGTAATTTGTCATTGTTTGTCCGATATAGCTAATGCAGTGGCTGCATTAAAGAGTTTTTTAAAGAAAAAAGGTTTCAACCCAAGGCTAAAAAACCATAGTAAAGAAGCGGGTTATCAAGCTTTACACCTTTTATTTAAAGTAAAAAGTAATGGAGTGGCTATTCCTTGTGAAATACAGGTGAGAACAGTGCTTCAAGACGCTTGGGCAGTACAATCAAGGCGGTTTTTGTACAAACGAGAAATAGAGGGTGAATCTAAACGATTGGGCATTGTCGTCTCTGGAATACTTTCAAATTGTGAGGATATTTGGGAGCTTGTTAGAGAAAAATCAACGGATGCATTGTCCGATTTAGGAAAGCCTTCTATTGAAACAGCAAAGTATGTGCTTGAGGTAGAGAAAATTTTAAGAGAAGAAGCCAAGAAAAAAGGAGAGGATGTAGATTTTCAAGATCGACTTGATGAGGCTTTTAGTGAAATAGAAATAAAATGGAATGAACTAAAAGAATTAGAAATGGTCCCGGGAGAAGGCATGAATAGTCTGGGTAAAATGGAGCTAGCGATGGAAAAGTTGAAAATAATAGGTTTGTTAGCCATAAAAAAAGACAATGCAAATTTATTAGAAAAAGTACTTCAATTATTCGGAAAAATTCTTGCCCTTGTTGATGTTCAAAAAGGCACGGATGGATTTCAATCTATTCTTTTCGCAATATTGCATAATGCATACTATTATTTCGGAGCTTTTGCTATAAAAAACGAAAGCAAAGAGTCCTTGGTAAGTTTATTGAACTTTAAAATTAAATTTAAAACTTACAGATTTAATATTTTACCTATATGGAGAATCTCTTCAATTTTTGCGCCAAATATTATTAATAGTGCAATTCAAACTTTTGATAGAATGAGAGAATGTTATCGTGGCGAAGATGAATCTGAAATTAGGGGAATAATGGCTATGGATGAAGAAGAATTTTTAACTAATGCCTGCAAATTTAATTTACTTTTTGCCTTGAAGGTGATGCAGGAGCAGCAAGAAAAACCAGAAGATAGAGTTTGGGTATATCCTAATTTTGCTCGTTTTTACGCAAATAGAGTTATAGATTTAGTTCTATTGATAAGAGATACGAAAGAATACGAAGATTTTGTAAAAGCAGCTTTCGGTGAATCTTTAGAGGTTTTTAACGAAAATACGGAAGATAGAATTCGTATGCTTCATCAAAGAGGTGTAGGGGGTAATTACTGGTGGGAATCGATTCGCACATGGAATGAAATACATCAGTAAAACTAGAAAATGACAATTTACAAAAAAAGAGAAAAGTCTTGTAAAGCCTGTAGAAAAAGAAAAACCTCTTGTAACTGTGGACGGCCACTTTTTGATGGTAAAAACGCAAAAACTGTTGTCGCGAAACTCGAAAAGGCATTTGCACACTTCATGAGTAATGAAAAAGCCGCACAGTATGCGGGGATATCGACCTCTGCGCTCTACCGCTATTTTAATGAGAACCCAGAGTTTCGACAGCTAAAAGACCAGTTAAGAACCGCGGTCAATTTGAAGGTCCGAGCTGCCTTGCTCGAAGGTGCACAAAAAGACCCCAATTTAGCGTTGAAATGGCTTGAACGGACCGAACCGGAAGAATTTGGGCTATCCAATAGGAGAAACTTGCCACCCCCACCTCCGCCAGCTCCAAGAGACCTTGGGAAAGAGGCAAGGGAAGCGTTGGAGAGAATAAGGCGCATAAAGGAAGAAAGAAGAATAGAGAGAGAAAAAGAGCACATGATAAGGGGTTACTGATTAAAAGCTAACTTTTTTCTAAATGGTAAAAAAGGCTGATAAAAACTTATTGCCTGCGAAGCGTTTTGCAATTTACATCCGTAAATCCACCGATGATCCTAAAAAGCAGGTGCGGTCCGTTGAAGATCAAATCGAGGAGTGTTTAGGGATTGCAAAACAAAAAGAAATAAAAGTGAGAGAGGAGGACATTATCGTAGATAGTCGTTCGGGGCGTTATTCAGGGAATCGTCCTAAATTTGAGAATCTTATAGGCAATATTCGGAAAGGAAAAATAGACGGGTTAATTTCATGGCATCCAGACCGTTTGGCCCGCAACATGAAAGAAGCAGGAGAGATTATTGATCTTTTGGATTTGAAGCTTCTTAAAGAATTGCATTTTTCAGCTCATAACTTCGTTAACGACTACAACGGAGTAATGGCTTTAGGGATTTGTTTTGTAATCGCCAAACAGTATAGCGACAAGCTAGGAGTCGATGTAACGCGTGGAATGAGGCATGCTCACCAGGAGGGTAAATCTGGAGGTCAATACAAGCCTGGGTACATCCGAAGTGAATATGTTGGTTTTTATGAGCCAGACGAGACGGATCGCGGATATGGCTACACACAATTCGAGTTGATCCAAAAGGCTTGGAGAATGCGACTCGACGGTAAGACCCTGGCGGAGATTGTCCAATTTCTAAACGATCATGGGTACATTCGAGTTTTAAAGAAAAAAGATTCAAAAATGAGGAAAGAGCAGCCAATGAGTGATGAGAAGTTGTCGAACATGTTTAATGACCGTTTTTACCTGGGAATTTTAGAGCAAGCAGGTGAAGAAATTGATCTTCGGGAGGTGGATCCTAACTTTGTCGAGATGATCGAAGAAGGCGAATGGTTGTTGGTTCAAGAAATGGGCCGCAAACGAGAAGAGAAAAAAGCACGCTACGAATATCCTTTCCGGGGTTTATTGGTTTGCGTATATTGCGATAGAAACATGAGCATCGCCGCTTCAAAGGGAAATCACAACGAATGGTATCTGAACGCCTGGTGTCAAAATAAAAAAAAGTATGGTTGCCCTTCAAAAGGGACCATTCGGGGGAAGGCTATCCTCGAAGCTCTGGGTGCTATTTACGATATTTTCGGCTCATTGAGTGAGGCTGACTACGAAAAATATATTCGAAATTTTGAGGAAAAGAAGACACAAAAAAATGAAGTATTCATCTCGCAGTTGGCGCCATTAGGAAAAACAAAAAGGAGCCTAGAGAGACAGTTGGACGAGCTCATTGCAAATGTTCTTCCTCGCGAAAAAGATTTGGATGCAAAGAGTCGGGAGGTCTATCATAAAGAAAGAGGACGCCTAGAAGAGAAAATTGAAAAATGTAAATTGAAGGAAAAAGAACTACGAGACGGAATCAGGGAAGAACCACTGGACTACAAAACATTATTGAACTTCCTAAAAAGCCTTTCAACAAGCCTAAAATTCGGGAGTGTCACCGTGAAAGACCATTTAGCAAGAAACACGGTATTGAACTTCATTGTGAAGGATAAAGAAATCGCAGAGGTTAAGCTAAAAGAGCCATTTGCATCTTGTGTAAATCGCTCTCTTATCAAAGATGGTGGGCCCGCCTGGACTTGAACCAGGGACCAATCGGTTATGAGCCGACTGCTCTAACCACTGAGCTACGGGCCCTAGATTTACTGAAAATATTTAGAATGGACGATTAGTTTTAGCGGCCGACTGCTCCCTGCCTGCCGGTAACCACTGAGCTAGTAGCCCGTCTGGATGATTCTATCAGAATAGAGGGTTTTTAAAAATTCTTTTCCATAACCCGATTTAAAATGTTTTTCTCGTTGTCGTGCTTCCGGACGACCTCCAATTTTTTCTTTATAAATAAGAGTCCAAGGGCGATAACTTTTTGTTGAAAAAACTCTTCCCAGATTATGGATTTGAACTCTTTTTTCTACATTCTTTAGAGAGTCCAACATAAATTCGATCATCTTTACTACTTTGAATGGCGTAAACAGAATAAATCACAAATTGCTATTAAATTTATGGGCCGATTGCTCCCTGCCTGCCGGCCGGCAGGTAACCACTGAGCTACGGGCCCATGGGGACGAATCCCTTCTCAAAGAACCGATGGTATTGTAATGGATTTGCGCGGGAATAAAAATTATTTTTCTCTGTGCCTCTTAAAATGACGAGTGAATCACAGGGCCCGATGAAAAAGACAGGGCGCACACAAGCAAAAAAAGAGCCGCCCTTAGGCGACTCTTTAAAAATTAAGATGAAATTCTTTAATGCTACTTCTTGCTCGTGGCTTTTTTATTCTTCGTCTTTGCGGCCGCTTTTGCAGCGGAGGATTTCTTTGCTCCCCCCGTCTTGGTTCCGGAAGTATTTTTAGCGGCGTCGGTTTTTTTAGTCTTTGCAGCCACTCCTTCTCGGGCGGCGGCAGCAGCCCCCATTCCTTTCACCCATTTGGCCAAGTTTGATTTTTTTCGATTGGCATTATTGGGATGCAGTAAGTGTTTTTTAGCGGCTGTATCGATCGTTTTATAAGCTAATCTTAGTGTTTCTTGTGCTTTTTCGGGGGAGTTGTCTTTGACGGCTTTGGTTACCGCCTTGATGGATTCTTTTAACGTTCGAGTGACACGGGCATTCAACACACGCTTCTTGAGCGATTGTCGAAGTTGCTTTTTTGCGGATTGAATAATAGGCATGAAAACAGGATGAAAAAATAGCCCCAAAATAGTAAGGAAAGCCATGCTGAAAGTCAAGGACATTCCAAATTGCTTTTTTTACCCGTTCCAAAAACCACCTTTCAGGAGAAAAAAAGAGATGATATACTCCAAGCAAGATTTGTTTAACCCTCCCTCAACATGTCTCACAAAGGTGGAAAAATTTCATTATTGCTCGGTGTACTTACCGGTACCTTGACCGGTTTATTGTTTGCCCCAACCAAGGGCAAGCAGCTTCGCGAAAACATCGCCAAGGAACGCAAATCGGGTGGAGTGGGCTATAAAGCTGTTGGGAATGAATTGTCACACATGGCGGACGACATTTCTACCATTGTAAAAAAAGTGGCTCATAGTGAAGAAGCCAAAGCGTTTTGGGAAAAAACAAATCAAAAAGTACATGAAATTTCCGAGGGGAGCGTGAACTTGGATCAGTGGGTGAAAGAAGCCCATCAACGGGCCGATCAGTTCAAGAAAGTGGTTTCGAAATATGCGATGGAACGAAAAAAAGAGATAAAGGGAGAAATGGGGCAAGCACAAAAAGCCGCCAAGAGAGCTGTAAAAAAAGTAAAAAGAGTCACGCGAAAATTGGGCCAAAAGGTCGATCTAGCAGCGTTGGAAATGGGGATTGTTACTCCGACAGCAAAAAAGAGTAGGTCTGCCTCGAAGCCCAAAGTTCAAAAATCAAAACCAGCCGCCTCCTTAAAGGCCACCGTGGTTCCCAAGGCTGCCGCTCCTTCCGGTGGTAAAACCAAGGCGAAAAAAGCAACTCCTAAAAAAACGTCGACTCCTAAGAAAAAACAGAAATGAGTCATTTTTTTGAGACGCAAAGTCGAGCCGACGAAGGCGTATCAAACACCGATACGGTGAGGAGGTTCGACAAAGCGGCTCGAAAAAGGGGTCATTTTCCTAACCCTCCTTTGAAGATCGGTATCATTGGAGGGAACGGGCGTATGGGCCGGACGTTTGCGCAGTTTTTTCTTCAGCAGGGGGCGGAAGTCCTTATTTCAGATTTAGGCACTCGGCTTTCCAATCTTCAGTTGGCGCGGGAATCCGATGTGATTGTTATTTCCGTGCCTATTGATCGTACGGTAGAGGTGATTGAGTCGCTGGTTCCATTTTTTCGTCCCGATAGTTTGCTCATGGACTTGACCTCACTGAAGGAAGGGCCGGTTGGGGCCATGCTCAAATCAAAGAGTGCGGTCATTGGGCTCCACCCCATGTTCAATGAAAGCACCCTCGGCCCCGGTCAAACCTTGATCACCTGTCCCGTTCGTCCTAAAAAGTGGAGCGGATGGGTGAAAGAAACCTTTGAAACCAAAGGGGGATTTAAGCTCCTTCGTATGACGCCGCGTCAGCATGATGAGCAGATGGCGTTGGTCCAGTCGCTCATCCATTTCCCGGAGATCGTGTTGGGAAAAACGCTCGCCACGCTTCACCCCGATTTGAAGCAAGTACTGGATGCCGCCAGTCCCTCGTCTCGACTCAAACTCATGGTGGCCGCACGACATTTGGTCCAAGCCCCTGAGCTGTACGGGAATATTCAGATTCAAAATCCGCATAGCGCCACCGTACTTGAGACCTTTGTTCAGGAGGCAGAAGCCCTACTCAGGTGCGTTCAGCAAAAAGATTTGAAGGGATTTAGTCGTATTTTTAAGGCAGGACAACGTTTTTTTGGAGCTTATGGAAAAACGGCACTCCAACAAACAGATCGCATCATCACAGAGAAAATCGTACCAATACCTCGAAGGCAAAAGCCGTCATTGGTCGATGAAAACGGCATTGTCACTCTGGGGCCCGACTGGACACACACCTATCTGGCCGCAGTGGAGTGGAAAGCAAATCGGAAAATTTCGATTCAGAGTAGGGCCACCATCCGAGAGGTGTTTGAGGCGGTGGAAAAAGGAGAAGCAAGGTATGGAGTGGTTCCGTTGGAAAACCGTCTCCATGGAACGGTTCGAGAAACGCACGATTGTCTTTTTGACGGAAAGGTTTTTATGGTGGAGGAGTTTGTGCGGCCGATTCATCATTGCAGTGCAGTGCTTCCGGATACGAAGTCGTCGCAAGTGGAGCGTATTTTTTCCCATGCTCAGGCATTGAATCAATCGTCCGATTATTTGAAGCGGAATTTTCCTAAGGCCGAATGGATGGAACTGCCCAGCACGGCGGCGGCGTTTGAACATGTGAAACGGACGGGGGATTCGACGGCGTTGGTGGTGGGCACGGAAGAAGCGGCGCATCAGTTTGGATTTAAGCTCCTCAAGCGCAATATTGAGAATGAATCCTACAATGAAACCCACTTTATCGTCATCACACGTCAGGCGCCCAAACGCTGGCCGGGGCTTCCATGCAAGAGTTCGATGGTCGTTCATTTCGCCCAAAATAAACCGGGAAGCTTGTTTCGGGTCTTTCAAATTTTTGCCGAGCACAATATCAATTTGAGCCGCATCGAGTCTCGTCCCGCGCCTAAAAAATTGGGCGAGTATCTCTTTTTTATTGATTGTGAAGCGAGCCCTTTTGAAGGGAAAGGAAAACAGGCGGTGGAAGCGTTGAAAAAGATCGTTTCGGGAATCAAGATTTTAGGCGTGGTGAAACGTTAAAAAACAGGATTTGGGCTTGAGTAAAGCCTCTTTACTCCTTACAATAGCCGGCATGAAACGTAGTCGTCCTGAAATCATGGCACCGGTGGGTTCCTTCGAGTCGCTCGCGGCGGCACTGAATGCCGGCGCGGATAGCGTGTATTTTGGCATTGCCCAGCTCAATATGAGAGCGCGGGCCGCTAATAATTTTACTTTGGAGAATGTGGCGGAACTGGTGGAACAAGCTCGGGGGCGAGGTGTAAAAACGTACCTCACGCTCAATACTGTTTTGTACGACCATGATTTGAATTTGATGCAAAAAATCATTGATCGAGTCGCGGAGCTGGGGATTGATGCGGTGATTATTTCAGATATTGCCGCAATGGTGTACGCCCGAGAAAAGGGGGTCACGGTTCACGCGTCGACGCAACTTTCAATATCAAATATTGAATCGGTGCGGTTTTTTGCACAGTTTTGCGATACGATTGTTTTGGCTCGAGAACTGGATTTAATGATGATCAAAAAAATTACTCAAGAGATAAGAGAGCAACGGATTTGTGGACCTTCCGGTGAGCCGGTACGGATCGAGATTTTTGTGCATGGAGCACTGTGTTTGGCGCAAAGCGGGCGGTGTCACATGAGTTTAATGCAATACAACGCCTCGGCCAATCGAGGAGCTTGTCTTCAAAATTGTCGTCGGCAGTACTTGCTCACCGATAAAGAAACCGGAGAAGAATTGGCCGTGGAAGACAACTATATTTTGAGTCCCAAAGACCTTTGTTCCATCGGTTTTGTGGATCAGTTGATTGAGGCCGGAGTTGAGGTGTTCAAGCTGGAGGGGCGCGGGCGCTCCGCAGATTATGTGGATCGGGTGGTGCAGGTGTATAGGGAAGCGGTAGAGGCGGTGGAAAAAGGGGAGTACACCCTCGAGGCGATCGAAGGATGGGAGGCGCAATTGAAAAGCGTGTTTCATCGGGGTTTGAGTGCCGGGTATTATTTGGGAAAACCTTTTTTGGAACTCAGTGGGAGTTACGGCAGTCAGGCCACCGAAGAGCGGGTGTTTGTTGGAAAGATCAATCACTATTTTTCAAAGCGGAAGGTCGCTGAACTGAGCATTCAATCGCATGAAATCAAAGTGGGGGATCGATTTGTAGCGATAGGAACGTCGACCGGAGTGGTGAGAGGAGAGATTACCGAACTTCGAAGGGACGACAAGTCCACTGTCTGCGGATCAAAATCAGAAATTGTCACCTTCCCGGTTTCCGAGGCTCTTCATAAAAACGATAAGTTTTATGTGCTCACGGCACGCAACGTGGAATCCGTAGCACATACCATATGAATCTATCCTCAAAATCATCCTCCTCCGGCGCGACCGTTAAAATTGTTCACTACCGTAAAAACTGTATTGGCTGTCATGTCTGCGTGGCCTTGGCACCGAACACGTGGGGCATTGATCCCCAAGATGGAAAATCCTTTTTAAAAGAGGGGTATCGCAAAGGCGAAGTGATGATTGCCACTATTTTCCCCTGCGACCGTGACGCCAATACAAAAGCGGCGCAATCTTGTCCCATGCAGATTATTCAACTCGGAAAGGTTAAATGAATGGCTTACGAAATAGGCTTTTTGTTCTCGCCAGGGGCTTTATCCCCAGGGCATTCACAGCCTTTATAGGGTGTTATCGAGCCATCTGGGTTTTGTTGATAGATTTGTGGAGGATTTTTCTCCCAATCGATAGTCCAAGGTTTGGGGAGTGAATCTTCCCCATATACTCTTTCAATTCTCTCCTGGGTTTGCTTTTGAGGAGTGCGGACGTCATTAGAAGAGCAATCCGAAATTGACAGTGCGGCGACAAGTGATAAGGAGGCGAGGCCCAATCCTTTTTCCACTGTTTTTCTCATGAGAGGATGTATTAACCCGCGTTCACGTTTGAAAAGCACCAGTAGGGATTAGGAGTAACCTA
>CAYTES010000009.1:0-35378 GCA_964436935.1 uncultured Candidatus Peribacteria bacterium | reverse complement strand
GCAGATGGGTTGAGAGAAGGAAAACCCCTGGATATTCGTTTCAAGGATGATGCAAGGAATACCCCAGAGTATGAGGGATGGAATGTCACTGTATTGGACGAAGAAGGTGAATTAACAGAAGGACAAAGTCGTTGTCTGGTTGGCGGTCGTTTCTATCCTTACGGTCGGAACGCGGACTTGGATGGATATGATGTGGATAGTCAGGATGATAATGCGTGTTTCCGTGGCTCGGTTGATGGGGTGATTATTAATGAAAATGTAGAAGTAGACCCACGCCTTTCTGGTTTAGCGGCAAGCATTGATGCGCTCCCGGAGGCGATGCGTAACTGTAAAGGAAAGGTTCGTACCGGAGCGGAAGTTGTCAGAGCTATTCCTGATGTAGACGCTTTTTTAGCGGAAGTCGATTACCAAAAGAAAGACGGAATACTCTTGGACTTCTTTGAATTGAACGAAGCAGGTCAGTTGGTGATGAAGGACGACTGCCCAGAAGCTTATGGGTTAGGTGAAAACTTTCTAGAGGCGAAGATGCGTCAAACTCGAATTGTATATACGGGGAAGGAGGGTCAAATTTGTGTGATGACAGGTGAAGAATTCTTTACTGTCACAAAGAAAGATGAAAAGGGTATGCCACTTGAGATGAAAATATCCGATGCCGCCAAGCAAATCGACCCAGCATCAATTCTTATGGCTAGAGGGCTGCCAACACTCCAGCCGAAAAAGGAAAAAGACGGACTAGTTGGCGAGTATGTTCGAATGAACAAGGGACAGCTTGAGGTGAAAACATTTACTTGGACAGACGATGAAACACTTGATTCTTCGCGCGCTTGCAGTGCCGACTGGGATGCTGGCTATGGGTACGTGGGTTCGGATGTTCGCGATTCTAACTTTCGGTCTGGTTATCTCGGTTCCCGTGGCGTGCTAAGGGTCAATTTGAATTTTGAATCTTAGTTTTCCTTAAATTTTATCTTTCAAAAAACTACAAAAACCCCTTAAATACAACAATATTTATGGCTTTACCTTATTTGGGTTTTGGGCTTCTTCTGAAATTGCTGGTGCCCCCGACTGGATTCGAACCAGTGACCTACAGCTTAGAAGGCTGCCGCTCTATCCAACTGAGCTACGGGAGCAATTTATTTTCTTATCTTAATTATAGCTTATTTACGATTGAATTTCGACCTAAAGTGTCGGAATTTCGATCCAATGGTAGTGCAGCGCGATTTCGACCGATAAAGCCAATGCATTATTCAGCATGTGGAACAGGATGGGGGTCCATAGGGACTTGGTATTTTCGAAAATCAAGTTCAATACCAATCCTAAAAGAAAAAGCGGTAAAATCACCTGGAATTCCATGTGAATCCCCGCAAAAAGGAGGGCGGATGAAATACTCGCAATACTTAAGGGGAGATACTTTTTAAAAACAGTATACAGATAACCTCGAAAGAAAATTTCTTCCACTATCGGGGCAATTCCAACAATGACAATAGCTCCGAGAATCAAACCCGGTACGCTTTCTCCAAATAAGGGGATATGGGATTCTTGGTCCCCATATCCCGGAATTTCAATCTGGTAACTCCACATGAGTTGAGCAATGAGTGTGCTCATCATGTAATAAATCAAAAAACCTTGCCCCACTCCTTTTGCCAGTGTTTTAAACGGGATGGCGCGTAGTCCGAAGTCGATCCATCGGCTCCCATACTTTTTCCATGTCCATAGGAATAAGGGGGCCGCGAGGCTCAGAGTCTGAAGAGTATATAAGAATAAAAAGGATCCGACGGAATTTGTCTCTCCCCCAGTCCCTTTTTGTGCTAAAAAAGAGCTGAGCAGTATTACTCCCGACAATAGGAGGAGTTCTACTGCAACTATTTTCCCGACATCTCCCAGTGTCCACTTCGTGTTTGAATTTTGAGGAATCGCTTTAGCGGCTTTTTTCAGTGGTATAATGTGTTAAAATGAAGTATAGATTGGTACGAAATGATCGATGATTTTATTGTGATGATTTTATTGTTTTTCTAATTTTAGCGTATGGTTATTCATTCGGCGAGTTCAGATGATGCTTCTCTTGAATATCAGGAAAATGTGATTGCCGCCACGGCTTCGCTTGTTGAAATTCAAGACTTGACGCTACGACCTCAAACTTTGGCGGATTATATCGGTCAAAAGGAGATCAAGAAAAATCTTTCCGTTTTTATGGAGGCCTCTCAAAAGCGCTCGGAGCCTTTAGAGCATGTTTTGCTCCATGGAGCTCCCGGATTGGGTAAAACCACCCTGGCCAATATTTTGGCGCGCGAAATGAAGGCCAATATTCGCGTCACTTCGGGGCCCGCGCTGGAACGGCAGGGTGATGTCGCTTCTCTCATCACCAATCTTGAAAATGGGGATATTCTTTTTATTGATGAAATTCATCGACTCAAACCCGTGGTGGAAGAGGTTTTGTATAGCGCGATGGAAGATTTCGCGATTGATCTTATTTTAGGAAAAGGACCTTCCGCTCGTTCCATGCGTTTGAATCTTCCTCGTTTCACGTTGATCGGAGCCACCACAAAGTTGAATATGATTTCTTCTCCGCTTCGCGATCGATTCGGACATGTTTTTCGGTTGGATTTTTATGCGGATGATGAGGTGGGGGCGATTTTGAATCGGTCCTCCCAATTGTTGAGTATTTCCATTGAGTCGAATGCGGTTCAGCGGTTGGCTCTTTCTTCTCGCCGTACTCCCCGTATTGCTAATCGTCTCTTGCGTCGTATTCGAGATTTTGCTTCGGTCCAGGGCTTGTCTTCCATTTCATTGTCACTTGTCGAAGCGTCACTGGGTGAAATGGGAATCGATCAAGAAGGCTTGGATGAAACCGATCGTTTTCTCTTGCGTTTTATCGTTGAAAAATTTCAGGGCGGCCCCGTGGGGTTGAACACGGTTTCTGCTGCAACGGGAGAAGAAGCACAAACCCTTGAGGATATCTATGAACCGTTTTTATTGCAAAAGGGCTTTTTGGATCGCACTCCCCGTGGTCGTATTGTCACTTCGCTCGGTTACACGCATTTGGGCCTTCCTATCCCTTCTTAACTCCCCTTCTCTATGTCTTTTCGTTTCATGCGTAAACCTTTTGTGCTTGTTGGACTATTTTTTTCGCTGTTAGGACTGACGGGATGCTTTGGAGATTCCGCTCCGGAAGACCAGGAAGTTTCTTCTTCCTATGCGACGTATGAAGGTGAAATTCAATCGCTTGGTACTGTGAAGTTCAGCGGTGAGGCCACTCACCTGCTTCGCATGGAAGATGGTACCGTGATTTATCTTTATAGTGAGCAGTACGATTTGAGTGACGAATCCTACCAAAACCGTTTACTTTTTCTGGGCGGGAATGTCACTCTCCCTGAAAATGGAGAAGGTAAGCCTATTATGGAAGTCACTTTTGTTAAATTTCTAGAGGACAAACCTACCACTGAGGCGTCCGAGGGTTGGACGATCTATTCCAATGAGGAAATGGGTTTTGCCTTTAAGCATCCCAGTGATTGGCTTCTATTGAATCACGGAACCGGGGTCCCCCGTTTTGTCGCTCCCGGAGATTATTCCAGTGAGCCGGTGGATGAGGTGGAAATCAAGGCGTTACTCAATACGGAAAATTTATCCTTGGAAGAGTGGTTTAATGTCTACGAAAATGACCCTGTGGATCCTGTGGCTTACGAGCTTAGCGCTATTGGCTCCAAGCAAATTCCTGCACTCAAGCTGGAAGACTATCATGCGATCCTTAACCCGGAGAATGGCACGACATTTTATATTTACGATGGCGGTCGAATATTTAAAGTCACCTACCACTCTTTTCAAGAGGAGCAACGTATTGAACATGCAAAGCTCTTTTCTGACATGCTTTATTCCTTTGATGTGTTGAGTGACGGGGCGGATTTGATGGAATCGTCTGGCGAGGAAGGAGCGGTTGATGCCACCGATGGTATGCAGAGCGATACGGATACGGTTGATACTTCCGAGTATCAGGAGGTTGTACAAGCGATGACTTCTTCCTTAAAAACGCTGGCGTCTTCGTTTGATCCGGTGACCGCAACCACTTACGAATTTGTTGAGTCGGACTATGTGTATGTGAATTATGTCAACGATTTCAATTCAGAAGAGGGACGGATTCTTGTGCGACGCTTGTCGGGAAATCAATTCGAAACCCTTGCAACCTTTAAGCCCGGGGCTGCAACCGATTGGGAACTCATTTCGGGGACCGATGAGGCCAAGGGTAAGCCCAGAGTTTTGTTTAGTCCCGCCTCGAATACAGCCACCCCCATTGCAGAAGGCTATCGTTGGTTTGAAAGTCCCACCTATGAATTTCAACTTCAATACCCGTCCGCCTGGTATTATGCTCGGTCGGAAAACTTTTTTTATTTCAATGATGAACCGATTGATGCGATGAAAGGATTGATTATGTTGGAAGTCTTGGCCCCGGGTGGTTTATCACCTGAAGTGGATCAGTCGATACTGGTCAGTCGTAGCTTTGAGGATGGTACGATTTTTAACTTTTATGGAAATTCTGAGTATGAGGAGATTGCACAGGTTATGGCGGATAGTGTCGTTCGGGAGAATTAGATAGTTTGATTCACTCAATTCGGTATTTTTCTTGACGAATTTATTTAGCACTCTATAATTATTAGTGCTAAGCGTATTATGTATTACTTACACCCTTAAACCTTCTTCCTTGCAACTCCTAATTGGTATTATTTCTCTTCGAATCGTGTTATAATTTTTAGAAAATAAAATTTTGCTTACTTCTTAAAACTTCCCACCCATGGCCAGTCCTGAGGATAAAGATAATAAGTTCGAAAAGTTCACAAAGGAAGCAAAGCAGGTGCTTATTGTTGCTCAAGAGATTGCCAAAAAGAACAATACCAATTATGTGGGAACCGAGCATATCTTGATCGGGATTTTGAGTCAGCCGAATTCTCTCGGTGCTTCCATTTTGATGAATTTTGGTGTTTCGTTGGATAATGTGAATTTGGTGCTTAAAACCGTCGGCAGGGCTTCTCCTTCGCAGCATCAGGCTCCAGCCCCGGGGGGATTGAGTGGTTTTGCTAAAAAAGTCATTGAGGAAGCGGTTAAATGCGCACAGGGGCATGGTCATTTGTTTGTGGGAACCGAACATCTGTTGTATGCCCTCGTGACTCAGGAGAATACGGCCGCCACTGTTATTTTGGAGAATATGAAAGTTCGTCCCCAAGATGTTCAGGAGGAAATACATGCGGCGTTTGAGAATTTGAAGCGCAGTCCAAAACCTTATGGGGACTCCCCTGCTGAAGCCAATAATCCGAATCCGCTGGAATTCTTTTTGACCGGGTTGCAGGGGGTTATGGCGGGATCCGAGAAAGAAGGATTCAATAAAACGAAAGCGCCACAAAAAACGTCTAAAACGCCCGCTTTGGACTATTTTACCGAGGATCTGGTGGCTCGGCATCGTTCCAAAAAACAAGATCCTATCGTAGGACGTGAAAAAGAGATTGAGCGTACCATTAGTATTTTACAGCGAAAAACCAAGAATAATCCGGTATTGATTGGGGAACCCGGAGTTGGAAAAACAGCGGTCATTGAAGGTTTGGCACAGGCTATTGTTCAGGAAAATGTTCCC
The DNA here is from genome assembly GCA_964436935.1 of uncultured Candidatus Peribacteria bacterium. Lineage (GTDB taxonomy): Bacteria > Patescibacteriota > Gracilibacteria > UBA1369 > UBA12473 > CAYTES01. The sequence goes on along the minus strand of CAYTES010000009.1, from coordinate 29,764 downwards.
GATTCCATGCTGGATAAACGCGTTTTGGCGTTGTCTATGGCTTCCGTGGTCGCCGGTACAAAATACCGAGGAGAATTTGAAGAACGCCTCAAGCAAATTTTGGATGAGGCCAAATCTCAAGATAATATTATTCTCTTTATTGATGAGCTCCACACGGTTGTGGGTGCGGGTTCGGCGGAAGGCAGTTTGGATGCGGCGAATATTTTAAAGCCCGCTTTGTCTCGCGGGGACGTGCGAGTGATTGGTGCCACGACCACCACGGAATATCGTAAGCATATTGAGTCCGATAGTGCCCTTGAGAGACGGTTTCAGCCGGTCATCGTTGCGGAACCTTCTGAAGAGCAAACAATTGAAATCTTAAAAGGATTGAAAGAGTCTTTTGAAGAGCATCACAATTTGATTATTCTGGATGAAGCCATTGAAGCTGCGGTTCGTTATTCGAAGCGCTATATCAATGATCGTTTTCTTCCGGATAAAGCGATTGATCTTATGGATGAAGCCTCTTCGCTTAAGGGAATGAGCGTGAAAAGCAATAAGCAGGAAGTGGTTAAAGTTCAGAAACAGTTGAATAAAATCATTCATCAAAAAGAAGAAGCGGTTTCGAAGCAAGATTATGAAAAAGCCGCAGAGCTTCGCACTGAGGAATTGCAGCTCATGGAAAAAATTGAAGAAGCGCGTCATGTTAAGGTCCCCAAAGCACTTCGCGGTAAGATTGACGCTGAAGATATTGCTCAGATTCTTTCCAAAAGTACGGGAATTCCCGTTACGAAATTGATGAAGGACGATATTCACCGTTTGAAAAATCTGGAAGCGGTTTTGAGTTCACGGATTATTGGGCAAAAAGAGGCTATTGCAACCGTTGCTAAAGCCATTCGTCGTTCCCGAGTGGGGGTGAGTCATCCCAATCGTCCCATCGCGTCATTTATTTTTATGGGCCCTACCGGAGTGGGAAAAACCGAATTGGTGAAGGCGATTACAGAGGAGATTTATAATGACAAGGACGCGCTCATTAAAATTGACATGAGTGAATTCATGGAACGTCACAACGCTTCTCGTTTGGTTGGAACAACGGCGGGGTATGTCGGCTATGAAGATGGCGGACAGTTGACGGAATCGGTCCGTCGAAAACCTTATTCCGTTTTGTTGTTTGATGAGATCGAAAAGGCTCATCCCGATGTGTTTAATATTTTGCTTCAAATTTTGGATGAAGGCGTATTGACCGATGGAAAGGGGCACAAAGTGGATTTTAAAAACACGATTATTGTGATGACCTCGAATATTGGGGCACATCAATTGACGGAATCCGCCGGCCCGGTGGGATTTTCTCTTCAGTCCGACGAAATCAAGAAGGCCGAGCAAGAGTTTGAAACCAAAAAGGATGATATTTTGCGTGAATTGAAAGACCACTTTAGGCCTGAATTTTTGAATCGCGTGGATAAAATCATTGTTTTTGAGCCGCTCACGCATGAAAATATTAAGGATATCGTTAAACTTTTGATTGTGGACCTTGAGAAAAGGCTTCAGTCTAAGTCCATTTCATTGAAAGTTTCTTCCGGAGCTTTAGATTTGCTCGCCAAACTCTCCTTTGATCCTCAGTATGGAGCCCGTCCCGCACGACGCGTGATTCAAGATCACATTGAGGATGTTTTGGCTCAAAAGTTTTTGGATGAAGAGTTTAATGAAGGAGATACCATTCAAATACTCAAACAAGGAAAAGATAAACTGATTTTAAAACGCTAGGAGCTGCTCTCATAAAATGAGTTGACAGTTTGTCTAAACCTCCTTAGAATCTTTTCGATCTTTTGATGGCGTTCCTTTAGAGTAAAGTCCGCCACTCAAGCTCATTTTATCCTTTACGGCTTTACTCGATTTTAAGCTTATGGCTAGCGCTAATTCTATTTCAATGGACGAACTGCTCAAGCATTCCCCTGCAATGGTTCTTCCCATGCCCGGTGAATTGATTGAGGGGAAAGTGATCGATGTTTCCAAGAATCGTATTTTGGTGGACATTGGTGGTGTTAATATCGGTATCATTTCCGGGCGTGAAGCGCGGGATACCATGAATACCATCAAAACCCTCAATCAGGAGGACGCCATTTGGGCGTGTGTTTTGGAGTCGGAAAACGAAGAAGGTTTTGTGGTTCTTTCCCTTCGAAAGGCCAGCCAGGAACGTGCGTGGAGGCGTTTTCTGGATGCATATGAGAATAATGAGGTCATTACGGTTAAACCGAATGAGGCCAATAAAGGAGGTCTTTTGCTTGAAGTGGATGGAATTAAGGGTTTTATTCCCGTTTCTCAGTTGGCACCCCTTCATTACCCTCGTGTGAATGGAGCCGATGCCAATCTCATTTTTGATAAATTGAAGAAGCTCATTTCCGTGCCTCTTTCGGTTAAAATCATCAACATTGATAAGGAAAATGGCAAACTTATTCTTTCCGAACGGTCCGCCTATCAGGAAGAGCGTAAGAATGCCCTCAAATCCCTTAAGGTCGGCAGTGTGGTTAAGGGTAAGATCAGTGGAGTGGTTAAATTCGGTATTTTCGTTGCCTTTGATGAATTGGAAGGATTGGTTCACATTTCGGAAATTGCATGGGGTCATGTGAAGGATCCGTCCGATTACGGAAAAGTGGGAGATCCGGTTGAAGTTCAAGTGATCGGAATTGATGGAGATAAAATTTCATTGAGTATGAAGCGGTTGATCCCGGATCCATGGGCAGAAGCGGCTCAGAAATTCCCGGTCGATAAAGTGGTGAAAGGTGAAATCAATCGTTTGGCTCCTTTCGGTGCTTTCATCAAGTTAACCGATGACATCAACGGGTTGATTCATCTTTCGGAATTGGTTTCTAAGGATGGAAGCCCGGTGAATGAGCCAGGGGATGTTCTTACGGTCGGAGATATGATTGAGGCCAAAGTGATTGATGTGAATTTGGAAGAACACCGCATTGGTCTTAGTATGAAGGCATTGCATTCAACGGAAGAAAAAGAAGAGGGTGCTGAAAAGAAATCATCGAAGAAAAAAGCAAAAAAAGACGAGACGGAAACTGAAGAGGAAGAAGCTTAGTTTTAACTTGTTTCATTATGATCGAGCCAATTCGGACCTGCGTGGGATGCTTTAAGAAGTATCCCCAGTTCGGCTTGGTTCGAGTGGTGCGTTCCGCGAAGGGAGAGCTTCGGATTCAACTCCCTTTTTCGACGGTAAAACTTTCCGGAAGGGGTGTTTATCTGTGTGCTCGTTTGGAATGCTTTGAAAAAACGCTTCGAAAAAAAAATCGGCATCCCTTCACTCACAGTCTGAAGGTCCCGGTGGATGAATCGTTTTTGCAGCAGTTGAGGGAGGCAATACTTCATGGTCAAGGCAGCGAGTCGTCTGATAGAATATGATGCGTATGGATGATTCTGTTTTTCAAAAAAGATATTCGGTGTTGAATGAAGCCCAACGTCGTGCGGTGGATTTGATTGAGGGGCCTGTTTTGGTTGTTGCGGGCCCTGGGTCCGGCAAAACGGAGCTTTTGAGTTTGCGGGTGGCTAATATTTTGCGGCTCACCGATGCCCCTCCGAGTTCCATTTTGTGTCTCACTTTTACCGAAGCGGCGGCAACTAATATGCATCAACGTTTGTTGAGTTTGATGGGAGCCGAGGCCCATCGCGTGGGCATTCATACCTTTCACAGTTTTGGCTCGGAAATCATTCAAAACTATCCCGAATATTTTTATTCCGGTGCCCTCACCCACCCCGCGGATACATTGGTTCAGATTGAAATTTTGAGTGACATTTTGAATGATCTCAAGGTGGATCATCCTCTTAAGGCTTATCACCCGGAACAAGGTTATACTTATTTGAAGGATATCCTTCAACGCATTGATGAACTCAAAAAGGCGGGACTAAGGCCGGCTGATTTTTTATCCATCGTACGAGAAAATCAAGAATTTTTACAAAAAGCGCTTCCGTTCATTCAAGATTTTTTTGCCGAGCGAATCAGTAAAAAAATGCTCTTGGGGCTTGATCATTTATTGCAAAATTTGGAATCGCTTGTGGGTCCTTCGCCCTTAACCCCTTTGTCTTATATTCCTTTATCACAGACGTTGATTCAAAGCTTGAGGCAAGCGCAAAAAATGGCTTTGAATGAAAATCGAACCACTCCGCTCACAGAATGGAAGAAAACCCACACTCAGCAAAATCGTTCTCGCCAAACCGTCCTTCGGGATGCCGCAGGGATTGAAAAGCATTTGGCATTGGGATCCGTGTATGAGCTTTATCAGCAACAGCTGCATCAACGGGGTTACTTTGACTTTGCGGACATGATCCTCCAAGTTGTGGAAGCACTGGAACAAAATCCGGATTTGAAATACACCCTCCAGGAGAAATATCTTTATCTGTTGGTGGATGAGTTTCAGGATACCAACGGGGTTCAGTTGCGTCTCATGGAGGCACTGGCGGACGCTGAAATTCATGAGGGGCGCCCCAATATTTTGGCGGTCGGTGATGACGATCAAGCCATCTATAAATTTCAGGGGGCCAACCTTCAGAATATTTTGACGTTTCATTCGCGTTATCGCGCTCCCGAAATGATTGTTTTGACGCAAAATTATCGTTCTACTCAGTCGATTTTGGATGTGGTTCGCCCCATTGTTCTGCAAGGAAGTGATCGACTTGAAACCCTTTTTCCCCAGCAAATCACCAAAGTGCTTGAGGCGGCTTCGGATTCTGTGGAAGGTGAAATTTGTGAAAAACTTTTTGTCACCGCCTCCGATGAGTTTGAATGGATTGCCACTCAGGTTCAATCTCGTCTGGATGCGGGTTGCTCCGCTTCCGAGATTGCCGTGATTGCGCCCAAGCATAAAATCTTAAAAGAGCTTGTCCCGATTTTTCAGGCTCGTGGCATCCCTTTTGCCTATGAGCAAAATCAAGATTTATTGGAAGCTCCCGCCCTCAAGGGGCTGTTGATTATTTTGGAGTTCATTGATTCCTTTCACCGTCATGAGCTTCCGGAAGCGGACGAGTTGTTGCCGTCTATTTTGAGTCTCCCTTTTTGGGAGCTTTCCCCTGTTGAAATTTGGCAGGTTTCCATCGAGGCCTATCGCAAAAAACGCTTTTGGTTGGAGGTCATGAAGGAGCATGCTGAGGCCAAAATTCAAAACATTGCGCTTTTTTTGATGGAAATGGGTAGTTTAGCTCACATTTTAACGGCCGAGGAGCTTTTGGATCGCGTGATCGGTTCTCGTCCTTCCCAGACCCCAAGTCCCTATAAAAACTACTATTTCAGCGAAGACCGATTGCACAAGGATCCTGCCGCTTATTTTTATCTGCTTTCTACGTTGGAAGCTTTTATTCAAGCGGTGCGCAAGCATAAAGGATCTCAGCTGCTTACTCTCAAAGATTTGATGATCTTTGTGCAACTTCATCGTAAACATCATGTTTCTTTGTCGCGCTCCATTGCATTTCTTCCCGATGAAAAAGCGGTGGCGCTATTGAGTGCGCACAAAGCCAAGGGATTAGAGTTCGATACGGTTTTTGTGGTCCATTGTACCGAGGAATCTTGGGTGAAGGGACAACATTTCCATAAACTTTCTTTTCCTTCGAATTTGCCTCTTTCTCCCGAGGCGGACAATCTTGGAGATCGGTTGAGACTCTTTTATGTGGCGATTACTCGGGCCAAACGTCATTTGTATTTGACTCGTGCGGAGCAACGGAACGATTCCAAGCTGCAGCTGAGGCTTCGTTTTTTGGAGGAAGTTTTACCTGTCCCTCCCATTGAGCCGCGTAGAATGGAGGCTGATCGTATCACCCTTTCCGATTTTTCCTTGGGCAAATCGTTGAGCTCGCTTTGTGTTTCTCCCGGTTCGAATGAGCGTGATTTTCTTCTCAAACGCTTGGAGAACTATCAATTGAGTGTGACCCATTTCAATACTTTTTTGAATGTCGCTTTTGCCGGCCCCAAAATTTTTTTTGAAAATGTGGTGCTTAAGTTTCCCCAAAGGCCGTCTGCCAAGCAATCTTATGGAACGGCACTTCATCTGGCACTGCATCAATTCCAGTCAGAATTCAAACGTACCGAGCAACTCCCCTCTTTAGAGTTTTTGAAGGAGCGTTTTCAGCAGAGCTTGGTGAATCAACGATTGAATGAAAAGGATTTTACGGAATACCTGGAAAAGGGTCATGATGAACTTTCCTTTTATTATCAACATCGCCTCTCTTTCTTTCATGTTTCCGACCATCCTGAATTCAACTTTGAACGCCAAGGGGTTGTGATTGGAGGAGCCGCTTTGACAGGTAAAATTGATCGTTTGCATCTGGATAAAGTGTCGAGAGAGGCCGTTGTTTATGATTATAAAACCGGAAAACCCCTTTTGAGCTGGCACGGGTACAGTGATTCGGAAAAAATAAAAGCGTGGGAGTATCGCAATCAATTCCTTTTTTATAAGCTTTTGATTGAAAATGCTCGCGAGTTCAAGTCGCTTTATACTGTTCGCCAGGGTGTTTTTGAGTTTCTAACTCCCTATGACGGGCAATTTCAAGCCTTATCGATTGAGGTGGATTCCCTTTTTCTCGAAAAAATGAGCCTATTGATTCCCAAGGTGTATGGCAAAATTGTGAATTTGGATTTTCCCGCTACCGATCGTTATCCAAAAAATACCTTTGGCATTGAGGCGTTCATAAACGATCTTATTTCAGGAACGGTCTAGGAGTGAGACTGAAAAGATTTTTTACATAAAAAAACTCCCTAAGAACAAACCTAAGAAATGATAGAGAAATCATTTCATACGATTAGGATGAAATGAAGGAATAGAACTTTTAAATTTGCAATGCAAATCTGAAAACCCGAATTCCCTGGATTAATCAATTCGACTGGGGAAACCATTCGAATCAAACCAATCCCTATCTTCTGCACCTTATTGCGATGGACAAAATCCCTTCATCGAAATCGGTGTGCGAGCGCAAGCCTAATTTTGGGAAATCATGCTTAACGATCATTCTTTTGGTGTTGTCCTTAGAGAGGGATCTGCCTGGAAGAGAATTTCTTTCACCGTTTTATGGGTGGTTAGAAACCCTTTTCAAGGCAGGTCTCTCTCTAAGGGGTCGGCCGATTTGGTAAGGAGCATTTTTGCTTTTCATACCATTATAGCACTTATGAATTTAAAGGTCAATACCTTTCTTGTCTTTTTTTTGTGGCTCTCCCTCCTTGCCTCTAGAATGGAAGCATGACGACACTCTCTTGGGTATTGCTCGGAATCATTTTTGTTCTTGTAGTAGCGGTTGTTTTTTCTCAAAAAGGGGCGTCGGCGGCGCGTGTGGACGCTTCTCCCGAGTTTGTTCAGCAGGGTATTCAAGCCTTACTTCAACAGGTTAATGTGCTTTCTCGTCGTGTGGATGAACGGTTGAAGGAAAATAGTCTTCTCACAGACCGAACCCATCGCACCTTGGGAGACCGTTTGGATCATGCTAATAAAGTCATCAATCAAGTCACTCATAAATTGGCCAGTTTGGAGGAGTCCAATCAGCGTATTTTCGAGGTGGGAAAGGATATTTTATCGCTTCAGGAAATTTTAAAAACTCCCAAGTTGCGCGGCAATCTCGGCGAGCTGTTTCTCGGTGATCTTTTGACGCAAATTCTTCCCAGAGAAAATTTTTCGCTTCAGCATAAATTCAAGACCGGTGCCGTGGTGGATGCCGTGATTCGGTTGCGCGAAGGCCTGCTTGTCCCCGTGGATGCCAAATTTCCTCTTGAAAATTTTAAACGAGGGCTCCATCTTTCCGATGAGAAGGAGCGAATGGCACTCAAGAAAACTTTTTTTAACGATGTCCAAAAGCATGTGGATGCCATTGCCGACCGTTACATTTTAACCGATGAGGGAACTCTGGATTTTGCGCTGATGTACGTTCCGGCTGAAAATATTTATTATGACATGATCATTCGTGAAAATGACGAAAAAAATATTTCAGAATATGCGCTTTCAAGACGGGTTATTCCGGTTTCTCCGAATAGTTTTTATGTGTATCTCCAGGCTCTTTTGTTGGGATTGCGCGGGCTTCAAATTGAGAAAGAAGCCAAAGGTATTTTATTGACTTTGGGCCGATTGAAGGGCGATTTTCAGAAATTCGGTGAGGAGTTCAGTTTGCTGGGAACTCATCTGGGTAGGGCTCAGAATACCTACGGCGCATCCGAGAAGCGACTCAATCAATTTAGGGGCAAGTTGGAGATTTTGGACACGTCGGAGGTGGCTTCTCCCGAACTGCCTGCAAATAGGTGAACAGCTCCAAAAGATTGAGGCTTTTCTTTTCTCTGTTGTTTCGGTACACTGAGACCGCTTTAATTGCGCCTATGTCTCTGACAATCAAACAATTTGCCAAAAAGGTGGGGATGACCCCGGAAGAACTCATTGTGCGTAGTTCGGCTTTGGGATTTGAAATTCCCGAAGACACGAAAATCATCGAAGACGATTTGGGAGAGCTTTTGTATGAAGAATTTTCACGGGAGACCGCCACTACTGCGGATGCCTATGATGAAATTATTGGTCATGAATTGGAAAAAGAAATCATCAAGACCCAGCGGAAAAAAACCGCAGGACGACAGGTTTCCAAAGTAAAGAAAGAGGACACCACGGTAACCGTTTCTCCGCGTGAAAAGGGAATCATTGAGATTCCCGATGTTATTTCTGTGAAGGAATTTTCCGAGAAAATAGGTGTTAGTCCCGTTCAAGTGATCGGGCAGCTGATGCACAACGGCATTTTGGCCAACATCAATCAACAGATTGATTATGAAACCGCGCACATCATTGCCGAAGAGATGGGATTTCATTTAAAGCGAAAGCATTCCGCAGCCCATTCGGAAGATATTTTAAGGGGAGATATTGAAAAATTGCTTCAAGAGGATGACGTTTCCTTGTTGCAGACTCGGCCCCCGGTGATTAGTGTGATGGGCCATGTGGATCATGGAAAAACTCAGCTGCTCGACAGCCTCAGGGATGCCAATGTGGTGGCCAGCGAATCGGGGGGCATCACTCAGCATATTGGAGCGTATCAAGTGAAGAAAAATGGTAAGGTGATTACATTTTTGGATACTCCGGGACATGAAGCTTTCACGGCCATGCGAGCGCGTGGCGCACGTGCCACCGATATTGCAATTTTGGTGGTCGCGGCGGATGAAGGGGTAAAGCCTCAAACGATTGAGGCGATCAATCATGCCAAAGAAGCCGGAATTCCCATCATTGTGGCGGTGAATAAAATGGATAAACCCAATGCGAACCCCGAGAAGGTGAAGGGTGAGCTGAGTGAACATGGCCTTGTGCCTGAAGAATGGGGAGGAGACACCATCATGGTTCCGGTTTCTGCGCTTCGAAAAGAGGGATTGGATAAGCTTTTGGGAATGGTGCTTGTGGTCGCGGAATTGCAAAACCTTCGTGCCAATCCAAATCGTCCGGCGGTGGGAACGGTTATTGAGGCCAATTTAGACACTAAATTGGGGCCTGTGGCCACGGTTTTGATCAATGCGGGAACGCTCAAGGTTATGGATCCCGTGATTGTCGGTGGAACCCATGGACGCATTAAATTGATGCAAAATGAAAAAGGTGCGCGTCTCAATAAATTGGGGCCTTCCGATGTGGCCTTGATTGCCGGCCTGGATAAGACACCTCAAGCTGGAGATATCCTTCAGGGGGTGGGAAATGAGCGAGTGGCACGTGAGAAAGCGGCTGAAATTTCTCAATTGATTCAAGAGGGAAAAATTCAAAATATGGGGATGGGGTTGAGTCAAATTGTTTCTCAGATTCAGGAAGGTCAGCTCAAGACGGTTAAGGTTGTCTTGAAAGCCGATACCAATGGGTCGCTCGAGGCCATTCGAGAAAGTATCGCCAATGAGTTGCGGTCTTCGGAGGTGGCCGTTAAGGTGATTCATTCCGGTGTGGGGAATGTGACGGAGTCGGATGTGATGATGGCTGCGGCAAGCCAAGGCTTGGTCATTGGTTTTCATACTCAGGTTCCTCCTCAGGTGGAACGCATGGCGGAACGGCTTCATACCGAAGTCGTGGTGTATAAGATTATTTATAAATTGTTGGAAGATTTGAAAAAGTTGCTGCTCGGCTTATTGGAACCGGAGGTGGTTACCGTGGAATTGGGAACTGCTAAGGTACTTAAGATTTTCTTCACCGGTAAGGGCGAGATGGTCGTGGGTTGTAAGATTGAAAGTGGCAAGGCTCAAGTGAAGGCTAAAACACGCGTGCAGCGTGGCGAAGAAATCATTGGAGAAGGCCTTTTGGAAGTTTTGAAATTGGTGAATGAGGAAGTGAAAGAATTGGAAAAAGGATCGGAATGTGGGATTAAATTTAAAGGAAAATTCAAGTTGGAGGAGGGTGATATTCTTCAATTTTATAAGTTTGAAACTCACCATAAAACCTTATGAAGACCTTGTTGGTGACCGGAGGGGCCGGTTTTATCGGATCCAATTTCATTCATTATTGGCTGAAATCTCATCCGGAAGACCATATCATCAATTTGGATGCATTGACCTATGCGGGTAATTTGGCCAATTTGGAATCGATTCAAGCCCATCCCCATTACCGCTTTGTTCAGGGGGATATTGGTGATTTTGGGTTGGTGTCCGACGTGATGAAAGAGGTTGATGTTGTGGTGAATTTTGCCGCCGAATCGCATAACGATCGTGCCATTTTGGATCCCGGCATTTTTTTGAAAACCAATGTGTTGGGCACGCAAAACTTGCTGGAAGCGGCTCGCAGGGCTTCCATCACTCGATTTCATCATATTTCAACCTGTGAAGTATTCGGTGATCTTTCGCTCGATTCCACACGGGCTTTTAAAGAGGAGGATGCATACTCCCCTCGCACCCCCTACAACGCTTCAAAAGCCGCCGCTAACCATGTTGTCATGGCGTACCACTATACCTATGGCCTTCCGGTTACGATTAGTCATTGTGCGAACAATTATGGCCCTTATCAATTCCCTGAGAAGGTGATTCCCCTTTTTGCCACCAATCTTTTGGAAAACACCCCTATTCCTCTTTTTAAGAGCACCCATCACCGTCGGGAATGGATTCATGTGGACGATCATTGTGAAGCTTTGGATTTGATTCTCCAGAAAGGGAAACCGGGAGAGGCTTATAATATCGGTACCGGGATTGAAAAAAATATTGAAGCTATTGCAGATCTTTTATTGGAACAGCTTCAAAAACCCGCTTCCTTCAAGACGTATGTTCCCGATCGGTTGGGGCATGACCGGCGTTATCTTTTGGATTGCCACAAAATTGAAAATGAATTAGGCTGGAAGCCGAAAATTGACTTTGAAAGTGGTGTACAATCGACCATTGACTGGTATAGTCGTAATTCCGACTGGTGGAAACCGCTAAGGGTTCGTCTATAAATAAATTACCCATCTTATGTCCACTGCATCTCCGAATACAATCGCTTTTCAATCGAAAAATTTCTCATCGTACCTCTGGTACGCCTCGATATTTTTCTCAATTATAGCGCCGTATTCGGAGCGCATTAAACTTAAATCTGAGCAATTTATTTCAGCACGAACCCTTAAAGCTGGTCTTTCCACTCCTCATTCTTAAAAAAATGTTATGAAAGGTGTCATTCTTGCCGGTGGATTCGGAAATCGGCTTAAACCTCTCACTGAAATCGTCAACAAGCATCTGCTTCCGGTTTACGACAAACCGGTTATTTACTATCCGATTCAAACGTTATTGAGCCTGGGGATTCGTGATATTTTGGTGGTGACAGGTCCCGATCACGCCGGTGGGTTTATGAAGTTATTGGGTTCCGGCGCCAAATTGGGGTGTAATTTTTATTTTGCGGTCCAAGAAGATGCCGGGGGAATTGCACAGGCAATGGCTCGGGCAGAAGAGTTTGTGGGCCAAGATTCCGTGGCTGTGATTTTGGGAGATAATATTTTTGAAGAAAATTTCAGTCATGCGGTGGAAGACTTTAAAGAGGGTGGAATGGTTTTTTTGAAGGATGTTCATGATCCGGAACGGTTTGGCGTGGTGGAGTTTGATGAGGCTCGACAGATCAAGCGTATTGTTGAAAAACCGGAACTTGCTCCTTCTCCTTATGCCGTAACGGGTTTATACCTTTATGATCATCATGTTTTTGATATCATTCGAACCCTAAAACCTTCCGCCCGTGGTGAATTGGAGGTGACGGATGTGAACAACGCCTACATTCAGAAAAATGCCATGCGGCATGTCATCATGACCGGTTCTTGGAGTGACATGGGGACTTTTGAGAGTTTGTATGAAGCCAGTACGATTGCTCGCAGTATGGCGCTCCGGATTTCCAATGAATCCCCCCTCACCCACCGCTCGCTTCATACTTCTTTAGCGGGTGTACCCGAAGATGCCCTGCATGATGCCTAATCGCTTTGTTGTTACCGGTTCCTTGGCTTATGATCACCTGATGCGTTTTGGGCGTCCTTTTCGTGAGATTTTACTTCCGGATCAATTGCACCGTTTGAGTGTTTGTTTTGTGGTGGATGCTAAAGAGCGTCATTTTGGAGGTACCGCAGGCAATATCGGTTACAACTTTTCACTTTTGGGTGAGCTGCCTTTGTTGGTGGCCTCCGTGGGAAGAGATTTCAGAGAATATGAGGAACGACTTAGCGCTCAAGGTTTTTCTCTCGATGGAATTCAGGTTGAGCCGGAAGTGGATACCGCCTCGGCGATCATCATGTCCGATGTGGAGGGCAATCAAATTGCCCAGTTTCATCCGGGAGCCATGGCGATGCCATTCCGAGAGGAATTTAGTGCGTTACAGGAAGCGGCTGAGGTTCTTTTGATTGCTCCGGATGATATTCAACGTAATGCCTATTGCATTCGCTTCGCCCAGCAAAATGGAAGAACTTATTTTTGGGATCCCGGCCAGAATTTACCGTATTTTTCCGCGGCTGATTTGATTGAATTTTTGAAAGGGGCAACAGGTCTTTTTCTCAACGACTACGAGTTGGCCCTTTTCTTAGATAAAACGGGCTTTTCGTTTGCGGAATTGACTCAGCAGCTTGCCCTTCTCATTGTCACTCACGGCGAGCGTGGGTCTTCGATTTACGAGAATAAGGAGGGTGAAGTGACTGAAATTGAAATTCCTATTGTTCCTCCTCAGGAATGTCATGATCCCACGGGATGCGGCGATGCCTATCGTGCCGGTTTTTTAACCGGCTATGCGCAAGGAAAATCCCTTTTAACTTGCGGTCAAATGGGAGCACTCTTGGCTACGTATGTGGTGGAAAATCCGGGAACCCAAAATCATCGGTTCACCTTAGGAGAATTCAAAACTCGTTATAAAGAGGCATTTGATGCGGATTTATAAGCTTTTTTCAGTGAGTCCAGACTGATCGTTTCCAAATCGACCATCCATTGCGCTTTTCCCATTTCTTCTCCCAGTGCTTTTACCTTTTCCATGTAGGAAATACCTACAAAAGGCGTGTGCGTGATTTCGGCAAAAATTAAACTGTGAAGCCTCATCCCAACGACCATGCTGGCTTTCGATACCCATTCCACAACTTCCACTTCGTCTTTATAGTCATTTCGAATTTCAAACTTTTCTTTATTGTTCACCACTTCATCGATGGCATGGAGCCACTCCAGATCTTTGGCATTATTTTTATCAAAGGATATCCCAATCACTTTTTCCCCTTGTTCATTCACCAGATACTGGACGAACTGCTTGAAAACGTCGAGTGCTTTTTCGGAATTTTTATTCCAGTAACGAGGTACAAATAAAATCTCCGCTTTGCGGGGAGCGGTGAAGGGCACTTCTTTTTTCCATTCCCATTCCTGTACCGGATCTTTTGCTTTTTCGACCTTCTGGCAGCCCAAGCTCTTGGCCCAGGCGATGGACCGATTATCCCGGAGACTCACCTTGTGGACCCGTTTCAGGAATGATTTGGCCCATTTTTTGGACCAGTTGGAATGAAAGGGGCCTATTCCGTTGGCATAAAGTTCAACCGTGGGAATGTTTTTAAGCGCTTTCTCCAGTTGCGATCCCCAAATCAACATGGATTGCCTCGGTTCATCGGTTAAGAGTGTCCCCCCGCCAAGTAAAAAACGATCGGCGGATCGAAAAGCTTGAATCGTCTTTTGATAACTCTCGCGTCCTGCTCGTGTGAGCCATCGTTTCAAAAGCGTTCGCAGTCCGGTGGGAATCAGGGCCACGGTGTTTACGTCGAACTTTTGGCGTGTTTGTTCCGGATCCGTACCCATGACCGTTATTTTTGCACCTGTTTTTCTGAATTTCTGAAGCATGGCGCGTAAAATGGCTTCATCTCCCACATTACCCGCGCCATAGTTACCGCAAATGATGAGCTTTTCCATACTATAAGTAGGCTTGAATGGGTTTATAACTTTTTCGGTGCAAAGGGGTTATTCCGTGTTGAGAAAGGTTCAGGCGATGTTTTGAGGTCCCATACCCTTTGTGCTCCTCAAATCCATGAAAGGGATAGTCACGAGCATATTCTACCATGATTCGATCTCTCGTCACTTTGGCCAGAATAGAGGCTGCACTGATGCAGGGAATCCATCCATCTCCTCCAATGATCGCTTGGGTTTTGGCGGGAAGATTGAACGGCTCTCTCCCATCCACCAGGATCTGAGTGATCGGATGGTTTAGATTCGCCAAAGCTCTTCGAAAAGCTCTTTCATTACTTTTTTGGATGCCGAAGTGGTCAATTTCCTCACTCGATACGATCCCGATCCCCCAAACGGTTTTTTGAATCAATATTTCATAAATGGCCTCACGTTGATGTGGGGCTAATCGCTTGGAATCTTTCAAGAGTATATGGGTGAATCCCTTCTTTAAAATAACGGCTGCTGCAACCAGCGGGCCTGCCCAGGGGCCACGTCCCGCTTCATCGAGGCCCACAATCAGAGGGCCGTTTATTTTATGCATTTTCTTTTTCTGATTTTTCCTCTTGGATATCGTCGGTAACTTCTTTTTCTGTTACTTCTTCTTGTTCTTGTACCGTTTCTTCTTTTTTGGCCGCTTCAACAGCCTCTGCAATTGCCTCCTCGGTGACTTCCTCGGCGACTTGGCTGTTGTCTTCAATGCCAACTGTTATTCCTTTTTTATCCTTCAAACGAGCGCTCTTACCCGTTCGGTCTCGCATAAAATAAAGTTTGGAACGACTCACTTTAGATTCTCCCATAACTTCAACTTTTGAGATATTGGGAGAATGGAAGGGGAATATTTTTTCCACGCCGATTCCATACGACAATTTTCGAACCGTAAAGGTTTTACTGTTTCCATGTCCACTGTTTACTGCAATCACTAAACCTTCAAAAATTTGAATTCTTTCCTTAAATCCGTCTTTGGTGGCTTCCATGATTCGTTGATGAACTTTGACGCGGTTGCCTGGTCGAACATTTTGAACCTTTTCTTTCACAGATTTGGAACTTTCCTGCACATGTTTGAGTAAAGCTTGGCTCATAAAATAGGATTTGATAAGAAAAACATACGTAAAGCGAGAGGATTATACGAACAGCCTTCTCAATTGTAAAGCAAAAAAGCATTTTTTTAAACCAATGTGTCCTGAAGTTGGTTGTAGCCAATCATATTATCAGGATCGGTCACAAGATCTTTAACGAAGCGATCGTTGCATTTCACGCGGTACATGAAATCCTCTCTGTTCATTACCGTAAAGCGTATTGGATTTTCCGAGGTGACTTCCTTTTCCAGAAATTCTTCCAGCGATTTTTTATCAATTTCTCCCACAATAAAGAGATCCACTTCAGAGTCTTTTTGCATGAAATACCCGGAAAGCAGAATAAGATCCACCTGGCCGAGTTTGATGATTTCTTGAATCACCTGACTGTTTTGATCGGTGGTTTTAATGATGATACTACGGAGCTCGTTGAACAGCGGAAACTTCTTGTTCACAATGTAAAATTTTCTTCTATTTTTTGCTCGACTTTTAAGGAGTCCAATTTTTTTTAAATTATCCAACTCCCTTCGGATGGAGTTGATTTGCTCATCCAGTCGCCTGGTGAGTTCTCGAATAAAAAATTCCCCATCAGGATTCAGAAGGAATATTTTGAGTAATTTTATTCGAGCTCCGGAGGTAAAAAGTCGCTTGAGAAGCATTTTTTAGACCGATTATTTTGTACACATAATTTGAACACCTTAGGCTAACTGTATAATTTTTGTTTTCAAAAATCAAGCTCTTTATTGCTTTTTTTGGGAAATATAGTCTTTTTAATTTAATTAAAGAATATTTTTATTGTATCAAAAGATTGACTAATCGGTTTAATCTTGAATAAAAAAGAGCGCTATCATATGCCTTACTGAATTTTATTGAATAATTTTTTTGATCAAATATTTCGCTATTCTTTTGCCAAATTTTGAAAAAAATAAGAACAATTTTTTTCTATTCTTACTCGTTTTTATTCTATGGGGGCAGTTCCTAATTAGGCATTGAAATTTTCATCTTCTTCCTCCTCCTCGCTTTTTCCTAAAACGGAGGTGGCAAAAAGAGTTAGAAAAACTCCGCTGACCATTCCCATGAAGGCGGATCCAAATAAAATCATGGTGGGGGTGATATCTGAGGGAAGCTCCCAGAAGAAGAAAATTAGATAATTACAGGAAGCCTGAATGTTTTCAAATGCCAATATTAAAATAACCACCAAACTAAGCATTGTTCCGGCCAGATAAAGTGCTTTCATGAGAGGGTGATTTAGGAATTAGGGAATGAAAGTGTCGATCAATCGATCAAACAGGATACTGTTTTTGAGTTGATTGTAGCCTTCTTCTCCTTTACTGAAGTACTTTTTCGCTTTGCTTTGTTCTTTTTCGGAATAGGTGCTTAATCGTTTCTCGATCTCTTTATTTATTTCCTCTTCGGTGGCTGCAATTTCTTTTTCTTTAATCAAGTGTTGGAGAATTAAGCGCAATTTGATTTGTTTTTCAGCTTTTTCTCTATTTTCTTTGCGCAAATCCCGGTTTTCGGTTTCAATCTGTTTAACATAGCTTTCCCATTCGACTCCTCTCGATTCCATATTCATTTTGGTTCGATCCAGGATGAAGTCTATTTCCTCATCAATGAGTGCTTCCGGCAGTTCAATTTCACCCAGTTGAATCAACTCTTCAAATAACTTGGCTTCCCTTCTTTCTCGTTCTTGTCGTTCCTTTTGACGCACTAAGTTTTCTCGGACCTCCTTTTTGAATTCCTCCACGGTTTTTTCTTCTCCAAAAAGCGATTTGAACCATTCTTCGGTCAATTCGGGGTATTTCACTTCGCTGACACGATTCAATTTTATTTTGAATTTCACTTTTTTGTCTTTTAGTTTCTTGGAGTGATAATCTTTAGGGAATTGGATCTCAAATGTTTTTTCTTCTCCCGTTTTCATTCCTTCTATTTCTTCTTCAAAACCAGGAATCAGCATGCCCTCTCCCAAAACGACGGGGTGATTTTTGCTGGAGGTGTTTTCAATGGGTACATCACCTTCCGGATTAAATCCGTCGAAATCAATTTCCACCCGATCTCCTTTCGTTGCGGGGCGATCGACTTCATTCGTTTCGGCGTATTGTTTTTTGAAATAGGTGAGCGTTTCTTCCACATCTTCTTCTTTTACTTCGGTGCTTTCTTTTGGGATTTTGATTTTATCGTACGCTTTTAGTTTTACCTCGGGTAAAATCGCCACAATGGCTTCAAAAATGAAGGGAGTTTCCTGTAAAATTTTAATTTGGGGTTTGGAAACCACGGGGACATTATTTTTCAATACGGCTTCGGCATAAAATTGAGGAATGGCCCGATCCAGTGCATACATCCTTATCGTTTCGATTCCCACTTGTTGTTCCATGATCGGACGTGGAATTTTCCCAGGACGAAAACCGGATATTTTGACTTGGCGGGATAAATCCCCTGCCGATTGCTCTATGTACTTTTCCAGTTCATTTTCTTCCACTTCAATGTGAATCGTTACTTCTGATTTTTGGGGCTGAGAAATGGTAATTTTCATGAGAATGGTTTAAATCCCCTATATGCTACGGATTATTGTTTTTTTTGGCAACCTGTTTTTTGTAATAGACACCCATTGTTTGGATTATGTATTTGTGATAAAATAAAATGATTTATTAAGTTTTTTTGCATGGATACTCAGGATCTTGAGAATGCTCGACGGCTTGAAGATTTTACCCCTCTTCATGATGTGCTTTCCACTAGGGCATTGAATGGGCTTCCTTTAGCGCGTGCGGCCGACATGGTGGGGTCTGCACTGACCCAGGCTCGTTCAGGAAATGATGCCTTGGTTCCCGATGAATTGAATGAAGCCTTGGGGCAATTTGGAAGCCAAAATTTGAATGTTCTGGGCTCTCTTTATTCCGGGCCGGGAGTTACCCCGTCCAATCAACTGGCTTTGATTGCGGCCGATGAGCTTGTCCATCGACGTATCGAGGAGGAGGTCCGCGAGCAGGTTCGCGGCCAAGGAATACTGGAGATGACGCGACTCTTATGGGGTCGTTATCCCGTGCATCGTTTTTTGTGGCAGTCCAAAGGTGGATTGGGCCTTCGTGAAGCGGTAGTTGCCATGCGTACGCGGGATTTTATCGAGCAAAATTTCCAGGGCGTGACCGATTTTAATCAGCTTAATGCGAGGGCTCGAGGGCTTTTGATGGAGGCGCTACACGAAGCGGCACCTTCTCATTTGATTTTTGGTCCCGAGCGACTGAAGGGCTGGCGTGATCGTCCGGCACAGAGAGATGTTCGTGTCAATTTGGGTCATCTTGTTGGAGAGGATCATCTTGATGAACAGGATAGTATGCCCTTATTGGCTTATTTACGGAATCATAGAGAGGGGCAGCGCTATTTAAGAGAAGAATATGAAGAGGTTGTGGGGGCCAATGTTCAGACGCTCGAAGTTCGACTGAATGGCATCCCCGCCACGCCCACGCAACCATTGCAGCCTGGATTAAGACATTTTTTTGATATCGCTCGCCGGAATCGACTCATTCAAACCCAACAATTGCAACAGGAAGAAAGTAGGGTCAATTCTTATCAATCTGCTTCCACCGCTTTAAAAAAAATCATTGAATCCGAAAATAAGGTTTTAGTTCATTACTTTGAATTGGAAGGAGCTTGTTCTCACCTTTCTCAGTTGCAGAACAGTCCTCCGGTGAATGGTCAGCAGCTCAATGACGCGCAGCGGAAGATTCAAGACGCACGTATAAAACTGATGGCCGCCTTTCAAGCCACCACCACTGAGAGACAAAATTTAGCGTTTCTTATTCCTTCCTTGAGTCCGGCACTCCAGGCTGTGCTTAATCCTTTGCTTCCACGTCCCGCACTTGGGGCGAGTCGTGGAATTCCAAGTCAACCGGCACAGCTTTTTCCTCAAAATTATTCCCAATTTCCTGCCGACTTTGTGCTTTTGGAAAATCATCTCCGGGATCTCACTCAGGCCAATGGGCCTTTGGCGAATGCTTTCCAAGTCGAAAAGGCAACGCTTGATGCGCATCGACAAGAATGGGACGAAGCCCAAAAGCCTGAGCAACCTTTTAATGACTTGAGTGATCCGGGAAGCGTTTTGCGTAATCAGGGTTTTACCATGCTTGCCACTTTGAGCGGGCGGTATCAAACTCTCAGTCAGGAGCTCGCCTCAGCCCATGAAACCCAACGAAACTGGCTTCAGGCGGGTCAGTTTATTCCCGCTCCGGAATTGTTGCGTCGTTTGATTCGCCGCGAACTTAAAGATCCTCGCAGGGGGCATCGGGCTCTTACGGAGGAAGAAGTTGAGGTCCAATCCTTTTTGCGAGCGGCAGGTCATTATGCACTGGAAAAGAGCGTGGCGCATGACGAGGATGTTGTGAACCGACTTCAATCCAAGGTGCGGGAATCTATCCCAGGCTTGAATTTGATTCAAAGGGCTTCAAGAAGGCTTCAACGCCATCGCGAGGCGGATCAGCAGCGATCTTTTGAAGATTTTTGGAAGGAGGTGGTTCAATTGCAATTTCCTCAAGCTCCCGAATGGAATCCTGACGTTTCGGTTAATGATATTCTTCTGGGTATTAAATCGAAAGAGGACGATGCTCAAGGTCAATTGACTTTACCTCAACTCAGGGAAATCATTTCCATCCTTGAATATGCCATGAGCTATGGTATGGAAGGTGGAGGGCGTTTACCTTTAAACCTCAATATTCGTCCTTTTGTTCAGCGTTTGAATACAGCCTATTTGACGGTGAAAGTTCGGCTTCTTATTAAAGAGCAGGGGGCATCACCCGATCCCGCCAAGGCGATCAATTCTTTGCTGGAGGACCTTTCTCAAGAGCGAGATCTTCGCCTCCCGGTTCGACTTTTGGATGCGCGTACCGCTCATGTCCAAAAATTGATTGAAGGTTTGAGGGCTAAAGAATCTGAAATACAGGATCCTGCTATTCCCGATAATCTTGTTTCTCACCGCGCCGAGGCGTTGTTGTCACGAGTCGAGCGTTTCGGTTCCAAGTGGGGCCCCCGTCTTGATTTTATTGCGGGGAATATCATCGGCGGTTTGAAGGCCCTACGTCGAATAAAGTACCGATGGAATCATCGAAAAGAAGAATCGCCTCCTTCATCTTCTTAATTTTTTTTATGCCTTACTTTAAAGAATTTGTTCACCTCATTATTCAAGATCTTCATTTGGGACGGATTCCACGGAGATTGAAAAAATCCATTGAGGCTCACATTGTTTTGTTGGTGGATCGACGCATCGAGCAGGTTTTGTTTGAAACGCTTAAGGAAGAGGATTTGAATTTTTATGATCATTATGTCGAGAATCATCCCCAGAGCGATGAGCAAATCGCTTTTGAAGCTATGATTGATCATCGTCCCGAGATTCAACATTCCATTGAGAATGCGTTGGTGAATAGTTATGAAGATATTGTCCAGGCGTCTAAATTGGTTAAGTCCTCCATTGGGGATAAAAATTGATGGACTTTTTGATCTGTAATCTGGTCGGGACATATTTGATTCTTTTTCTTATATATGATATAATTTTTTGATAAATAAAAATAAAAACAGATTTTATGGTTAAGGCCAATCCTGATCTTCCCCGTAAGGAATTACAAAGAGACGCGGAAAACATGGGGCCCAATGGGATTAAGGCTCCTCTGGATGTTAAGGCGACCCGACAAGAATTGAGTCAACGGTATGGTGCTGTTTTAGGAAAAATCAATGGAAGTCATGACGAATTCAAAAATCATCGCATCAAGAGCCTTCTAAAGCGACGCTTCTCTTCAGAGGGTGCTTATAAGAAATTTATGGTATCCGAGGCCAAGCAAACCATGCAGGATAAGCTCGTCAAAATGGACGACCTTGCTTTGAAAAGCAAATGGCGTTTGCAGCGATTCAGTCAGCGTTCGGCGGAGCGGCTTGCTTTTTTGACGC
This sequence comes from uncultured Candidatus Peribacteria bacterium, assembly GCA_964436935.1. Lineage (GTDB taxonomy): Bacteria > Patescibacteriota > Gracilibacteria > UBA1369 > UBA12473 > CAYTES01. The sequence goes on along the minus strand of CAYTES010000009.1, from coordinate 8,407 downwards.
GCAAACAGGAAATTGCGGCCGATGTTTTAGCGGCGGTTGAATTCAAAAAGGAGGAACTCAAGCCTTTGCGTGCTTTATTCGCTCAGGGCAATCAGTCGCTCAAAAATCGCCATCCGTACCGATCGAAAATCCCTTTCCTCAGCATCAAAATTCCCGATCCTTTTGATGTGATGGAATTGGGGGTCATGGAAAAGGCGGCAAAAGAGGTTCAGACCGAGTCTAATCAAGAGAAGCAAGCGTTGATTACAAAAAAAGAGGAAAAAATGAAGGACTTTAGGGGAATTGAGGGAAGTCTACGGAACGCGCTTTTAATTTATAACCCCCAATTGGTTTCTGAATTGGATCAGCTTATTCGTGATAATGCGGCCGGTAAGCCTACTTTAGATAAAGAAATTCGAAAACTTTTTCCTGGAAAGTTAGATCAGCGTCAACAAGCTGAATTGGATAATATGCTTTTGTGGACTACGGAGCTTCGGTCAAAGAAAGGACGCAATGCGGAACTATTCCGACGACTGGGTATTGCCGAAGTTTCCGGTAAGGCCGATGCGGTGTATCCCGAATTGGCGAAGATGCCTCTCGGAGGACGGGTCCGAATGCAATGGCCTACCGCAACGGGTTTTGATGGTTGGAAAACGGATCAACTGATGGATTTTAGGGTATGGTCTAATAATACTGGCATCCTCACCCTTGTTCCCTTGAAACCGGTTTCCATTACGACCCCGGCGGTTGTCCCTGCAAATCCTCTGGCCCCGGGAACTCCCGCTCCTGGCCCCACCCAAAAAACGTTTACTCCCCACGAGCGGGGTGAAATTCGATTGGATCCTAAAAAGAAGATGGCATGGTTGACTCATGATGGAACAAAGCCCGCTACGGATAAAGACCGCTATCAGCATGTTGAATTTTCAAAAATCGATATGGCTCTTGCGGCTTAAATTTAAAATTTTCTTAATTTTTACCCATGACTGATTTTACTTTCGACGACCTACTCAACCTTATTCAGATGGCTCAAACTTTGAACGATACGGAGCGTCGTGAATGGCGTATCCGTCTTTTTAAAGAATTCAATGAGAATGACGGCCATTTGAGTGAGGATTCGCGGCAGGGATTGGCTCATCTGTTTCAACGTGAAATTCAGAGAATCGATGGGGAAATTCCTCAAACCGAGCAACAGTACGACGAAGTTCGGGAAAATGAGCAAGATGAGGTTGAGGCGATCCGTCCCGACCTTCAAACTTTGGTCCAGGATTATCAGGTTCAAACCGATGAAATTGTCAAAGACTACCAAAAAGGTTTCCATCTCATTGATAAAGAGGTCGATGGTGTGCTTCAAACTGTTTTTGCTGAGACGGATCAAGCGGATATTGAGGCCATCAAAGCACAGCTTTCCCGTCCTCGATTAAATTCTTAGTTTTTTGCCCACTCTTTTTTTATGGCTGATCCCGCCGCTGAAAAATTATCGGTTCGCCTCGATGTTCCCGCTGAAACGGATCACCGAGCGGAATTGGAAACATTGAAGCAAAGTATTGAAGAAAATTTTAAGAATAGAGACAAAGTGATTCGTCTCGTTCAATTTTGCCAAAACAACAGCATTGATTTTTCGGATTGGGCCAAAGAACCCATTCCTCAGGAAAATCTTAAGTCCATCGAAGAAGCGTTTTCTCTTATTGGCGTGCAGGGTTTTTCCGAGTTTTTGAAAGATCCCGCCAGCAAGGAATATCCTGCCGTAAAAAAAGCGCTGGATTCTATTATTAACTTGATGCAGACCCGTCAGTCTCATATCCGCGAATCGGAAATGCGGATTGAGGGATTGGCTAAAGATGTTCAAGAAGGGAGTACCCTGCAAGAAATGACAAAAATGTATAAGGAAGAGTTTCAGAAAAATCCTCTTGTCACCATGGCGGCCTCTGCTGCAATAGCTTTTCTTGGTTATCGCATGTTGGGATGGAATATGAAGATTGGAGAGAAGGATCATCCTGTATTTAAAGAAGCGGCGGTACTGGGTGTCGTCGGTTGGGCGATCAATCATTTTTGGGGGCAACTTTCGGGAAGCGGAAAGTCCATTGTCGATCATGTTAAGGATTTCGTTTCCGATGGAGAAGACCCTTTGCAGGGGGTGGACTTGGGGCGCTTTGATGATGTGACAGATCCCGAGCATACGGTCAATGTTGATGCCATCAAGGCTATGTTGACGATGGGAAATAAAATTCCTTTTGATGTGTTATTGAGTGGATATGAAGCCGCATTGAAAAAAGGAGATAAATCAATTGACATGAAATGGTTGCGGGGTCGAGTGGCTTTGGGCACTCGCTATGATGATTATCTTCATTTTCGTTATGGGAAAGGATTTTTTGAAAATATGGATCGTGTGGTGGGCGGAAATAGCTATTCGGACAAGCTCGATCGAATTCAAGAGTTGAGAATCAAGTACGTTGATTCTCCCGAAGGGCCTTATTCGTTCAATCGCTTTTTTTATACGGAATATATGGATGGCAATTTGGAGGAGAAACTAAACCCAAATCCTTCCGAGAGTAGAGGTAGGGATGCGAGTCGGCTTTCTTCTTCCGGGGCGGCCTCCTCTGTGGCTGCCACCTCCTCCCTTGAGCACCATTCAGTGTCGCTTTCTGAAAACAACGCGCTAAAGGGGTTGGGGCTTGCTGAATTTCTTCCCGAAGTTGATCCGAGGGATGCCACTATTCGCCTTAGGGGATTGTATTTTTCCTATGAAAAAGACTCCGAGGATGTTCCGGGAATAACGACCCATCGTTTTCGTGACAATGAATCAGGGGATATTTTTCATCTTGATCAAGGTGGAAATGGTGCAGAAAATGCGAAACAAATTGAAAATTTGAAACTTCATTCTCAAGCTAAAATGGATCACTTGATTCGAGGTTTGGGACTTTCTCCGGATAAAAATTCATCTCGGCTCCAATGGGCCGTTGAAAATGGTTGTGGACGGTGGGTACTTAAAAATCTCCCGATTCCACTGGGCTCCCGTTACGCGCTCCCCGCCACTCTCCCGGTTGATGTTGAGGTGGCTGTGAATACCGCGAACGAAGCAAGCCTTTACTATGCGGGGAGTCATTTTAAATCCGTCGACGACTTAGCCGGAAAAGTCGCACGGGAAAAGATTGCCCAAAAACTTAAAACTCAGCCCGATCTGCAAGCTTTGTTTCAGGGTGTTTCGGTGAAGGTGGTGGACAGTTCGAACCCGGATGCGATTCTTGGGGAAGTGGATCAAAAACCTGTTGAATTTAGAGTGGAAAAAGGCCGTTACGTTCTTTCCAAGCCTTTTGACGTATCGTCAGAATTTTTAAGTGCTAAAAAACGCCAGCTTGAAAAAGACCCTCAATTTATTAAACTTTTCGAAGGCTTGGCACGCTCCGCAGAAAAACTGAACGGATACTACCATGGCACGATTGATATCCTTTCTTTGAAATGGGGCTCCATTGATGGGGCCAACCATTATTGGTCAAAACTTGTCTCCTTTAAAAAAGATCAAATTCTTGACGCTTATCAGCAAGAACTTGAGGATCATTCTAAAAAAGGAAATTTTGACGGTGAGACTTTCCGTCAATTTTATCAAGACACGCTGTGGAAAATCAATGAAGACTTGAAAGAGCTCCCCGCTCAATTGAAGTCGGCTAAAAGCGAAAATGAATACAATACTTTGGCCGAGCGTTTTGTGAATTACGGTTATTCGCCTGCGTATAAATCTCAACTTGATGATTTTCAGGCCATGGTGAGCAAGTTTGATTTTCCCGGTACCAATGAAAAATCGAATGAGGTTCATTCCAAAATTTCTTTTGACCTGGATCAACTGTGGTATGAAAAAACAAAGCCATTTCGAAATGTGGCGGAACTCACTCCTTTGCAGGTTCGTTATCTTGAATTATTAAAATCGAAAACCAAAGAAGCCTTGCAGTATGCTCAAACAAGCGATTCCGGTTGGGTTCAACGATGGCTGGATTCCAAAGTCAGTCTGCATGAATTTCAGGAGGCGTTGCCCGAGCTCAAGAAGTTTAAGGACTATGAACGATGGGCGAAAGAAGATGAAGGCATTGATGTTCATTTGGCGGATGCGATTCCGAATCTTGCCGGCCAAAAAGGGTATCGATTTGAGCCTATTGCGGATACCACTCCTCCTCAGGGTAGGTTCATCTTTGACCATGAGAAACCCGATGGAAAGCCCATTGAGTGGACGGTTGTTTTGGATAATGGCAAACAACGATTTGAAGTCAAATCTGCTGAAATGACGCCGGCAATGGTTTTAAGCCAGGTGGAGTATGTGTCGACCTTGCCTGAATTTAAAGCTCCTTTTGATAAACTCAATGCTCTCTTCAATGGGGTTGAGGCCCAGGGTGAACATTTGGGTGGATTGATCGGTTCCGTTGTTAAAAAAGATCAATGGCAGTCGCTGGTGGACTTTAAATTCAAGGAAGTGAAGCAACGCTATCAGCGTGAATTGGAATCCATCATGACCAATTCTTCTCTTATGCCGCAGCAAAAAGCAACTCAATGGAATACATTGGAAAATGATTTGGGCACTCGCTATTTAGGTGCTTTTGAGCAATATGCGCAGGCCGTGACACGTCGACTCCCCCAAGATCCCAAGCAGAAACTTTCCGAAAGGGACTATCAGGAATTTTACCATGGTTTGGAGGCCATCGGTTATCCGAGTTCCGTGTATGCGATTCATATCAATACTTTTCGCTCCGCACTTCAGAATTTTGAGTTCACTGGAGAGCATTGGTTTGAGGATAGAGAAAATCATGATGTGCTTAATAAGTCCGTTTTGCTTCAACAACGTTACACCGGTGCACTCGAAACTATTTCGCCCGCCGAGTGGAAACCGGAACATGCGGCTTATTTCAATTATGTTCAGTCCGCCTTGCTCGAAAAATTGAGGCAAAAGGGTGCTAAAATTACATCGGCGGATGTTCCTGGCACCTTGAATATCGTTTCTTTTGAGGAGTTCAAAAAAAATCCCAATAAATATAAAGTCCCTGATTTTTCCATTGATGTGGCACGCGTTCAGCAGAATGTGGAAGCCGGAAAAATCAAACAGATTGTGGGACCGGATGGGGTGCAGGTCAAAAATGATATTTTGCGATACAGTGAAGTGAAAAACTTGGTGGAGGATACGTTTAAAAAGAATTGGATTGATAAAGTGGCCAAGAATCCGGGTTATGTGGATAACGGAGAAGCGGCAAGTGCGAAGACCACTTTGGAATTTTATAAAAATGAAGTGACTCGTAAAATTTATCTCGATGGAGCCAATCAAGCCACACATCTTAAAATGTTTGAAAATCTTTTGTCGCAGGTTTACGAACAATGCCATGATGCCTGGTGGTTCAATCCCGTTGATTGGCCTTCTGGTTTTGAGCCTCAGGAGTTGAATCCCACTTTAGATGAAATGAAAAATAGTTAGAAGCTGTTGAGATATTTTTGGAATTTTTTCATTTTTTATTCATCTTTTGGTTAGGAAAAGGTCATCTTGAATTTAGTAGGATGTGCTTGAAAACGGGATGGAGATTTCTATCCACAGGACAGTCACGTTCTTTGAAGTTGGCATTACGGAAATAACGGAGGATCGGAACATGAAATTTATGCTTAGATTTCTTTTTTTCCTTTTTCTCGCCTACCTTGGAGTGCTGGCAATAGGCTTTTGCTATGCGACAATCCGTGACGGGAGGCTTTATGGTTTTTCCCATTTTTCCAGTAGTGACAGTGATTTTGCTCGCAGCGCCTTTTTGGCAGGCTTGCTGACTGTATTGAGCCTTGCAAGTCTACTGGTTAGACTGTGGCCGGGGGCGGGACCGATTCAGTCCGGGATTTCTCTCTTCGTTGGCATTCCGCTGTTTGGAATCGCGATGCTTTCTCTTGGAGATAGAGTGGTTTCCTCCTGGATGTTTATCCCACTCCTTTTGACCGGCCTTCCCATCCTTATGGAAATTCTCCGTCTTACCCGCCGCTAGATTTCTTTCCACCGTTTTCCTCAGTATTTGGATGTGTTCTTTTTCGATCGTCAATTGGCGATATGAACTGATCTTTCCACTGGGTTTTCCCGAGGTTTCAATAATGAGACCTCGGGATTCGACTTTGAGTCGCCATCGAATGGTCTTTTTAGGGGTTTCTAATTGACAAAAAGTAAAATAGTAGTTATATTATACCCTTTCCGAGTTCTCACTATTTAAGAATTAGAAAAGAAAAAACAAACATCAAAGGCGGTTTATTTCATTTTATGAAATGCCTTTATGTTTCGCTTCCTGATTTTAATTCCCGTCCTCTTCCTTTCTTTTTTTACTTCGTTTTTCGAGCTTCAGGGGCTTCGTATTCTCAGTGAGGCCCACTATCTAGCCCCTGAAGTTGTTTCGTCTTTCACGATTGCTGAAAGCAGTACGCCTTCCTCTCTTCCTCAAAAAATTCCTTTTACCTATGAAGTCGAGGGTATCGTGGATGAAGCGACTTTGGCGCATTGCGAAGATGTGATTGCGAAAACTTTTTCTGTACTTCCTTCCACCCATGTTAGTGCCATTCATCATCTCACTCTTAGCTTTAATTCCACGATACGTCGAGGATTGGCAGGTGGTCACACCATGATTTTAAGGTGTGTGAATATTACCGATTCTGAGCTAGTCGCTGTTGCTGTCCATGAATTGGGGCATATTGTTGATACTGGATATCTCCAAGGGTCGACTGAGGGCGAAAAAACGACATTTGACGATCGCGGGAAACTCGTTTATAGTGATGACCCCAGTTTTCAGTTTTATTCTATGAGCTGGGAGGACAGCCGTTCTTTTACAGGGTCTTCGACCGACGTCATCTCCGGGTATTCTAAAGAGTTGGTATTTGAAGAGTTTGCAGAGTCCTATGCGGCCTACATTCTCCATGGAAACCTATTTCGATTTTACGGCGCTCGCAATGAGGCTTTGAATGAAAAATATCGTTTTCTAAGGGATGAGGTTTTCAAAGGGAAGGAATATGATCTCCCCGAAAGGCTCCCACGCATTCTCGAATCTGAAAAAAGAGATTACGACATTACCCGCAGAGACTTTGATTTGGAATTATTTTGGTCTCTTTCTGAGGCCAACTGATTCAATACCGCGAGTCTAAAGGTTTATCTGGTTTCGACTGGGCATCGCCTTATAGGTTCAACTTAAAAACCCCCCTTCTCTTAGAGAGATCAGGGGTTTTTTCGAATGCTAAAATTTATTAGCGACTAGAGCTGAGATTCTGCCGGAGTATTCTCTTCTGCTGGGGCGGACTCTATTTTTATTTCCTGAGAAGGTGTGGCGGTTTCGCTGTTGCTATCCGTTTCTTTGGTGCTTTTTTCATTTTCCGGAACGGTGCAGCTTGTGATTTCTCCCAATTCTTCAAAAGTCATCACTTTTTCCCATCGCCTTCCGTCGGTATAGATCCAGGTGGGATAGCGATCTACTTTCTTTTCCAAGCATATGTCCGGTTGTGGATTTTCCCCTTTGGGATCGCATTCAACATAGTTGATGTATTGAGAGGCATCATCAAAGAGCGCTTTTTGCTCTGCGCAATGGGGACACCAATAGGCTCCGTACATGATCAATCCTTTATCGGTTAAACATTTTGCAAAGGCATCATAGGCCTGTTTTTTTTCGGCGTTGCATCCGGCAAAAAGCAATAATCCGGAAAATAAAATAGTGGTAATCGCTTGTTTGAATTTCATTTTTAGAGAGTTAAGAATTTTCTTTAGGAAGATTTCTAATTAGACTGGAAATGATGAATAGATTGATCATTAGAATGCCATATTGGGCCAGACAAAAAATACAGGCGACTTGGAGTATAAAAAATTCAACGTAGGTCAGATAACTTGAGAAAAGAAATCCAAAAGCCGTCGTTGCCCATAAGATATGGGACACTCGGCTGAAGGTTAACGTGTGATGAAATGAAGTGAAGGAATACCCTTTGAGTAGCTTGCGAGTGACAATCAGCAAAAAAAGATACGTTAAAAATCCCAAGAGGGCCACTGGAATTCCCCATAGCTCCGAATAGATGCTTTTATTCACAATATCACAATCCAAGTATTCATTGATGGTGCAGATCGTGCTCGCGCTCGGCTTGAAATGAAGATATGAGAGATAAGCCGTTATCGCCACGCCAAGTAGATTCAAACGCGTGAACCATCGGAGCTTCGAATCCCTTCGCTCTTTCTGAGGCAAATCTCCAGACTTGATGCTGATTGTGACCATTTTTATTTTTAAAAGTACGTTGAGTTTATCAGAATTTTATTCCCACAGCAAAGTTGAAAAAACCGTTGCCCTTCTTGGATAAGCATCGTACAATAGGTCAGCTTTGGGCTTATAGCTCTTAGCTTTCTGATTGTGGTGAGTATAGCTCAGTTGGTTAGCCCGCCTGAGGCGGGCCGAAGGTCGCG
>CAYTES010000008.1:31887-40719 GCA_964436935.1 uncultured Candidatus Peribacteria bacterium | reverse complement strand
CTTTATTTCCACTTCCAAAATCCCTACTGGTGCTTTTGAGGGCTGAATGCAGGAAATTGCAATTCAAAATAGTATATCATAAAAAATATTCTCTGTAAATCAGATTTATTCTGGGGGTAGTGTTTACTCCAACAGCTTTGCAAACTCCTTTTTGAACGACTCCACATCTTTAAACTGCCGATAGACCGATGCAAACCGAATGTACGCCACTTCATCTAGTGTTTTAAGCGCCTCCATGACATCTTCTCCAATCTGTTGGGACGGGATTTCTTTGCCGTACCCACTCCATTGATCCTCCAAATTATTCAATACCGACTCGATTTGCGCTTCCGTTACCGGCCGTTTTTCGCAGGACTTCCACAGACCCGCTTCGATTTTTTCGCGTTGGTAAGGTTCGCGGGAGCCGTCTTTTTTGATGATCACAAAATTGGACGCTTCGATGCGCTCAAACGTGGTGAAACGAAATTCGCATGTTTTCGACTCACATTCCCGGCGTCGGCGAATCTGTCGCCCTTCATTCGTTTCGCGGGAGTCCACCACGCGGGTGGTCGATTTTTTGCATTTGGGACAGAGCATGATTCTATTCTAGAGCTAAAAAATAAAGTGCGCCAATCGGCGTGAAATAAAACTAAAAAATCCCGACCCTCATGGTCGGGATTTTGAGAACGAATGATCAATCCTGTTATTAAACTTCTTCCGCCTCCGTCCAACTATCGGCGACTGGAACCTCCAGCACCGCGCAGTTGTTGTCTTCATTGCGTTCGGTAACCACATGCGTTGGATCGATACACACTTTAACTTCCATGATTTCCGCACTCAATACCGCGGGTTGAAACGTTCCGACTCCATTGGCCTTGAAAAAGCCTTTGCTGCTTTCGTCCAAGGTCGGCCATGAGTAGTTCAAAGCAGGAGTTTCGCTGCTGTTGTAAAAAATATGAAGTTCCCCATTCTTTTGTGCCGCTTCATCCACGATTTCATTCTTACTCAAGTTTTTGACTTCAAAACTAAGAGCACGTGTCGTGGGATCAACCACCAGATTTTGAATCATAAGGTCAGGAGCCGTGTTATTCCTAACGTCCCGCACCTTCGTATAGCCTTGCAGATTACTGACATGTCCGCCGACCGCCAAACTGGCGATCATAAGGACTCCAATGAAGGCAATCAGGGGTTGCCGAAACTTTTTGTTTTTGATGGACATCGAGGAAAAATTAAAAAGTAAATCATATTATTTTAACACAAAAATTGATTTATGCAAATATAAAGGGTATAATAAGGAGATTAAGGAACTCCCGCAAAATGCAATTAACTTTGAAAAAACCATTAATTTTCGATCGCTTCAAGGCAAAGCGAGGAAGGCATATCAGATTAGATACGTCGACGAGCTTTAACGTGGAAGCGGACGGAAGGAATGATTTTTTCATGATAAGGGTGTTTTGCGGGAGTTCCTAAAATAAATCATCATGAGCGAATGGCTTCACGATAAAGGATTTGAGGTTGGCATAAGCCTCCTCCTGGCACTGATTCCGGTTTTCATTTGGATGACTTTTTTCCTCAAAACCAACCGAGATTGCGCCAAAACGCTTATTAAAGTTTTTTTATTCGGCGCGGTGGCGGTGGTGCCGATTTTGTTGCTTCAATACATGTGGCTGCTGTATCCGCAGTTTGATATTTACGAAAGGATCATTCAAACCGAATCCCGTTTCAATCTGGGTTTTTTGGCGACCTTCACCGCGATCGGTGTTTTTCAGGAAATGACGAAGTTTGACATGCTCCGGAGACTCTCTTGGATCAACGTGAAAATAGAAACCATCAATGAAGCGATCCGCTACAGCCTGGTGGTTGCGTTGGGGTTTGCCTTCACCGAAAATCTCCTCACCTTTTCCGATGTGTTGGCCAGCGAACAGCTGGGAAAGTTATTTTATGAGTTGAGCTTTCGTTCCATTTTCACCGTGGCCGCCCAGATGGTTTTTTCGGGAATTTTGGCGTATTATTACGCGATCGGAAAGTTTGGGAATCCCGTGTTGGAATTGGACCGTTGGACGGGGCGCCGGCATCGTTTATTCGAATGGGTCCAACGTTATAGTGGCATCAAACAAAAAAACGTCTTTCAGTTTCAGCAAAGCATGGAGGGTTTATTGATCGCCATGGTACTGCACGCATTTTTTAATTTTTCGCTTCAAATGGGACACTGGGATTATGCCGCGGGGCTGGTGGTTTGCGGGTTTGTTTTCATTCTATTTTTAAGTAAAAAGAGAACCAATTATCTGGTGTTCACCTCTAAAGAAAAAGCCCGTCCTTCGCAAATCGGAAAGGCAGAGGAAAACGTGGTGATTGAGTTGATGGGCATGTGGTTCAATGAAGGAAAATTCAACGAAGTGATCGAAATTTGTGATCGATTGATGCAACGGGATCCGGACAATAAAGTGGTGAAATTATTTCGCGCCAAAGCCGTGGATCGCAAAAAGATCGAGCGGGTTAAAAAGGCCATCCATCTTCTCTTTTCCGAGGAAGATTATGATATGGAACAAGAAGAACTGAGCTTATTTGAGCGGTTCAAGCGGGCCCAGGCGAAGAAGAAAGAAGTGAAAGCATAGCCTTGAGTCCCGCACCTCCGCAAAGGCTGGATTTCATTCCCCTCCCCTAAAACCATAGAGAAAAAAATACAGTTTCGAGCAAAAATTAGAGGAAAAACCATGAGGAGTCTCCCGGTGTTTGCCGACGAAGCCCGCCTGGGGCGGGTTCTGCGAAGGAGGGGAATATCGGGAGACTCCTCTCCCAGTGGCCGCTAAACGAGAAACTGTGCTTTTTCCTCTGCAAATTCATCCGTCATCCCCGCCAGATAGTCTTTGATCACAATTTCCAGTCGAGCTCCTTCGGCAATGGCTTTCCGTTCTTCGGGAGGCAACTCTTCGGGGTGCGCGCGATAAAAATGAAACAACTCCTTCAAGATGCGTTGCCCCTTGGTCGAGAGGGCCATCACTTCCGGATGGAAATACACATTTTGCGCCAAAAAATCTTTCAACTCCCGATTCATCGCGTACTGCTCCGGGCTAAATAAAATCAATTTTTCCGTGCTCCGATACACCTCTTCAAGCGACGCAATCCCCCGTTTTTCCAAAATGGCGCTCGAATTCACGATCAAATCTTGAATCATCACATGGATCATCGCGCTCACGATTCTCCCCTGCCTTATGGAATCATCCGTAATCATCCCGTAATGCGCCTCAACCCGTTGCTTGGCCACGCGCCACAGCGACAATTTTTCGAGATCGCTTTCCGTGATCAAATGAGACCGCAGCCCGTCATCCACATCATGATTGTTGTAGGCGATCTCATCGGCCAAATTCACCACTTGCGCCTCCAGGCTGGCCCCGTGGAACTGTTTTTCCGCCTGATCCCAAGGGCTTTGGTGTTTCATCAAGCCCTGTCGCACTTCAAACGTCAGATTTAATCCTGGAAAATGAGGATAAACCTGTTCCAGTACCTCCACAATTCGTTTGCTTTGCTCATTGTGTTCAAAACTCAACCCAAATTCCCTCAAAACCTCATCCAAGGCATCCTGCCCCGCGTGTCCAAAGGGGGTGTGCCCCAAATCATGGGCCAATGCCACGGTCTCGGCCAAATCTTCATTGAGTCCCAGGTTTCGCGCCACATCGCGGCTCACCTGTGCCACTTCCAGGCTATGGGTCATGCGGGTTCGATAATGATCGCCATAATGTGCCACAAACACCTGCGTTTTCATCTTCAAACGACGAAAAGACCGACAATGAATGATGCGATCACGATCTTTTTGAAAAGGGGTGCGCATCACATCCTCGATTTCCTCGTAGTCCCGACCTCTCGAATCCTTGCTTTTGACCGCATAGGGTGCTAATACTTTATCCTCTAGGGTCAGGAGATGATTGCGATCATGAATCATTGTTGAACCGTTAGTTACCGTTTCCATCTTATCAGCGAACTTAGCGCATGTCTCGACAATTTCCATCCCTCAAATCCCGATTCGCAACAGTACTGAGCTTGGTCTTGGTGGGTGTTTTATTCGTGGGATCCTTGTTCGGCGCGTTGCCGGTTCACGCCAATTCCGATGCCTCCCTGAGTGATTTACAGGACAATATCGACACGCTTTTCCCAAGCGCGTCGTACATTTCGGGGTTGGAATACCATTCCACTTGGAGTGAGCTCTCTCGTAAAACCATGAGTGAGGCGAACGGTATTGAGATCACCTATGAGGCGATTTTTGATGATTTACCCCAGTGGGAAGACGAACTGCCCACCATGAATGTGTATCTGATTGCGGAATCCTCGACCGAGGCCGCAAAAGCACAATTTGACGCGTGGGCCGATTCTCACGAATTCACCAGTGGGTTATGGGATAAAGTTTCAGCGGGAAAAGATTATTTCACCTATTACGCTCCAGCTGGCGAAAATACCGATTTGGTTAAATATCGGCCGCTGGAAGAGGGAAATCTTCACTTTGTCAGTTATTACGGAAACGTGTTGATCGTGGTGAATTTTTATCGCACCGCCGGGGAATACCTCAAAAATAATGTGGACGCCTATTTGCAGTATTTGGATCAAGAAGAAGAAACCCTGGCGATTTTAAATGAGGTCGTCATTTATGCCGAAGAGGCGCTCAAGTTTTATCTGGGCACTAGTTTTTCCGTCGAAGGCCCGACCGATTATGATTATTATTTGACTCATTCCGGATACAGCCTGGACATCACCAAAACGGTCGAAGTGCCCCGTAACGGGACCTTGTCCTTGGAGGTCTATATCGATGATTCCTCAGAAACGGGAAGCCTTTTGAACATGTACGGATTGGAAGATCCCGCGGTGGGGATGTTTGCTGTGAATCTGAATGAGAATGCGGGAGTCGAATGGAATTTTTATGATCCCAGCACCAGCTCGGCTTGTCGGGATTCATCCGGGTGGCACCATTTGGTCACCGACAACTCCCTCAATCTGTACGAGTGGGAAACCTTAACCCTCAATTATGGAGCCGATGGCGGGCTGAAGTTATATTTGAATGGACAGATTCAGGACTCCTGTCCGGTCAGCACGCCACGTGTCGACACCCCTGTCTACTTGGGGGACTATCCGGATGACACGATTCAAGAGAGTTTTGTGGGGTATGTGAAAAATATCACCACTTCTTTCAGTGTGGATGAGGATCAAAACGTGATGGACGAGGTTCAGTCCGGAGATCTGATTTTTGCGGATGTCAGCACGTCAGATCCTTATGCCGATGCCATTGAGTACATGAAGGACGAAGGCATCATTCAGGGGTATTCCGACGGAACTTTCAGGCCGAATCAATCGGTCAATAGAGTTGAAATTTTAAAAATGCTGCTTCTGGGCTTTGGCTATAAAGTTTCCAGTAATTATAGCGTCACGGCCTTCAATGATTTAAAAGAAGGAGAATGGTATCTCCCCTACCTCAATTATGCCGTCAAGCTGGGAATCGTGGGGGGCTACCCGGATGGGACCTATCATCCCGGAGACAGTCTGAATCGGGTGGAATTTTTGAAGATTTTGCTGATCGCCTACGGACTGAATTTAAGTGATTACCCTATCGCGACGCTTTATCCCGATACATCTAAAACCGCGTGGTACGCGGCCTATGTTCAGTATTCGAAAGATGAGGGACTCTTGGATCCTGACAGTAAGGGAAATTTTAATCCCGACAAAGCCCTCACCCGAGGAGAGGTGGCGGAAACGATCTATCGATTGTTGGAGGGATAAATCAAAAAGGGTAATGCGGGAATTGGCATTGACGTGAATTAATAAATATGTTTAAATATTTACTTTTCATGATAAATCCTTAATGATGAAGAATTCTCCCGATCGATTTGTTCCGACATTGGTGCTGCTATCAGGTTTAGTAGCGGCCCCCTCGGCTATAGCTCAAGAGCCTGCTTCAACGCAATTAACGCCAATGATTGAATGTACTCCGGTCGAAGGTGCGTCCTATTCTGCGCTCTGTTCTTCATCTCCTACTTTAAATAAAGATAAGGCCGTAAATACAAACTCTGCAGAACTTGCTCGTCGGGTCGCGGCTTGCGTAATGCAAAAAGGCGTATTGCTTCCTCCTTATGCGGGGGATGCCGAAAATTACGGCCCCGACGAAGTTGAAGAAAAAGTAAAAGAAATATTGAAAAAAAGAAAGGAAAAAAAGAAAGGAGCGGGGGAAGAAACGGAAGAGGCATTGAGGGCGAGAATAAAAAAAGAGTTTAGGCAGGCATTGGAAGCAATCCAAGAGATTCAAGTGGCGGAATATACGGTCCCTGTTCAAATGGAAGGTGAAAATGGGGAAGAAGTTCAAATGATGTATACATTGACGGTTCGTAATTATCCAGAAGAGGGTGGAGGGCAGGACTCCTTAATGATCGAACGCCCTTTTGAAATTGTTCATTTTGGAGGTGATTTACCAGATGAACAAACAAAAATAACCCTAAATGATAGAGGTTTAACAGGTTCTTTGTATTGGGTGACGGCGGGTTATCGTCCCCAATTTTTTGAGGGGCATTCAGATGCATTTTTATTGAATTATTTATATGTATTAAAGGTGGCCAATGCAACATGTGGGGGTGGTTCAGATCTGCTCGTTGTTGATGAAGGGATTAAATCAGTACCTTCCATTACTGATGATCCTTATATTGGACCACAAGATGAACCCGCAAATAAAGAAGGAGAAGTTGATGCATTAAATGGTGGTGTACTGTCACCACAAAAAATACAAGAGAGTACGATAACCTTAAAGAAGCCGATGGATGTGATGGAATAATCCTAAACCTCTTTCGCTTCATCTTGTTTTTTCTTGATCCACCGCGCCACGGCATGCGGATCGTTTTGCATGTCTTTTGCCGCATCAAAGGCATGGGTAAGAGCGGATCGAACAATAGCTTGAGGTTTGGAGGCTTCTTCGAAAGAGATCCATTTTGAAAAAATAGAGGCCCCTTTGATGGGATCATGAATGGAAATGGACACCAACGTGCCTAAGTTTTGGGGAGTAAGGGTGATGCCGATTTTACCATTAAATTGTAACTCGTCGACATAGGGGCCGGCGCGTTCGAAGGCGGGATCTCCCAAGGTGGTCACGATGCCATGGAGCAAATACATTAAAGGTTTGAGCTGACGATCGGATAAACTCACCACCTCAATGGTTTCGGTGGGCTGATTTGGATTTTCAGGGTTCTTTTGAGTGATTCGACGTAAAAACGTGGTGGTGGCGTGTAGGGTTTGTATCTCCCGTTTGGTCTGAGGATCTACCGCCTCTTTCGCAAAGGCGAGAAGCTCGGGGCGGGCCTCCGTTTTTTGGGAGATTTCAGGGAGATGATGAGGGAAAGAGTCCATTCAGCTACTTATTAGAGATTTTGTGTTTTAAATTTTCAATGCGCGCTAGCAGTTTTTTTTGTTTTTTGATCTCCTCCTTTTGTTGGTGGAGCAAGGTTTGGCTTAATGCATGAGCCATAGTGATAAGAGGGTCTTTTTTCATGGGGTCGAGTTATTTTTTATAGGAAGTATCCACCACAATCACATTCATTCCATAGTAAGCCAAGGCATGTGAAAGTGGCAATTGATGGATCATGGCATCTTGCTCTTCCGTGGATACTTCTTCAAGATTTTTTTCTGAAAAAACCTCTGTGTTGTCGGTATTCCAATCGGTGGTTTCATGCAGGGCACCGATGGTTAAAAATGAAACAGGTTCAGAAGATTTTTGCATCAATTCACGCACATTTGAAGCCATATACACATTTTGAGTCGTTACTCTTAATTCGGTCGACATTTCGCCATTATAATGTCTCTCTTTAAGAGAGTTTTTGTTGTTTCGGGAGCCGACATCGTAACCGACAAGCTTCATCTTATCTCCAAGCTGCATTTTTGCTTGAAGACTACCGGTCCGATATTCATTGATTCCGGATGTTTCCGGCACGATTGTTTTAAATGCGTTTATCATGCCAGTGGATAGTTCCATTCCACGATAAGGCATCGCTTCCTCATAAACGGTTGTTCCAAGCCCGGATTGAATGGATTTGATTAGGGAAGCTTCAATTTCTTTTTGGGATTCATCAACCGATTTTAATTTTTTCATAACCGGTGCTCCCGAAAGCGCATTAATTAAGTCAAAGGCTTTATTTTCGTCGTCAAGAAGGCTTTCTCCCTGTCCCGGATGCGTTTGCATGAATAATACAACGGTTTTTGCATTGGGATTTTTACTTTCAACGACATAACTGGGTTGGATATTCAGTCCACGCAATTGAGTAAATGTCTTTTTTAGAGAGGGAGAATGAATGACTTCCGGTGTAGTTGCGGGGATTTTAAGGATACCGGCCCTTTTTATTTCCCCCATCATTTCGCGAGACAGCTGTTCCAGGGAAGTATCAAGTCTTGGAGTTTTGTTGTTAACGACATCGGTTTTGATATCATTAAATGCTCTTTGTAAAAGATAAAGATCGGGATCGTTCGGGGATTTTTGTTGCAATAAATCAAGCTTAATTTTAATCTGTTTTAATCCGGCGCGAACGGCATCGGTTGTTGAGCCTAGCGTTCGACTTCCTTCATCAAGTTCTAGGAGTATATTTTTAATTTCGGCGGCAAGTTGTCCTGCTTCATTTTGAAGCTCGGCAGAAAGTTCAAGCTTGGGCTTAACAGGCTCGGGAGCAGGAGCAAGCTTCATAGCTTCGCTAGGCAGCTTAGGTTTAGTGACGACAGTGTCAGTACCTGTAGGAGCTTTAGCTACGGGCGCAGGCCTGGGTACAGATACAGGCTCTGGGGCAGGTTTGGGTTTCTTAGGTACGGGCTTAGCAGCTTCAGTCGCAGGAGTAGGTAGAG
>CAYTES010000008.1:0-31787 GCA_964436935.1 uncultured Candidatus Peribacteria bacterium | reverse complement strand
GCAGGGGCTTAGATTCAGCCGTGAGAACAATTCTAGGTGTAGCCTTAGCTTCAGGTTTGGGTTTATCAGGTAGAGGCAGGGGCTTAGATTCAGCCGTGAGAACAATTCTAGGTGTAGCCTTAGCTTCAGGCTTGGGTTTATCAGGCACAGGCTTTAAGGCCGGCTTAGGAGGAAACAAAAATCCTTCCATTCGTACCTCGCCTTTTGGATCGAATACTCGTAGCTTCCATCTCCCCGCTTCTTGGATTATTTTGATAGATTCCCCAGCATATATTTTGTCGATATTGCCCAATCCGGAAGAATACATACCGATGCGATTTTCCGGTGCATTTTGCAAGTAATCCAAACAGTAATACATTATTTCTTTTGGGTTTCTCTCTTTGTCCCCATAGTGATTTTTTAGCGCGCTTAAAATGGCTCCGCTGAGGGGCATGGAATGGTGTCGATCAATGGTTTGAGTGAATGCATAATTTAAGTCGGGGGCGGCAATTTTAGTCCATACGCGGTCCATTAGCTCATGTCGCTTTTGACGAAAAAGTTCGCCTGATTTTTCTAGTAAATTTTGATAAAGTTCGTCTCGTTGCTTTTGACTGAGTAGGACAAAGTTTTTTGGATTTTCTTGTCTTTCTCCACTTTGTGCCACGGAACTTTTTTCGAAATTGCCCATTGTTTTTTTTTTGTTTATAGCTCTACGCAATCTTATAATTATACCAAAAATTGGATCGATTTACAATGAAAAGTTGAATCTTTCACGAAATGATGGTAAAATAATAAGATTAAAATAAACAAAAAAATCCATGACGGTTACGGATGAAATAGTTCAAAATGCGCTCATCGAAAAAAAGGTTTTAACAAAAACCCAAGCCAAAACATTGAAGCATGTCATGGAGCAAAAAGGTTTAACACTCCAAGAAGTGGTTTTGGAACACGATTGGATTCCCGATGAAGTGCTTGGAGAAATTTTGGCGGAACTGTATGGGGTTGAGTATGTGAAATTGAGCGATCAATCCATTTCGGAATCACTTTTGGGAATTGTCCCTTTTCAATTGGCATCTCATCAACACGTGATTCCTTTCGCGAAAGAGGGGGACACATTAAAAGTCGCTTTTGCAGATCCGAGTAACGCGGAATTGATCAGCGCTCTTGCCAAAAAAACAAATCTGCAAATAAAACCCTATTTGGCCACGCAGCGGGATATTAAAGCCTCTTTGAAATTTTATAATCGAGACATCAATCAAAAGTTCAGCAAACTCTTGAAGGGAGCCATGGCTGATTTATCTAAAATCGAATCATTGCAGGATACGGCGAAAATTTTGGATGCCATTATTTTATTCGCGTTCCAAAATAACGCTTCCGATATTCATTTGGAGCCGCATAAAAATTTTCTAATTGTTCGATGTCGTATGGATGGGATTTTGCAAGTGATTGCTGAATTTCCAATGGAGATTGAAGATTTTTTAATCACAAGAATTAAAGTGCTGGCCAATCTGCGTACCGACGAACATCGAGCGGCTCAAGACGGTCGTTTTAAAATTGAACTTGAAAACAATGAAATCACCTTGAGGGTATCGATTATTCCCGTTTATCAAGGAGAAAAAGCAGTTTTGCGTCTTTTGAGTTCCAGCAATCAAGAGTTGAGCTTGGAAACCATAGGGTATTCCGCGCACAACTTGGAGGTCATTCAAAGCAACATTAAAAAGACGCACGGCATTCTTTTGATGACGGGACCGACCGGTTCGGGAAAAACAACGACCTTATACACGCTTCTTAAAAAACTCAATTCATCTGAAATCAATATCTCAACGATTGAAGACCCGATCGAATATCAAATGGAAGGAATCAATCAAATCCAAGTCAATGCCAAAACGAATTTAACATTTGCCGATGGGTTGAGAGCATTGTTACGACAAGATCCTGATGTGATCATGGTCGGAGAGATTCGAGATGAAGAAACCGCTTCCATCGCCATAAATGCTTCGTTGACCGGACATTTGGTGCTGGCCACATTGCACACCAATGATGCGGCCTCCACACTGCCGAGAATGTTGGACATGAATGTGGAAGGGTTTTTATTGGCGGCAACAGTTCAAATGGTCATCGCTCAGCGCTTGGTGCGTAAAATTTGCGAACAATGCAAAGAACCTTACCAAGTGACGCAGAATACACTTCATGATATTGCGATTTCAAATCATATCCAAGACAATCTGGCGCAAATGTTTTCCGAACAAATTCAAGACAAGGAATCGATGGTAACTTTTTATCGTGGTCGAGGGTGCGCTACCTGTAATCAGTCCGGTTATAAAGGCCGAATAGCCATTGCCGAAGTGATGAATATTTCCACGGAAATGCGACAGTTGATTTTAGAGAAAGCCACGCCAAGGCAATTGGAAGAAAGGGCGATCGAAGAAGGCATGATAACCATGTTCCTCGACGGCATACAAAAAGTGGTGGGAGGGATCACGACACTCGAAGAAGTGTTAAGAGTCATGAGAGTTTAGGGCTCGTCCATAAAAATCATCAGCATGAAACAATTTGATTACGTTGTACTCACAACGGAAGGAATAAAAACAAGGGGCAGACTGCGAGTGTCCAATGAAGAGATGGCGAGAGAAAACCTCAAAAAAAAATATGCCATTATTATCTCGGTCACGGAACGACTTACGGATAAAACCTATTTTTGGCAAAAACCGCATTTGAGTTATGAAGAAAAAATGATGTTTGCCAAATACATGGCCATCATGTCGCAAGTTGGAATCACCATAACGGAATCGTTGGAAATCATTATTTCACAAACGACCTCATCGTCTAATCGTATGATGTACGAAGATATTTTGGAGCGGGTTTCCAGCGGGCAAACCTTGGCGGACGCGCTCAGGGTTTATGAAGTGACCTTTTCCGAGATATTCATCAATATGGTGCAAGTGGGAGAAAAAAGCGGAACCTTGGAAAGTGTATTGACCCATTTGGCGGTACAGATGGAAAAAGCGTATGAGCTTAAGAAAAAAATTATTTCCGCGTTTATTTATCCCGCGATTATCGTCAGTATGACCTTAACCATCACATTGGGAATGGTGATTTTTGTCATGCCGAAGATTTTGGAAATTTTTAAAAATTTCGATGTTGTTTTGCCTTTGCCCACGCGAATTCTCGTAGGAGTAAGCACCTTTATTTTAACGCATCCTTTTGGCTTTATCGTCTTAATTTTTGGAGTTTTGGGCGGAACAACCCTGTTGTCACGAATTCGATGGATCCGCCCGATTTATCATCGAGTACTTTTGCATACGCCGATTTTTGGGAAAATTTTGATTTATATGAATTTGGCTCGTTTCGCTCGCACCTTGAATTCTCTTTTGGAAGCGGGAATTCCCATTACCGAAGGGCTTCAAATCACGGCGAATATGATGGGAAATACGTTTTATAAAAACGCGCTTTTGTCGGCGAAAGAGCGCATTCAACGCGGGGGTGGATTGGGGGATGGCTTTACGGAGCATCCAAAACTATTCCCTCCATTGGTTAAAAAAATGTTGTATATCGGAGAACGAACGGGCAGTCTTGAAACTTCCACGAAACATTTAGCCAGGCTGTACGAAAGGAATGTCGATAATATGACAAAAAATCTTTCCGTTTTACTCGAACCTTTTCTGCTTATTTTTATGGGTATTTTAATTGGTGGAATCGCGCTTTCAATCATTCTACCCATTTATCAGCTACCTAATTTAATCAGCAATTCTCGATGAAGCAGGCTTTTAAAAATTCCGTATCGGCATTTACCTTGATCGAAGTGGTTCTCGTGGTCACTTTAGTGGGAATTTTATTCGGGTTTTCGATTTTATACACGCAAACCGCTCAAATGCGCGCCGATTTAACCGCCCAAACGCGCACGGCGGTGGCCTACTTGAGGATGTCTCAAAGCGAAGCCATGGCGGGACGAAACGGTCGGGTTCACGGTATTCATTTTGAAAATGATTCCTACACTTTATTCGAGGGGGATTTGTACGCGGAAGGTTCTCCGGGAAATAGAATCATCGAATTGCCTTCAACGCTTTCAATCGGAAATATCAACTTCCAAGGAGGCCAAAGCGACGTTATTTTTTTCGCTCCCGATGGAACCACTGAAACCTACGGATCATTCACATTAAATTCCGATAAAATTCAACAATTTCGTACCATAACCATCCGACACAGTGGTATTGTTACCTATTAAAAATTTCAGCTCTCAAGAAAAATCAACGTGTCTTCCTCGTGCCGGCTTTGTCCTCATCGAGGTCATGCTGGCGCTTTCTCTGTTCAGCCTTTTTTCGTTGGGTATTTTTTATCTCACTCTAAACACGGCGCAAAGAAACGCAAAAACCCAACTTCAAAACGAGGCGCTTTTTTATGCCGAAGAAGGAATGGAGGCGGTTCGTTGGATGAGAGACAAAGATTATCTTGCTTTAAACGCCGGAGAGTATGGGCTGAATTTTACGGAAGGAGAATGGCGATTCGTTGCGGCTCCGGACACGAGTGACGAATTTTTTGAGCGCACCGTTACCGTTGAGGATGTCTATCGAGATGAAAATGGAAATATCGCGCAAGCGGGAGTCTATGATCTTGAAACAAAAAAAATTATTTCTTCGGTGACATGGCGTTGGCATTCCATCCTCCCTCAATCTGTTCGCTTGGAAACGTACTTATCTGACTGGAGAGGAGATGAATGGATTCAAACAACCTGTACGGAATTTGAGTCGGGTGAGTTTGAGAATACGGAATCCAACCCTACGGCTTCTCCCCCTTTGGATAATTGCTCGGTGCAACTTTCCGAACTGTATGGCGAAAGCGATTTTTTTCAGTCCACCGATATTGGAAACCACGGCAATGACGTGGTCGCGGATGGAGATTACGCCTATGTGGCGACCTCGAAAGAAAATTCGGGAGTTACCATCGTGGATGTGAGCGATCCTGAAGCTCCGGAAGTGGTGGCTTCGGTCAATATCGGAGGAAAAGGTCGTTCTCTTTTTAAAGAAGGAAATACGCTTTATGTGGGGGTCGCGAATGAAAATAAAGGACTTGCAATCATTGATGTTCAAAATCCTTCGACCCCTTTGCTGCTGGCCAATGTGGATATTGGGAATTG
This sequence comes from uncultured Candidatus Peribacteria bacterium, assembly GCA_964436935.1. Classification (GTDB taxonomy): domain Bacteria; phylum Patescibacteriota; class Gracilibacteria; order UBA1369; family UBA12473; genus CAYTES01. Next base: position 26,674 of record CAYTES010000008.1, on the reverse strand, counting down.
GGGAAATCAACCCGCGGTTTCCGGTGATACCGTTTTTATGGCGGTGGAAAGTTCCTCCCAAGGGTTGGTTTCGATTGATGTGAGTGATAAATATCACCCCATTCTTTTGGATACGTTAAGCTTGGGAGAAGCAAAAGGGAAAACCATCCATTTAAGCGGAACGTATGCGTATATGGGTACCGATAGCGGATCAAACGGATTACGAGTGATTGATAGTAGCAATCCTTTCGATTTAGCTTCCGTTTCCACGTTGGATGTGGGAGAAGAGATCAATGGGATTGAGATAATGGGGAATTACGCCTTTTTAGGGACAAAAAATGAAGCGCAGTCCTTGCAAGTGATCAATATCGCAAATCCTGCAACCCCATCCATTGTCGCGTGGTTGAATGTGAACGGGAAAATTCAAGATTTGGTATTATTTGAAAATTTTCTTTATGCCGCCATGGATGAATCCGATGAGGGATTAGCGATGGTGGAAGTGAGTAATCCGTTGGCGCCCCAATGGCTCAATAACGTGGATATCAGCGGAAAAGGGACGGGAATCGCAACGAACGGAAGTGAAATTTTCATCTCCATTGATATCAATAATCAGGGTTTGGTGCTTAAAAGAACCATGATAACCACGGTTGCCACGGCGGGAAGTTTCATTTCAAATGAATTTGATACCGGAGGAGAAGACACGCGCTATAATTTTTTGGATTGGGATCAAACCGGAGTTCCCGGTGGAGGGATCGCATTACAGATTCGTACCGCCGATAGTGTTGCCCATTTAGAGACGGCAAAATGGGTGGAGGTAAATCCCCTCACGCCGATTGTTTTGGATCCCCTTCGCACCGGACAACGTTACTTTCAGTTTAAAGTTCTTTTCACCTCGGACGGGATTTCAAGTCCGATTCTCAATCAAGTTAGAGTCAATTATACCCCATAGAGATTCCCATAGTATGTTCATTTTGGTTCGCATCACGACGAAAGCCACCACATTGATTGAAATCCTTTTCTATTTCGCGATTTTGGGAATCGTTTTGTCCGCCGCAATGACTTTCGCGTTTCAAATCATTTTTGCCGGAAGTCGCTCGGCGGATAACAATGAAATACAGTCCAATGCCAATGTGGTATTTTATCAAATCGAAAAAACCATTCGCATGGCGGAAGCGGTTGATTCGAGCAATAGTATTTTTAATTCCGACGAGGGGTATTTGGTTCTTTTAATGAAGGATCCCCTACTCTCGCCCACGCAATTTTATTTGGAAGAGGGGATCGTATGGGAGCGGTCGGGGGCTTCAAATCCCATTCAACTTTCCGACCCGCGGGTTTATTTTGATCGGCTTTCTTTTCAGCATGTTACTTATCCCAAAAATCCGGATCAGATTCGAATCAATGCTAGGATTTCCACGGCATCACAAATTCGAGAGGAACTCATGCAGGTGGTGACACGACAATCGGCCATTTCTTTAAGATCTTTTTAATGATATATAGGGCTCATGAAAAAATAAATCACTCATCTTATGCTCACTGCATCTCCGACTATAATCGCTCTTCAATCGAAAAATTTCTCATCGTACCTTTGGTACGCCTCGATATTTTTCTCAATCATAGCGCCATATTCGGAGCGCATTGAACTTAAATCTGAATAATTTATTTTTTCATGAGCCCTAATAATAAACCTTGCGCATCCGTTGCACTCATCAGTTTGTTGATCATCTCGGCAATCACACTGCTTATCGCCCTTGGAATATCGGAAGTCACATTCTCCAATTCTGCTCAAACGTATAATTACCAATTGGAAAAAGAGGGGTATTATGCGGGAGAAGCCTGCTTGGAGGAGGCACTTCATCGATTGGAGCGTGATCCAACGTTTACCGCGACAAATATAGCGCTCACCAACGATATCGGATGTAGTGTGAACGTGAGCGGTTCCATTCCGAACTATACGATGATCATTACGGCGATAAGTGCCCAAGCGACTCAAACATTTGAAGCACAAGTCACGTTAACCTTGAATGGCAACGCCTATAATGTTCATCTTATGAATTGGAAAGAAATATAAAAATTTACCCCATGTTTTTCTTCCGTGAAAAAGTGATCGGCATCGATTTCCATGATTATTCCGCTCAGGTGGTGGAATTTAAAATTGAAAATAAACGGATCGTTCTTTCGAGCTATAATCGTATGCAGATCTCGCCGACGATCATACAAAATGGAGAAATCAAAGAGGAGGAAGAACTTAAGAAAATCCTTGTTGAATTATTAAAGACGGCGAATCCACAACCGATTACGGCCAAAGATGTGGCGATTCTTTTTCCATCGAGTAAAACATTTACGCATGTCTTTACATTGCCCGCCAGTTTGAACGAAGATGAAATAAGGCAAACCATACCGATTGAGGCGGAAACCGTTATTCCATTTGGATTGGAGGATATTTATTGGGACATCCGCATCTTGGGAAAATCTCCTCAAATTTCAAAAAAAGATCCGCAAAGGCAGCGTGTTTTGTTCGTGGCCGTTATGAAGCAAGTCGCCGACCAGTACGCGCGCCTTTTGGAATCCATTGATCTCGTGCCTTTTTTATTCGCCACCATCGTGGAATCCTTGGAACACGCGGTAAAAAATCAAATCGATCCTTTACAATCCACGCTCATTATTCATTTTTCGGCACTTTCAACCGACTATATCATTGTGAAAAATAATACGATAGAACACGTTTACAGTGGCAATGAAGGAGGACATCATTTAATCAATAAAATCGCGACCACATTCAATATCGATGAACTCATTTTATTGAAACAACGAGAACAAAATGAATGGGAAGATCGTTATCAATCGATCGTGGGCGGTTTTTTAAAGGAACGAATGGCGGAAGCGAAAAATGTCGTATCGAATTGGGAAAGTCAAAACGGACTGGAAAAATCTTCTTCCTTGCAAGGGGTTTTATTAACCGGAGAATACGTCAATATTCCGGGGTTGATTAAAGCGGCGCACGAAAATTTTTCTCAGCAAATGGTTTCCATCGGTGATCCGAAATTGGGATTGGAAATCAATGCGACCAAATTTTTACCACTGCATAAAGAGCGAGGAGGGCCTATCCCTTATTCCATCTATTTCACCAATCCAATGGGGGTCGCTTTCCGTGCGTTGCGTTTGAAAAAATACGAAGGAATGAATCTATTGCCCCCCCGTCTCAAGGAAAATCTTTTAAGAAAACGCCTTTTATTGACGGGAGCCGTTATTTCCATGGTGATCACCGGGGTGATGCTTTTTTTGGCCACTTATTTTTTATTTTTACATCAAAATCTCAATTACGAAAGAATCAATCTGGAAATCCAAAAAGAAGGTATTGAAAACAAGCTTTATGGCACCCGTTATCAAGAAATTCGAGAAGCCATCAATCAATTCAATACCGAAGTGGCCGAGTTGAGTCGTATCGGTAACGCGTTGTTTTCTTTACCTGAGACGTTGCGCATCATTACCGATAGGGTCCCCGCCGGCGTTGAGCTGACAAGAATACAATTTTATGACGAAAATTTAGTGATGGTTATTTCCGGTATCGCGGAAACGCGCGAAGAACTTTTAATATTACAGGAAAATTTAAAAAAAACGGATTTCATAAAAGAAGTGATTGCTCCCATTTCAAATTATGACCAAAAATCAAAACTTTCTTTTCAATTGGAAATTCACCTTGAATTTAAAGAACTTCCTCAGGAACCTAATGATACCAAATCCAAATGAAATTATCCGATTCCATCGCGCGCGTAACCGCTTTCTCAACCTTATTGATCGGGATGTGCGCCTTCACGATTGTTATTTTGGGACTATCCATTCAATCGATTCATAAAGAGATCAAAGCATTGGAAGATTTTTTGATCGAAGCGAAAGATATTCAGCCCAACTTCGAACAAAGTCTGTTGCTGTACACCGAAGACACAAAGGGAGTAATCGCTTTTTTATTGTCGCTTCGCCCTCAGGATGAAAGTCAGTACATCCATTTTATCGATCAAGTTGAAACCACCGGACAAAGGTTAAATCTAAATTTAAAATTAACTTCTCTTGAGAAATCAACAAATACCGCCTCCGAAACACTTGATTATCAGATTGAATTTTATGGAAGTCAACAGAATTTAAGTGATTTTTTGACGGCATTGGAGCAATTGCCTTACATGATTCGAGTGACTGAAATCGATTACACCGATCCGAATTTGCTTCTTTCAGGGGAAGAAGCCGCGCGCAAAAATATTCGTTTAATCATTCAACTTTATGTTAAAGCTTAGCGAAAAATACGTGATTCTGTTTGGTCTGCAGCTGCTTTTCTTTTTTGGAATTCTATTTTATTTGAGCTGGTTGCGTTTAACATGGAATACTCCATTTGAAGATGGTAACCCCGTTGAAGTCGCTTTGCCTGTTATGGATTGGGGGCGTTACTCGAATTTGCCAAAACAATATCCCGATGATAACGTGATTTAAGAACCTGTTCTAAAATAATTATTTTCTTATCCTCTCCCCATGAAAGTAAAAAAATCGATGAAGGGTTTTACGTTGGTGGAAGTGTTATTGGTGATTGTTATTATTGCTATTTTAGCCGCCATCGTCATTGTGGCCATCAATCCGGCTCGTCAAATTTCTCAAGCCAACAATGCGGAGCGTAGTACGAACGTAAAGGCGCTCCTTGACGGGGTTGCAGACTATGCCATCGACAACCGTGGGGCTTATCCGACAGAAATCACCACAACCGCCGCCGTGGTGGGGAATGGTACGGGACAGATCAATATTTGCAGCTATTTGGTTCCAACGTATTTGGCGGAAATGCCCGTGGATCCAACCGCTACGAATGCGTATTACACCAGTTGTGCCGATTACGATACCGGATACACCATCGCCTTGGATGCAAATAACCGTCTTACGGTTACCGCTCCCAATGCGGAGCTTTCCGAAACCATCAGTGTGACGAGATAGAGAAAAGTTTGATTTTTAAAACACCTCTTTTTAAAGGGGTGTTTTTTTGAAAGGTTTTCTCCATGCTACAATACCCACATGCCCTCCAAGCCAACACGCACACTCCCTCTGAGCCATCGCCTTTCGGTCTTCCTTCGAAAATTTCTCGAACACGCGGAAATCGGAAAAAATCAGTCGCTCAAAACCATTGAAAACTATCACCATTATTTGAGCCGCTTCATCGGTTGGTATGGAGATAAAGAGCCTTCGACCATCACGTTGGACACCCTCCATCAATATCGTCTCTACCTCAATCGTTACGAAGACGACCGCGGTCGCACCCTGTCGCCAAAAACGCAAAACTATCATCTCATTGCGCTGCGCGCCTTTTTCAAATACCTGGTTCGAAATGATATCCCCTGTTTGGCTCCCGAAAAAATCGAACTTGGAAAATCGGTTCAGCGCACCGTGGAGTTTTTAACGCGTGAAGAAGTGGAACGATTGCTCGACGTGGCACACAAAGACTCTTCCAAGGGTCTCCGTGATCGCGCCATTTTGGAAACCCTTTTTTCCACCGGACTCCGAGTGAGCGAGTTGGTGAATCTCAATCGTGAGCAAGTGGATTTGAAACGTAAAGAGTTCATGGTGCGTGGAAAAGGCCGCAAACCGCGTATCGTTTTTCTTTCCGACCGTTGTGTGGAATGGCTGGAACGGTATTTACGATCTCGAGAAGACAATTGGAAACCGTTGTTCACCAATCAACGTCGTCATCGGAGTGATGAATCCTTGGACGCGAGTGAAAAGCGTCGCCTCACCGCGGTTTCCATTCAAAATATAGTCCGTAGCACGACACGCAAAGCGGGCATTATCAAAAAAGTCACACCCCACACCTTGCGTCATTCTTTCGCCACCAATCTTCTTTTCAACGGGGCGGACATTCGTTCGGTTCAGGACATGCTGGGCCACGCCTCCATCACCACGACTCAACTCTACACCCACCTCACGAATCAAAAATTGAGGGAGGTGCACAAGAAGTTCCACAGCTGAAAATCTAGGATTTCGCGGCTCGAGTTTTTAATAAACACTAGGCTTTTTTCGGCTTTCGTGACAAAATTTGCGTATGATTCATTTTCAGAACGTTTCGGTCCAATACGGCGCTCATACGGTGCTCCATGACATCAATCTCGAGATCGATGGGGGTGAGTGGGTCACATTGATCGGGCCTTCCGGCGTGGGAAAATCCACACTGCTCAATGCGTTGCTCGGCGAAGCGCCTATCAGTAAAGGAGTGCTCACCGTGGACGGCTACGATTTGTCCCAGTTCGATCCCTCCACGTTGCAGGACTACCGCCGCAAATTGGGGATGGTTTTTCAGGATTACAAGCTGCTTGAACGCAAAACCGTGTATGAAAATGTCGCCTTTGCTCTAGAGGTCTGTGCTTGGAAGGACGAAGACATTCGGGAGCGCGTGTACGAAGTGTTGGATCGGGTGGAAATGCTGGACCATCTGCAACGCTTTCCGGCGGAACTGGCCGGGGGTGAGATTCAGCGGGTGGCCATTGCCAGAGCGCTAGTGCATCATCCGCGGTTGTTGTTGGCGGATGAGCCGACCGGACACCTCGATTTTGTCCGGTCACAGGAAATTCTGCATATTTTGTCCGGACTCCATCAGGAAGGAGTGACCATTGTATTGGCCACTCACAATCGGGAAATCGTGGATCAAGTTCGGCCGCGAGTGATTACCTTAAAGGAAGGGCGCATCATTTCCGATAAAGCAAACAGTGGGTACGACTTGGAGCTTTTATTGAAAGGGATGGTGCCGCCAAGCGTCGAAGCGGAATTGCGGGAGGTCGGAGAAATTGAGTTCATGGCGATTGAGGAGTAGGGGGGTGATTTTTGCGGTGAAACAGGGTATAATGAAGGGATAACCCTTTTTTATGGTATTCGAAAAAAATGAAGGTGGAGCAAGAGATCGTGTGGAATTGGAGCGTGTGCCCGAAACAAGAATAAGGAGCCTTGAACGTATTCGGGAGGGAACGGCCGCGTGTACCGCCGTGGTGATGGCTGGAACATCGTATGAGGGGTTGGCTCCCCAAGGACAAGAGTGCGTTCGGGAGCGTATCGTGGAAGATTTGAAAAAAGCAGCGGGTTCAGCGGATCGGGTGAAGCTGGTGGCGCGGATTTTCGATGTGTTTCCGATCAAGGCCATCATCGAGGCGGTATTGCCTGGAGCCGGGGATTTGGGTGCCGAGGTAGTGAATTTTTGTTATTTGTACGGAGAAGCGTGTTATTCGGGACTAGGTGCTGAGAAAAGAAGCGAATTGGTCAAATTATCGATTAAAGATTTTTTCATTGGCTTGATTCCCGGGGTGGGGGATGTGGCCGATTATTTTTATAAATCCAATGTAAAAGCAGCGGGATTTTTTGAAGAACGTGTGGAGCGCTTGATGAAGGAAGCGGCTCAAAACGGCGTGGATCCTGAAAAGTTAAAAGCAGTGGAACTTTCCCGAAAAAAGGTGGGGCGAGCGTTGAAGGTTGGGGGATGGATGCTTAAAAAGAGGTAGGAAGCGGGGGCACCGTTTCGAATCCAAAAAAATCATAAAATTTATAAAACCATTGTTCGACCAGAACAAAGTCATTCATGAGCAAGAGTACCCCGAGAAAAATAAGAAAAATCCCGGTGAGCGCGGAAAAATATTCGAGAAAACGGCTTTTTTTTACAACTTGAATGAATGAAGCTAAGAATAAAGACGACAGCAACAACGGGAGAGTAAATCCGATGCTATAGGCGGCAAAAAATTGAATTCCGCTCCAAAAACTTCCGTCGAACGCCACGAGCGCAAAGATACCTCCAATGATGGGGCCGTAGCAGGGGGACCACCCGGCGGCAAAGAAAAACCCCGTGGCAAAAGATTTGAGATAATCAAAAGAATCTAAAAAGCGAGGGAGCGGCACTGAAAATTTGCGCACGAAGGGATTTTTTTTGATCCAGCCCGCCGTATAAATTCCAAAAAGTATCAGAAAAACACCTCCAACCCGACGAATCACATCGCTATTTTTGAAAAACAAATCACCCACCGCGCCGATCAATCCTCCCAGAATGAGAAAAAGCAGGGAAAATCCCAGGGCAAACACCAGCGTATGCAGGAGCAGTGTGATGCGGGCCGCTTTCGGCTGCAGTTTAAGGGTGTCAGGCCTCACTGAAATGCCGGAAATATACGATAGAAAGGCCGGTAAAATCGGCAGCATGCAGGGAGAGAAGAAGGATAAAAATCCTCCAATCAGGGCGACAGTGAAATTGAGTTCGGACATGGGGCTACTTTAGCAAGTTCCTAAAAAAACGGGAAGAGGCGGCCGGGCGAACGCTTTGCATGGCGGCGTTTTTTATCAGCCGACCAGTAACTGGTGATTTTTCTAGTCCATTGACGTGGTAAAAATCCGCAGCCTTGCCTTGACACTCTTTTAAATAGTTCCTACTCTTGAAAGGTGAAGCCGTCAGGCGTCTCATTCCGTCCATTCTATCGTTTAAACTCCCCTTATGCCTCGAAAAACCTCCGGTCCCCGTGCCACGTATAAAAAAGCCGGAGTGGATATCGAAGCTGGGGATAGCGCTTCGCGGCGTGCCTATGAGGCCGCGTTGTCGACACATTCTTCTCGCAAGGGGATGTTTGGAACTCCTTTAAAAATGGAGGGCGGCTTTACAGGCGCCCTTGACTGCGGTGATTTTTTATTGGTTCAAAATGACGACGGGGTCGGCAGTAAGATGATGGTGGCGGAACAAATGAACCGCTATGACACACTCGGTTACGATCTGTTGGCCATGGTGGCGGACGACGCGGTGTGTGTGGGAGCAGAAGTGCTCTCGATCACCAATACGATTGATACGAAAAAAGTGGATAAAAAGGCGATTGGGGAGATGATGGACGGATTGGCAGAGGCGTGTCGAGAGCAGTCGGTGGTGATTGCAGGGGGTGAAATCGGTGAGCTGCGGGATCAAGTGAAAAGCATGACCTGGAACGCTTCGGCGGTGGGGATCGTGGAAAAACATAAATTCATCACCGGGATGCATGTGCGGCCGGGAGATAAAATCATCGGCTTGCAAAGTCGAGGGTTTCGGTCTAACGGGTATTCATTAGTGCGTTATATTTTGAAAAAGGAGTACGGTGAGAACTGGCATCGCCGCAAATTCAATACATCCAACACTTGGGGCGACATTGCGTTGATTCCCTCACGACTCTACCACAACTGTATTTTAGACATGATCGGGCGGTACAAGAAAGGAGAGGCGCGGGTGCATCCCAAAGCGATTGTTCACAACACCGGCGGCGGACTCCCCGGGAATTTGGAACGCATTTTGAAAAAGGTGAAACGGGGGGCGCGTATCGACAATACCTTGGCTGCGCATCCTTTCATGCTCAAACTTCAGGCGTTGGGCAATGTGATGGACGAAGAAGCCTACACCACGTGGAATATGGGCATTGGCATGATCATGGTCGTGGAAGAGCGCGAGGCCAAAGAAGTGATCGCTACGGCGCGCAAACACAACATTCCGGCCCAAGTGATGGGCGAAATCACGGAAAAGCCTGGCATGGAAATTCTGAGCCAGGGACATTTCAAACGGGGGATGATGATGACGTTTTAGGGAGACCGTTGGAGCGTCTTGAGCAAAGGTTCATAAAAATTTCATGAATTGTTCATGAACAGGTTGTTATGTGCCGACGAAGGCTCAAGCTTTCACTTTCTGAAAAAAGGCATCCGGAGCTCCAAATCGCGGCATAGAAGAAACACTGGTGTCCAATTCAGGGGTGACCACTCCATCCTCACTATTGAGCATCCACTCGCCGGGGTTTTGTTCGCCAATGAAATTATTTTCGATTAAAAACTGCACCAACAGGGGTAGATTATTGCCGAAAACCGAATGAGCAAGGAAAACTTTAATCATGGTGGCATCCGGCAACGTGCCTACAGCATAGGCGCCATTCTCTCGTAATTCTTTGGCCGGTCCATAATTATGATTGGTGCTTCCGCCCGGAAAAGGGTTTGCACCCAAAACAATTTTCCCTTTCGCCTGGGCAGCCAGCGTAATGGCTTTACGAACTTTAGGATTTACGGTGTAGGAACCAAAAGTGGTTAATAAAACTGCAATTGCCGATTCATTGGTAGAAATTTGTTGATAGTACAACGCCGGATTGGTCCCTAATTTAGGAGTGAGGTCAATCACCGGGGCGTATCCTCTTAGAATAATGGGTTGGAAGGCTTTCTGCGCACCCTCTCGGTCCAAAGTCTCCATATAGCGTCGACCAAAGCGATCGATCATGCCACCGAGACCAAAATCCGAAGCATTAATCAATCGTTCATGGATGGGCGTTCTAAAGGCGTTGGCATGACGATCATCGATTTTTATGACTCCGGCGGGATGAAAAGCGCCCCCTTCCGTTCCTCCCATGTACACAAATCGTGCAACTTTTTTTTGCCTTTTGAGGGTGTGGAGCGTATCGAATAAACCTCTAATATTGGTTCCTACATCTGAGTAAAGATGTTGGGTGGTTTTCTGAGCCCCCACAAAACCAACTGAAAAAGGACAGTTAGGCCCCAACATCATGGAGGTGCTGTTAGAACCTCCTCCTAGAGTATCCGTGCCGTGCGGAATCGCAAATCCGGCAAAGCATTCTTTTAGTTGATCGCTCATGTTTTTCCAGATCCAACTCATGGCAATGGCAAGATCGGCTTCGTAATCAAACTCTTGTTTTGAGCTGTCGATCGGAGTGGGGTATTGGGTGCTTGAGACAGAAAATCGCTCATCCAAGGCACCCCCTGCATACTTCAATAAATATTCAGGATCCAAGGTCGGTTTTTCTTCTCCATTCACAAAGGTCATGGCAATGGTTCCACCGGTTCCAATCATGGCTACCACCTCTTTTGTACTGCCCGTGTCCGCAATTTCGGCGGCCAAACCTTCCAATTTTTTCAATAAGTTTTCAATTTTATGCTTTTCCAGAAACCTCAAATTATCAAGATCAAAGGGGTCTTCAAATTCCTTGTCGGGATTGGAGGCCAATCGGAAGCTTTTTCCTTGAATTTTATAAGGAGCGGAAGGATCGTACGCATCAGGATTGAAAATTCCTTCCTCATTAAAATAGCGTCCCTCATTTTCAATCCACGGTGGGGCGACATAGCCATTATGGGTAATACCGCTTTCCATCAACTTGTAACGAGAGTCGGATTCCAGACTGCTCATAAATAATTAGTAAAAGGCCCAACGAGGATTCATTAAATAGATTTATAATAAATTTGTCAAGTGGGTGGGCTTCATTCAGCGGCGAGTGGTTTGAAATTGGGTTTGTCTCGGGGATCAGAGTTCATGAATAGGTCGCGTTGCGTGCCTACGAAGACTCAAGCTTTCACTTTCTGAAAAAAGGCATCCAGGGATCCAAAGCGCGGGCATCGTGGAGCTGCGTTTTGCGCGGTTACGACGACACCACCTTAGGCCTGTTGTGGCGCTGCAGTTACAGCAATTCGATCCAATCTTTCAACGATCGTTTGTACCTTTTTTAGGAGTTCACCTCGAGCGCCGAGCTCTTGAAATTCCGAAGAATCCGCAACAGCTTTGCTACGATCAAGTGCGATGGCGGCAAGCAATCGGTCCATTCTGGTCTCTTGTTCTCGTTGAAAGGATTCCAAGGTACTTCGGATGGCATCGAGAGACGGTCCTGCAAGGGTTTCAGGCGTGGTCTCTAACCTCAAAAAATTGAAAAACGTTTGAGCGGCATGCTCGATGCGTTGAATTTTTCCCGAACGCAGCTCTTCTTCAAACTGTACCCTTTCTTTTTCCAGATTAAACAGGATGTTGGTACGAACAATGGAGGCTAGCCGTGCTTGAAAAGAAGGAATCTTGTCGCAGTGAAGGTTTGGAAATTTAAGGGCGGCTTCTTCTAACAAAGCAATCCGTGGTTTAACATCCCTATCCGAGCCTTCCAAATGGTACACAATATTTTTCTTGGCTTGTTCGGCTTCCCAAACGCTTAGAGTATTTTCAATACGGTCAACCGTGTCTCGCACCTTCCTTTCCAAAAATTCTTCTTCGGTCGGGAGCGTGATATTCCATTGTTGAGCCAATTCGACAATTTCATCATGACTTGGTTTCGGATGAAAAGGATTATGCTCCCAAAATGATCGCTTCATATTTCGACTCAAAATATCAGCAATCACGGCAACCGCTTTTTCGTGCTGGCTTTTATAGTCTGGAATCGGTGCGGCACCATGAAGTTCTTCCAGCCAAATCAACCGCTCCGAATGATGTTTTGCAAGCCAAAGGGGCTCGTCATCGGATGGTTTGTAGGATTCAAAAGCCTTTACGCCCTCTTTTTTCAGTAGGCTCAAACTTTCTGTATACCACGTTTCAGCCTCTGAAGAACTTGCAATCAACTCTTTAAAATAAGCATGGTAGGCGAGTATTACTTTGTAAATTTTTTTTAAAAATTCAATATTGATCCAGTCTCTCGGGCGAGAAGCTAAAGACTGATTCGAAACGTCGAAGGTGGATTCCATAAAAAAGTTGATCATCTCTTGCAGGATGATTTGTTGCCTCATTTTTGGCGTGGTTTTACTTAGAAGTGTCATTGATATGACCTTCACAAAGGCATCTCGTGGATGGGGTAGTTTCCCAAGTGCTTCAATGGATTTCAGGAGCTCCGCCTTTTTATCCTGTTGGTCTAGATTTTCAAAGCGAGCATGGATGGAATCCAGTGCGGTATCGACGGCAGCGGAGTGGGGCACGGCGGCATCAGAAGGTCTATCGAGAGGCGGTACGCCATCACTTAGCGGGGCGAAATCGGTTGGGTCGCGGCCGTCTGCGGATTGTGGACTTGTCATAAATGTAGGGAAGCTTCTTTTTAAATTAAATTATAACATAAAAATAAAGAAATAAATAGAAGGAGCGATTTCAAAATTAAAATCTCCGTTCCACATCAAAACCAGTGAGCAGCTACAAATTAACCCTATGCCCGCTTTAGGCCTCCATTGTTACGAGTTCACGAACCGTTCAAAGTCTGCGTTCCTATCGCAGCCGCTCTCCTTTCTTGGACTTTCTGATCAATCCACCATTTTGCAGATCTTTGATCCGCCTTTTTCCGCAAATGCCACCGTTCAGGAACGTATTCTTCATTTTCAATCAACCCCAAATGGGCCAGTTCATTATGTTCTCGGCATAGCGGCACCAAACGACCGGGATCATGTACTTTTTCGAGCGCATACCGTTGGGTGTGGTGGAGTTGATGGTAGCGTTGATTGCAATTTGGAAAGGCACACCGGCTTCCGGTACGATTGAGTGCGAAGGTTCGAATGGCGGTGGGAATAGGCCTAGAATTACTTTCAATCGCCGCAGGCTGCGAGGCTTCTTCTTGCGCTTCAATGGTGTCGAGAAATTGAGTGATCAATGCTTCAAAATCCGCTCGTTTTCGAAGGCGATCGAGGCGTCGAGCAAGGGGGATGGGAAGGGTGAGGGTCAGTGATTCGCTCGGCTGGTTTTTGGGGAGGGATTCTACAGGTTTAGGCGCTGAAGAGGGCAACTTTGCAGATTGGAGTGTTGTCCCGGGACAAGATTTTCCCTCCTGGAATTCTTGCCGAAATTCACGCACATAACACTCCAAAGTTGATTTACTCATGGCACTGGCTTTTTCAGCCCAAAACTCATCGGTCTCACGGGTGGCCACATTCGCTATAGGCCTCACCGCATGTATGCCTTTGGTTTGCGCTAGGCTCAAGAGGGCCGGTTTGTCCTGAATTTTTCTAACTGTCCACAAGGCCAATTCCGCCTGATGACGACTCATACCTGCGACCGCCGCCGCATAGTGATAGAGCGATTGAAATCCCAATTTTTTCCAAATGTCGTTTTTTTGAATGCTCGGCAACAGGAGAGCACATTTTCGAAGCCATTCTTTGGCATTGCGGCCGTAATGAGTGAATTGGGTATGAATGATTTTTTCGCGCGGGTTGAGCCGAGACTTTTTCATGGTTTTTTTATAAAAAACAAACTGTCACATCGAGTTCTTACCCGTTCATAAAAATTTCATTTTTTGTTTAGAAAAAGGTCATCTTCCGAACGCTAGAATCGAGACATGACCAATCAACTCATTGACGTTTGTCCGGACAGTCGTTATCCGCCCTTACTCAAGCAGCTCAGAGATCCGCCACAAAGCCTTTATTATAAAGGAAATATAGATCTGATCCACACCTCCTGTCTGGCCATTGTCGGGACACGAAAGCCGAGCGTTTATGGCAAAGCCATGGCCGCGTATTTCACAAAGGGCCTGCTCAGCTATGGCCTGACCTTGGTGAGCGGTCTGGCCTTTGGCATTGATGCCATTGTCCACGAAGTCACGTTGGAAGAAGGCGGAAAAACTATTGCGGTGCTCGGGAACGGACTGGACCGTATTTATCCCGAACGGCATGCCGCTCTGGCTCAAAAAATGCTCCAAAACGGCAATCTTATCCTCAGCGAGTATGCGCCGGGAACTCCTTCGCACAAGCACAATTTTCCACAGCGCAACCGCATCATCAGCGGCTTATCTTTGGCTACCCTGGTTATCGAGGCACCGATCAAGTCCGGGGCACTCATCACGGCCAAGCATGCGTTTGAGCAAAACCGCGACGTTTTTGCGGTGCCGTCCGACCTCGGGCGGGACAGTGCCGAGGGCTGTAATCTATTGATCGGAAGCGACATGGCCAGACTTGTCCGGACACCCGAAGAAGTGGTCCACCGACTGCGATCGGTTCCACGAGAATTGTTTCCCACTACACACCTTCCCTCTGTACCTCGGGCTCCCACCTTAGTCACTCACGCTCAAAAGAAGCTTTGGAAAGCACTTTCTCACCGACCGGTGCATCCCTACGAACTTTTAAAAGTGACTCAGCTTTCCGTCGAAGAAGTGTCGATGGCGCTGTCTTATTTGGAAGTGAAAGGGTTTGTGCAGAGAGTGGAGGGCGGGAAGTATATGAAAATGGGGTCTTAAAAATCGCTTGATTTCTAAAACTACTTAAGCGAGGGTCTTTTCAGGGTTCTTGGATTGACAAAGTTGAATAAATTGGTTTATAATTAAGTATTAGCATATAGAATGTATGGTATACGAAGGACCAGATCGTCGTAAGGAGCAGGTTCCCGATGGGTTAGCTGAAAGATCGACTCGGGAAAGAATTCCCATTGATCAATTGGATCATAGGGTTATTGGGAGGGCAGATACGCCAGAAGAAATAAAAGCAATGCAACAGGCTGGAAGAAAAACCATGCTTCGCTTAGCAGGTTATACGACAGAGCGAGCAACCCAAGAGCTAAGTCCTGTCGAAGCGGATCCACAAACTCAAAGAGCCTTTGTGGATCGAATAAAAGAAACAGACCCACGCCTTAAGTCTTTAGCCGCAATCATCGATGGACTTCCCGCATCTGCTCGTACATGCAAAGGCAAGGTTCGCACCGGAGTTGAGATAGTCGGAGCGATTCCTCATGTGGAAGCCTTTTTATCGGAATTGGCCACCTTAAAAGACGGAGAATTTTGGGAGTTGAATGAAAAAGGGCAACTGGTGATGGGAGACGGATGCGCCGAGCCAACCTGGGGAACCTTTGGCCCCGATGGCAGAGGGCTCACTTATCATCAGTCTAGAACAATCGCCACACGGATTTGCTATCTTGATAAACAAGGCAATCCGGTGGTGGTGGAAGGGGATGACAGCCGAATCCCTAAAGGGGCAAAAGTTATTTCGCAGCGAGGCTTGGTTAAGTGGTCAGAATATCAACGTAAAAATAAAGGGCAATTTGAAAGACAAAAATATATTTGGACGGAGAGTGGCAAAAATCCTTCGGTTGCTCGTATTGCCTCCTGGAACCATGCGGTGCCGTATTCGTTTCAGGAGGATTCTGGCGAGCACACCTCTTCTTGGGGCTTCCGCCGCGTGTTAAGGGTCAATTTGAACTTTGAATCTTGAGCTTCCTTAAATTTTAACCCTTAAAAAGACCGCCGCCCCCAAAGGGTTTCCGCGGTCTTTTCTTTTTATTTCCATGCGAACCATCTACCGAATAAACGAAAAAAACCATGAAATACAAATCAATCACATGCTGATCATCACGGTTTCACCATCAACCATTGCGGCATAAGTTTCTTCTGTAATGAAGGCTCCTAATCATTTGCGGCATCTGTTAACCTCTTTTTAAGTCTTTCTTGAGTTGCTTTGATCTCTTCAAAACTTATATTGTTTATCGCTGCAATTTCCTCCAAGTCTTCATCCGTCGCTTCAGTCAGGATAGCAAGTTGTCGAGCTTTTAGGATTTTTGCTTCTTTGGTGCGATCATCTCCTAAAATCAATTCCAATTTATTGAAACAATACTCCTCAGCTAGTGTTGATTTTAAAGGATGAGTCTTTATTTTGGTCTATTTTTGAAAAAAGCTCAAGATTTTGGGGCTAATTCTCCTAAATCACTTGCGTCACCCTCTGCACTTCTTCCAAGGTGGTTAGCTCGCTCATCACCTTAATCAACCCGTCTTCCCGCATGGTCAGCATGCCTTGTTCTCGGGCTTTGAGAATGATGTCATTTGAGGAACTTTGATTGAGGATGAGATGGCGGATGGGTTCATCGATCAGCATGATTTCATGAATGCCAAGCCGTCCGGCATACCCGGTATGGCTGCATTTTTCACACCCCACCGGATGCCACAACTCCGTCGGAATCACGAGGGGATCTTCATGTCCCACTTTTGCAATTTTATCCCGCGCCTCCTCCAAAATTTTCTGTTCGTTCACAGTAATGGGTTCTTTTTTTCGACACAATTCACACAGCTTTCGCACCAATCGTTGCGCTACAATCATGTGCAAGGACGGCGCCACCATAAAAGGAGGTAATCCGATGTTGATGAGGCGGGGGATCGTTTCAATGGCACTATTGGTATGAATGGTGGACAAGAGGACATGTCCGGTCAACGCAGCTTGAACCGCGGTTTCCGCCGTTTCCAAATCACGAATTTCACCGACCATCACCACATCCGGATCTTGGCGCAAAATAGCCCTCAGCCCGTCCGCAAAATTGTAACCTCGCTTCTCATTGATCTGACTTTGCGAAATTCCGGGCAGATGGTACTCAATCGGATCTTCCAAGGTGATCACTTTCCGTTCCGGTGTATTGAACTGACTCAACATCGAATACAGTGTACTGGTTTTTCCGGAACCGGTGGGGCCGGTCACCAGGATCATGCCGTGGGCAATCCCGATGGCCCGATTCATCAATTTGAGGTTGCGTCCGATGAAGCCTGACTGGTCAAATCCTAAAAATCCGCGTCCGCTGTCCAGTAGACGACACACAAACGTCTCTCCAAATTCGGTGGGAAGTGCCGACACCCGAACATCGATTTTGCGATTGTTCAACACAAAATGGTACCGCCCATCTTGCGGCTCATTGGCAATATTTAGCTTCATGCCCGCTTTATATTTAAGCTGATTCACCAGATTGGCGAACGTTTTTTGCTCCATTTCAACGACTTTTTGCAACACGCCATCAATACGAAATCGCACCACCACGCCCGTTTCTTCGGGTTGAAAGTGAATATCCGACGCGCCGGTTTTCATGGCCCCGACATTGATGAGATTCAGCCCTTCTTCCGCGGTAATGGTTTTGAGTTTTTGCGTGAGCTGGGAAAGGGTTTGAATTTCTTGCTCATACGCTTGAATTTCCGATTCATTCACTTGGGTCACCAGTATCGACACTTTGGCTTTGTCCGCGGAGGCGTACAACCGATCCAGCGCATTCAAAATCCCCTCGTCCGAGGCAAGATTGAGATTGAGCAAATAATCCTGTTGTTGAAGCGCGGCAAGCAGTGCAACCGTTTCCGGTTTCTGGGGATCGTGAAGCGCTACACGCAGCTTTTTCCCAATGCGGAAAAAGGGCACCAGCATGGCTGTTTTAGCCTGTTCATGAGGAATAATTGAAGCCAGGTCCGGATTGATAGGTACTTTATCGATGTTGGAATAGCCCAGTCCCAGCCGTTTGGCTTGTTCACTGACCGCTTTTTCCTTCAACTCGCGGTTGATTTTGGTGATCCCTTCGGACATTCCCATGGTCATGGCGGACGCGGCCAAAGGAGAGGGGGCAGAGCTCGTAGAGACCGTTGGAGCCGTAAGTTCGGCACTTGCCGGGGAGGGAGAAGGTTTGAATTGATCAGTGGGCGATTCAACCGGTAAATCGGGAATTGAGGCGAGCGGAGAGAGGGTTATTGCGGGGCTGGAAGGAGAAATGGTTCCTTGTGCCTCTGCAGGATTAGACACTGTGGGGGGAGGCGGCGTTGGAACAACGAGAGGGATAGCTTGTTCTGTGGGTGATTCAACGAGTTCGGTCGTGAGGGGCGTGAGCCCGGGATCCGTCGCTGGAACAGATGCGAGGGGAGTTGCAGCTGATGAGGACACCACCGGCGGGGTCGATCCACCGGCAAGCCCCGCAAGCGACGCGTTTGCGGTCAAAACAGGGGAAGAGGGCACGGCAGTGGCAGTGGTCGGATCATTCATATCTTATCATTTTATCATAAATCGCCGTTCTTTTAAAGAGCCTCAGTTTCTGCTATAATATTCAGATTGATGGAAAATTAAAGCTCGCTATGGTTGAAAAACATTCAAAAGCCCCTGATTCCCGTGAGCCATCTCCCCCCAAAGCGCTTAAAATCACGGAGCGCAGCGAGGTCAGGGATGTGTTGGGAGCCGAGTTGGAAAAGCAAAAGTTAACGCCAGAAAAAAGAGAGGCGATTTTGGCTTTAGTGGAGGGTAAAATGGAAAAAAAGGAGGCGATATTCCAAGACACCCGGGAAATGAGAAATGAACTGGCTCAAGCCATTCGGGCGTCCTTAGAGAAATCAAAATCCGTCCCCGACGATGAAAATCTGGCGAACGCATTGGCTCAGATACTTCAGGAAGAGATCATTGAAGGAGAGATGAAGGTGGATGATTTGCGGGTGCTCAAACTCGCCCCATTGTTGAAACTTGAGGCGGATCGTCCAGGGCTTCTTCTTTTTGCCTTTACCACATGGGGAATTGAGCATCAGAAGGTGGATATCGACCATTTTGAATCGTATGCCAAACCCAAGTCGGGAGATCGATTCACGATAGATTTTCGGGGAAATGCAGAGGCCTATTGGAAAGTGGGCGCGGACAATATTTTGCCTCCCGACGTGCGAGAAATCACGGTGTGGCCGCAGGGTGATCCTTCCAAGGCTCGGATCAGCAAGCGTCGTGTGGGGTTGAAGGGCGGGGTAAAGAATCCAAAGAGCGGGTTTTTTGATGAGCAGGGTTACATTCCTATCTTTAGCGGGGATGTCGTGATTGTGGGTCATCCGGTGGAGAAAAGCGGGGCACTAAAATCTAAAAGTAAGCCAGAGGAGGAACTCGGTGCTGAGCCCAAACAAGATGAAAAAGCACAACCTACTCCTCCCATTTCTCAAGAGGGGGGTGGTACTACCCAAGAAACGCCCCATTTCGAGGGTGGCTTGATGAGTTCCGAGGACCTCACAAAATATCGAAAAGCGGATGGGACGTGGAACCTCGAAGAAGCCATGCAAAAATACGAAACGGAGCACGGCAAAGACGACGAGATCTATTTGAAAGAGCTATGGAAAAAGTCTAAAAAAGAAGCCGTTGAAGGCGATTTAAAGCCAGGGCATTACGATTTTTTGAAACAAAAGAAAATGGACGCAAAAGATTTGAATGCCGTACTCAATACCCCGGAACGACGAGAGTGGAAGCGGTATGCGGGAGAAGCCGCCCAGTATTACGCGAATGAATTTGGGGTGTCCGTGAAACCCGCGGTGGTGTTTGCCATCATCGACAATGAGTCCAACTTCAACCCCACGATTGTGAATCAAGAAGGTTTGGCCAAAGGGAAATCGCCGGATAAATTAGCGGTAGGTCTGGGGCAATTCATGCCGAGCACCTGGTTGCAATTTGTGAAGGAAAATAAAGAGGTGGTACGTCGTATTTGTGGTCGAGTTCCTTGGACGCGCGGAGGAAAATTGGAGCTGCGCACCAATCCGGAGTTGGGGATTTGGGCCACCACGTGGTTGGCGGCTAAAAGTGCGAGAGGCTTGAATTTGAGAAGAGAAGGAGGGGTGACCGAAGAAAATGCCTACAAAATTTATTTGGCGCATGCGGAAGGGGTGGGAGGGTATGGCAAATTGGAGCCATTTTTTGAGGGTCGAGTGGCTTTCGCCGACAATAAAGCCGCAGCGGCACGCGAAGGACGTTCGCTCGAATCGTGGCAAGATGAAAATCACGCCAGCTTCATTCGCGATTATGCCCGAAAATTGGAACAAAAAGCCAAACGCTACACCGATCAAATGGGAGATAGCTTCTCTCCCCAGTAAAAATCTTGTCCCGGGACAACCTGTTAATGAGCCTAAAACTAGTTCAATCGAACAAACTTTCGAAGTTGTTCTTTTTTAAGACGTCTAAAGAAAATCGAATGTATTGATCGCCCTCTTTGTCTTTAGGGTTTTTAATATGCCATTCGATAATCCATAATAATTGAAAAAACATGTATCCCCGTAAAGCGGCGGTAATGATTTCATTTTCTTCCCGTAGACCGTATTCACTTTTTCCATAGGCTATTCGATAGGCCTTAAGCCCAAGTGCGATTTTATTTGTGTCATACAATGCGCGATTTTTGCCACGATAAGAGTAACAAGATTGCCCCAGTGTACAGGCAAGATCGACTAAGCGGTTGTCAAATCTCACCCAATCAAAATCAAAAATTCCTGACAATCGATTCTCTACATAATTTACATTTCCAGGATGAAGATCGAAATGGACGATTTGTTTGGGGAGTTTGTCGTAGTTTATTGCATGCAACTGGCTTGCCGTTTCCTTAACAAAATCAATTGTAAAAACTAAATTTTCTTCTAATAAATCTTTGATTGTTTTATTTCTTATTTTTTTTATCACTCCTGTAAGGAGTTTGCTGCCATTTTTTACATAATAGGATATGGGCCGGTTCTCTTTAGGGTGTGAAGCCATAAAACCTTGTGATGCTATTGAAAATTTCGCTAAGGCGGAGAATAAACTCACAAGCTTTTTCTCATTGAAATTTGTCAGGTTATTAACACTCTTTTTTACGGTTCCAGGGAGAAAATTTTCGAGAATATAATATTTCTTTTTGTGCAAAGTAACCAAGCTGCCCTTTGTGTTTGGAATGATGTAAGGAGTGAGGCGAAATTTTTTTTCATGCAAATAGGTAAGAAATTCAACTTCAAGCTGTAGATCTTGAGGTGATTTTGATGCGCTTGATTGCCTTAATATGCATTTTTTATTCTTGATTTTGATTAAAAATACTTTGTTATTATTGGCGATAGTATTTAAGTAGATTTGAGCGTTTGAACAATGGGAAGGATAATTCTTGTTCAGAATATTCAAAATAGTGTGGCTCAAGTTTTCATTTGCAGCGGCGTAGTTCATGAGATGATCATAGCAATGCTTCTCTTTCCCACAAGTAAAAAAGGATGGGGTGCCTGAATGAAAAATTTCAAGAGACAAACGCCGGAAAAATCGTGTGTTTGCCGACGAAGCATTTTGTTTTGCGAAGGAGGCGAATATGCGATTTTTCCGGCGAAACGTTTCGCTCCCTTTTTCATGAAGGTAATCTCTCCTTTTTTACTTCACTTTCTTCAGCGACTTCACAATCGTTTCCGCTTCTTTTTCGCTGATTCCTTCAATCGACATGAAATCTTTGACGGAAAGTCCCTTGAGCTGTTCAACCTCTAAGAGATTCACCGCGGCTAATTTTTCAACGAGTTCAGTGGTGATTCCACTCAGATCGGAGACTTGGGCCACGGTTTGTTTGGCTTCAACCGGAGCAGAGGCTTTTCGGGGTGCCTTTTTCCCACTCTCCGTCTCTCCCGCCGTTGGAGCCACTTCCACTTGGCTTAAGTTGACCGCATCCAAAATGTCGATTTCCCAACCGGTCAGTTCCGAAGCCAGTCGTACATTTTGGCCTTGTCGACCAATGGCCAGAGGGCGTTGATCTTGAGCCACATACACTCCGGCACGTCGGCCGGAATCGTTGAGTTTGATTTGAGTGACTTTTGCCGGAGCCAAAGCCGAGGCAATGTATTTTGCCGGTTCGGCGGAGTACGGGATGATGTCAATGCGTTCCCCGTTCAATTCATCCATGACGGCTTGAACGCGGACCCCTTTTTGTCCCACACAGGCTCCAATGGCATCCACCTTTTCATCGGTTGACGAAACGGCCACTTTGCAACGGACCCCTGCGTCCCGAGCCACTCCTTTGATTTCCACAACACCTTCTTTGATTTCAGGAATGTCCAATTCCATTAATTTTTTAACCAAGGAAGGATGCGTGCGAGAAATCAATAATTGAGGACCTTTTGTCGTTTTAATCACTTTGTCCAAGTACAATTTGACGCGTTGTCCTCCGTAGTAACGTTCCCCTGGAATTTGATGTTCTTGAGGAAGAAAAGTGGTGATTCCTCCGAGATCCACATACACATTGCGTTCATCCACGCGGTGTACCAATGCATTGATCAACTCATTTTCTCGGTCTTTGAACATTTCATACATCATGTCGCGTTCCGCCTCCTGAAGTTTTTGTAAAATAACTTGTTTTGCCGATTGCGCGGCAATGCGTCCATAGCTTGTGGGGGTGGCGTCGATTTTAATGAAATCTCCAATTTCTGCATCGGTTTTAATGGTTTTAGCCTCTTTTAGGCTCATTTGCTGATCTTCATTTTCTACCGTTTTGACCACTTCTTTCACCACATAAATGGTGGCAAAATTGATGGAGTCATTCAGCTCCACTTCAATTTCTTGATCCTTGTTGCCATAGTCTTTTCGATACGCGGCACGCAAAGCGGCTTTCACCGTATCCAGTACGATCTCTTTGGAAAGATTTTTTTCATCACAGAGCTCATTGATGGCGGCAAGGAATTGACTTTGCATGGTGGAGAAAATAAAGGGCTAAAATCGAAGAAACCTCAGGATGCATTGATCCTGATGATTATAATGATAGTTTAAGGAGTATGAAAAAAAATGTCAAGCGCTTTTCGGGCGATAGAGAGTGAAAATCCTCTGGAAATCAGCATCGAAAAGCCTTTTTTATACCGTACGGGGTCCGGAAAACGGGTCAATACACGCGCTTTTTTCTCCAATAGCGTTTGAGCAAGTGCGGACTCATCCAAGGGGTGGCTCTGAAAAAAATCATCGATCAACGGTTGAGGAATGCCTCGTTGTTTGAGTTCATAGCGAAGGGCCTGCATCCCTTTCATTTTGACGCGACACCGTTCCTCCACAAACCGTTTCATGTAATCGGCATCATCCAGAAGGTTGAGGTCTTTGAGTCGGGAAATAATATCACGGCACTCTACTTCGAGATCATCGATTTTTAATTTTTTACCCCGGATCAGTAGTTTGTGCGAGAGCTTAGCGGAGGGATAAGCCCGTCGGCTTAGAAGCGCCAACGCGTACTCCATCAGCCGGCGGTTTTTTTCGGAATCGACGGTCATACTTCCAGGGTTTTCATCTTTTGGGTGATGGATTTTGCGATTTCCTGCATGACTTTAGGATTCTGTTCCAAGAAGGATTTTGCATTTTCACGTCCTTGTCCCAGTTTGAGTTCCCCGTAGTTGTAAAAGGCTCCGGAGCGGTGTACGAACTCATACTCGGTGGCAATGTCCAGAAGGTCTCCGGAGTATGAAATTCCTTTGGCGTACATGATGTCGAACTCAGCCACTTTAAAAGGAGGCGCAATTTTATTTTTCACCACATTTACTTTTACGCGATTGCCCATCATCTCTTTTCCGTTTTCAGCCGAGCCTTCAATCTTGCCAATGCGCCGGATGTCCATTCGCACGGAAGAGTAAAATTTCAAGGCATTCCCACCCGGAGTGGTTTCGGGATTACCATACATCACACCAATCTTGAATCGAATTTGGTTGATGAAAATGACAGTGACTTTCGATTTGCTGATCGCGGCCGTGAGTTTGCGCAAGGCCTGACTCATCAAGCGAGCTTGAAGTCCCATGTGAGAATCCCCCATTTCCCCTTCAATTTCCGCACGGGGCACCAATGCGGCCACCGAATCTATGACAATCACATCCACGGCATTGGAACGCACCAATGTTTCCGTGATTTCCAGGGCTTGCTCTCCATTGTCCGGTTGAGAGATCAAGAGGTTGTCCACATCCACACCAATTTTTTTAGCATAGTCCGGGTCCAAGGCATGTTCCGCATCAATGAAGGCGGCATACCCTTTATTCTTTTGCACTTCGGCAATCACATGAAGGGCAAGAGTCGTTTTCCCTGAAGATTCCGGGCCATAGATTTCAACAATTCTTCCTTTGGGAATCCCTCCTCCAAGGGCAAGATCCAAGGAGAGCGATCCGGTGGAAATCGTCTCCACTTGGATGCTTTTAGACTCCCCCAGTCGCATGATGGAGCCCTTACCAAAACTTTTTTCAATTTGAGAAAGCGCAAGTTCGATCGCTTTCTTTTTGTCATCGGTTGTCATAAGAGAAAATTAAGGAGATAAAGGTGAGCGTAGACTCACTATAGGTGAGTAAAAACTCACTGTCAATAAAATGACGGAAACTGATTCTTTTATAGCACAAGGACGTGACCAAAACCTAAACAGGAAATGAACAAAATATGAAATTCATCGCCGCTAAGAACTCGCGCAAAATGCAATTAACTTTGAAAAAATCATCAATTTTCGATCGCTTCAAGACAAAGTAAGGAAGACCGGGCTCCCGAAGGTAATGTTTTGCGGGAGTTCCCCTATTTATTTCCTCACTTTTTCTTCTTTCTTTTTGTCCAAATGAAAAAAGTTGGTGAGACTTTTGAGTGTCCCAAACGCTACATTTTTTGTCCCACAAAGGACGCAGAGGTATACATATTGTCGTCCGACCCGTTTGACGGCAACCAACTCATGGCAATCCTTACAATAAAAAAGAATATTATCCGGAAGTCCGCTAATGGGGCTGATTTGTCCTGAGGGGACGAAGGGAGCATCCGGAGAAACGGGAGGAATGGGCTCTGCTGAGGGAATGGTTTGGGTGGATTCGTCAGAATCGGTCATGAAAAAATGGGTTTATAAATCCAATTGCAACGCTTCTGGCTTATTCGCCTCCGAATCCGAGGTCTCCGTAAAGGAATGGATTGATTGAGGTCGGCGATCCGTGAGCGAAGACGGCATTTGAATGCGGGGTTCGATTCCGGCGTAGGGGGTGGCTGGTCGAGCCATCGGCCGACGGTAGAGTTTGTATCCACTCCATGTCAGCAGAAGGACGCCGATGAAAGAAGCGAACATTCCAAATCCGGTACTCTTGAGCGTGATGTTAACTCCAAATTTGGGATGAAAAAAGATTGAGTTGGCCAACAGCAGTAAAAAGAGATTGTGCAGTCCGAGGAAACAAAATAAGGCCCCTTCTTTTAAAGAAATTTTATTCAGAAGCGATTGGCCCAGATGAGGATAAAGACTCAAGGCACTTCCGGCCATTCCACTCAAAAACAGTACGATCCCCACCAAAAAAAGCGGACCGGTGACGCCCAAGTAGCGGTCTCCGGCACCAAACGCATCCATATCTTGATACCAAGGCATAAACGCACTCACCGCAATCAACAGATTACTCAAAAGAAGCCATTTTCGGGTGACATCCAGCCGTGCAAATGCATTTTTAAGTGAAGACATAGAGGATGATTAAAAAACGACTTCAAAATAGCCCTTTTGGGGGTTAATGACAAGAGGGAGGGTAAAAATCGAGGACGAACCGTTAAAAAATCCGTACTCCTCGACGAGGTCCCGAAAAAGCGTTCAGTAACGGAATATGCTTATGTCCTAGACTCAGCGCCGCCTCTTCTTGCGATCCTAGGAACCCACAGGCGGGGATGGCACCGGTTTTTTGGTCGTCGATCCATTTATTCCCCGGTAAGAACGCTCCCAAGCAGAGTTCGCGACAGTCGCTATTGAAAGAGTAATGGCCGTTCTGGTTTTCAAAAGGCGCAACGATTCCTTCGGCGTGCAGCATGAGGGTTTCTTCCGGCGTGACAAGGCAATATTTTTTTCCCTTCCATTCTTGTAAAAAGGCATCGTCGCTTTTATTGCGCACTTGAATTTCTTGCTCTCCCTCCATTATCGTCACCTGCCAGCCCGGAAAAGGAGTGCCGATGTGATAAAGAAGTTCGAGTTTGCTTTTTCCTCCGTGTTTTGTCGGATGAAATCGTTTGGGGAAATAAGCGATATGATTGATGATATCAAAGGATAAACCTTCTTTATTGTCATTTTCATCCCACGGACAAATGATCGGTTTTTGATGGAGTTCAACCCCCTCTTTTTTGAGTCGTCCATTTTTTGACTCCACCCTTTCCGCCAAAGATTTCAAAGGCATCCCAAATGGAGTAAGGATTAACGTCGGTTTTTTAAGGCCTTTGATTTTCTCCAGTTTCTCCGGGTTTTGAGAAAGCTGTTTCCAGATTTGGTCAAAGGAGGGAGCATGTCGTTCGTTACCGGAGATATCGGTGATGGCGGGAAGGTTCACGTTGTCAATGATCTGGAAATATCGCATGCCCAGCAGTCGGTTCTGATATTGTTGCTCCAAATCCTCACGAATCCGTTCCGGACTGAGGTTCGCATAGGAGTCGAGGATGGGCAGCAACGGAGGAAGTTCACCCGTATTCGGCAAGGAGGGTTCAACTTCCGTGGTCGCTTCGATCTTTCCCA
>CAYTES010000007.1:11699-41918 GCA_964436935.1 uncultured Candidatus Peribacteria bacterium | reverse complement strand
GGAATCGGCAAGGACGCGGCCGTAGGCGTAGATTTTATGGTTGTGGCGGATCCTGATGGTGGCGCGAGAGTTTCTTCGGTTGATGAAACGTGGTCTGGTACGGACGAAACCTTCTCCGCTTCCGCCCGTGGCGGGGTAGGTGTTGAACTTGGTGCGAGAGTTTCTTCGGGGGCAGACACGGTTGCTGGTGTTTCCGTCTCAAGTCTGGGCGGTGATGAAACTTTCTCCGATTCCTTTCGTGGTAATGGTTCCGGCTTTGCGGCGGACAAAGGTGCCTCTGGTTTCGCTGCTGGCATCGAGGCTGGTACTGAAGCTGCAGTGGACGTTGACTTAGAACTATCGACCGTCTCCACGGTTTTTTCGCTCACTTCTGGCTCGCTTGATGGTGTAGTTAGACCTGTTGATTCTTCCTTTTTGATTGGTTCAGGATCGGATTTCAACGTTGAAAAATCCACAACCCCAAACGTTTTTTTATCTTTCACCGGCGCGGCCTCTGCTGTAGGAGATTTATCGGTTGAGGGTACCGAAGGCGGAACTGAGGCCTTAGGTTCAAGAGCAGACATTGAAACCGGCTCAACGGCCGAGCCCGTTGGCGTAGCCGAAATTTCACCGCTTATCGGTTTATTCGATTCAACGGGGATTAACTTCGATTCGGACGCTACCGGTAAAGGTGCTGATACTGGTACTTCTGCAGCCGGCGGCGTGACTAAAACCTCACCCTTTATCGACTCTTCAGCTCTTGAAGCCCCTGGAAGCGGTCTTGCGACGTACGCCATCGAAAGCTTTTTTTCTAATGTAATTTTCACAAAATTTCCGCGACATCCATTTTTCATTTGTCCATAAATTGAATTTCCATCCAAAACCAAATTTTTAAATTGGAACTCGCCGGACAACTCAAGTGGAACGCTTAAAAACTCTCCGCCAGTGACCACTTCAATTTTTTGAACGCCCAATCCTTTTTTTTCGTAAAAATCGGTCAACGAGTCCACGGTTCCCTCCTGCTCGGACCGTTGCATCTTTTCACTTAGTATTTTTCGAAAATCGGCTTTTCCCAATTTTAAGTCCAAATGTATCGCACCTTGAATCACCTCTCTCGGATCATCTTCGTTTTTTTTCACGATTTGAGATGCCATTATTTTCTCCATCACCTGCCCTTTGTCTTCTCGCTTTGCTTCTTGAAGTTTTTGAATACAGTACGAGGTCATTTCGGTACGCCAAACCTGACGCGCAAACCGCTGAATGGAATCGTCTTTCGTCTCAAGTCCCTGAAGTTTCCCGCGAAGGGCCCTATAGTCGTCTCCTTCCAGCACTCCCTGTTTATCCCATGCCTTCCAGGCATTGGTGATACGAGCAATCGATTCGGGATCCGACGCATCAAAATCAAACTGCACTTCCAATTTTTTTTTGGCTTTTACAATACTTTCGTCCACCACGCTCAATGCTTTTTGCGCTTCGGTTTTATTGCCCTTTCCTCGATCCAATTTCAATTCCAAACGTTCGAGCATTCGGCCCACCTCCGCACCGACACGAGGCTTCATCTGTTCAAACATAGTTTTATTTTTTATTTTAATCTATTGATTATACCTTATTTGGCACCTAAAAACAAACTTTGCTATAATAGCTTTGCTACGCAATCCACTCGATTCCTAAACACTAAAATTATGTCTGGACACTCCAAATGGCACTCGATTAAGCATAAAAAAGGCGCAGCGGATGCCAAGCGCGGTAAAATTTTCACCCAACACGCCAAAATGATTGCGCTCGCGGCGCAACAAGGCGGCGGCGATATCGATACCAATCCGGCCCTTCGCGCAGCGATTGATCGAGCCAAACTGGATAATTTGCCCAATGCCAATATCGATCGCGCCATCAAACGAGGAACCGGAGAGTTGAAAGAAGGAAGCACGCTGTCGGAAGTGGTTTATGAAGGATATGGACCGGGTGGGGTTGCGGTCTATGTGCATGTGGTCACAGACAATAAAAATCGCGCGGTTTCCAATGTTCGCAATATTTTCACCAAACATGGAGGAAGTTTAGGAGAAGCCGGTTGTGTGGGATGGATGTTTGAACGAAAAGGGCTGATCCTTTTGAATACTGCGGGGATGGATGCGGACACTATCGAAATGACAGTCATTGAATCTGGTGCGGACGATTTAACGCTGAACGGTGACGTCACCGAAGTGATCACTGCCTATCAAGATCTCAATACCGTCAAACATAATTTAGAACAGGCGGGAATGAAAATTGAAAAAGCGGAACTCATTTTTCATGCCAAGGAGCAAATGAAAATAGACAATGAATCCACAGCGGGAAAAATTGTTCGCTTGATGGAAGCGTTGGAAGAAGACGAGGATGTAACCCTAGTATCGAGTAATTTTGATATTTCGGAGGAAATTTTGGAGAAGTTGCACGCCTAGGAGCTGTTTAAGATTCAAATCGATAGTATTCCGATCCTTCGGCCATGGAAGGATTTTGAATTTTCAGCCAAGCGTCAGCAGGGATTCCCGCCTCTTGTTTCGTTTCGAAATGGCCTAGCGTCACTCCCAGTCGTTTCGCCTGAAGCTCTCGAATGTACTGGGCAACTTGTTGAACTCCGGATTGGAAATCAACGCCTTTGATACGAAATCCCGCGGCTCGCTTGTGCCCTCCGCCTCCAAAATGCCCCGCAATTTGACTCGCATCCACCGCATTGGTGGTGGTTCGCAAGCTTCCGGAGAGTAATCCGTGCTGTTTTTCTTTCAACAGCACAACCACTTCGGCACCCGGTGCGTTATTCAGTAATTCATCAATGATGGAGCCGGTGTCTTCCATTTCCGCTCCGGTTTCCTTTAAATCTTGCTGTGAAACCGTGGACCACACAAAATGAAGCTCCTGTTCAAACTGAATTTTAGACAACACTTGACCCCATAAACGCAGTGTTTCTAAACTTTTGGTTTTGTACACATTCTTGATGATTTCCTGTTGCCGTGCGCCCCAATCGAGGAGTTGGGCGGCCACCATAAAAGCACGATGCGTCGTATTGGAATGCTGAAAACTTCCGGTATCCGTGATGATGCCGGCCAATAAAAGGGTGGCGAGATCCTCATCCATCAGTTTTTTTCCGCTTTGAAGTTCCATTTTTTGAAGAATAGGGACGAGCATTTCGGTCGTGGCGGAGGCCATGGTGTCGACGTAATTGATGGATCCAAAACCCGTATTGCTGGCATGATGGTCGATGTTGATCGCGGTGATTTTTCGAAACAGATCGCTGTGTTTTTCATAAAAGCTGCCCAGCTGTTCAGTGCCGCCGGTGTCAACCGTCACAATCAAATCGTAATCATCGAGCCCGGGCTGAAACGAAACATTTTCCTTGGCAAGCGTTTGTCCAGCTTCCGGAACCACAATGATGTTCACTTTCCCTGGAGTGATTTCGTGCCGCACATCGGCCACATTGGCATGGATGGTGATCATGAAGTTGCCTTCAGTCTGAAACTGACCATCAATCACATCAATCATGGGCAAAAACTTCAAATCCTTGGGAACCGGTTCGGCGGAAATGACCGTGGCTTTTTTCCCCAGCTTGGTGAGTGCGGTGTATAACGCCAAGGCGCTGCCCAAAGAATCCCCATCCGAAGGGCGCGACGGCAAAATGAGGGCGTGTCGGCTCTTCAAGAGTTCTTCAACAATTTGGTCTTCAAGGGAAAGTAACATATTCTATCTATTCTAAAATATTTTATCTATTTAGTCAATTTATTATGCCCATCAAAAAGATAAGCGTCTATTATGAACTAAAATAGTATATTTTGCAAGTAATATTTGTGCGTTATCAATTTTTGTTGTATAATTGAATTTAAATTTTTTACAATTTTAAAAATGGCTGAAAGTAAAGAAGCACATTCCCTTCCCGATTCTATTCTTCAAGAAGAAGCTTTAAGAATACTAGAAAATAGTTCTCATTCGAATCGCTCCTTTACTCAGTGTGACATAGGGAATAAAAAAATGGATCTTTCCTATGATGAAAGATCCCACCTGCTTCTCAATTTAGATGGAAACGTTATTTATCGATCCCGTTTTGATGGAAAATGGCGACAAACCCCTTATGGGGCAGAATGGGAAGATGAAACCACCGTAAATCAAGTTATTTCAACACTCAAACGACGAAATGCCTTACACAAGGAAGGCATTCAAATTTTTAGAAATGGAGAGGCGCTCATAAATCTATCCCCATTCTATGTTTATGCGATAGATGGAAAAAACTTTTCCTTTGCCTATGAACCGGACCAAAATATCCTTTATTCTCCTGAATTGGGGCTTATTTATCGATCGCGCATTGATGGAGTTTGGCATTATGGAATGCGCAATTCGCCCTTAGATTCGAGCATAAAGGTAGATGAAATCATTCAATACATAAGCTACAGACAAGAGCTTGTTACCGAAAAACGAGAAATCTCCCAAAAATATCTCGAAGTCTTAGAAAAGAAATATCGTGAAAAGAAAACAAAAATAGGGCAATTTTCTTTTTCCTATGATTCCAGTGCTAATATTTTTTACTTTTTCGAGACCGGGTTGGTGTGGCGTTCTCCACTTGATGGCGAATGGAAATGTGAAAAGGGCTATTCTATGCCCTATTCCGATGATGTGATGGAAGACTTGATGCAAAAACTGCATCCTTCACCGCCGCATCCACCAACTTAACCTCCAGCCGTTCCCTTCCTTTCCACACACTTTTTCCCACCTCCACCACCGCATCCATTTTACCTCCGCTCCGCTGGGTCTCTTCAAGCAGTGAATAATGCTCACCCCATTTGAAGGCGATGGCGGAAATATTGTGCCGGTCGGACTTGAATCCCACGCGGATATGGCGCTGTTCTCTCCCCACAAACTGAAGCTCGGACAAATCCACATCCTTCAACCAAAAAAGAGGTCGCGGATTGCCCATCCCGTAAGGTTCCATTTTCCCCAATCGATCCACCAATCCCAAATCAATCTGATCCAAAGTGAGATGACTTTCGATGTGAAGCTGAGGCGTAAGATCCTGCTCTTTTAAAATGGTTTGAGCATACGCTTGAAGCACCCCTAAAAAGGGTTCCAGATTTTCTTTGAAAATGGAAAATCCCGCCGCCGCCGCATGACCTCCATACGTTTTCAAATGAATCTCGCCGGTTTTGAGTGCCTCGACCATGTGAAAGTACTGAGGGCTGCGACAGGAGGCGACCAGCACGTCGCCGCGGTCTTCGAGGACAATCGCAGGGCGATGATATTTTTCGCACAAACGCGCCGCAATGAGCCCCAAAATTCCGGCGGGCCAATCCTTATCCCACACCGCCAAGACCGCATGCGGGCCTAAGTTTCGTGCTTTCAGTTGCGCTTCGGCCTGCTCTACCGCCTCCTCTACCTTTTTTTGCCTCAACAGATTGAGTTCTTCCAATTTGGGCGCCAGACGCTCCGCACTGCCATTTTCATCCAGAAGCACCTGCAATGCAAAATAGGGACTTTCCAATCGTCCCGCCACATTGATCCGGGGACCGATCCGAAATCCAATGACATCCGCATCATAGCCCAATAGCTCTTCCACGCCGGCACTTTTCAAAAGCACCTTCAATCCCTTCCATTCCGTTTTTCGCATCTGATCGAGCCCATGCCGTACGATCCAACGGTTTTCTCCCGTGAGTGACACGCAGTCCGCGACCGTCCCCAAACTGGCCAAATCCACGAGGCGATCCCTCCACTCCACCGCCACAGCGTCTCCTTTTATATATTGAATCAAACCCACGGCCAATTTGAACGCCATCCCCGAACCTGCCAAATCGTGAAAAGGATAGGGACTCCCCGGCAAACGAGGGTGGAGAAGCGCAACCGCCGCTTCCGGCAAAATCGAGGGCAGGGTGTGATGATCCGTCAACACCACATCGATCCCGTATTCCTTGGCCAACGCAATCTCCTTGGCATTCGAAATCCCGCAATCCACGGTGATAACAACATTCACCCCCAATGTTTTAAAATTTTCAATCCACGCCGTATTCAGACCATAGCCTTGCTGCCGATCCGGAAGCCGGTAAGACACCTGAGCCCCCAGAAATCGAAGGGCTTGAACGAGCGTCGCGGTGCCGCTGATCCCATCCACATCATAGTCTCCAAAAACGACTATTTTCTCACCCGATTCGATGGCAGATTGGAGGCGGATCACCGCTTTTTCCATGTCCGGAAACAAAAAAGGATCGTGGAACTGCACGGTTTCATCATCCATCTGACGCGATCCAAATGCGGTCTCCACATCTTCGACGCGCAAGACCCATTTTTTGCCCAATAGAGAAATGAAATCGATCGAATGGAGTGATTTTTTTGTTTGGGGGGGCATGAGGGGCTTACTTTTTAATGAGTTTTTTGGCCTGGCCGGAAGTGGGTTTAGGTTTTGCAGTTGTATTTTTTTTATTGTTGATGACGGTCTTGGCTGGGGTTTTCCCTTTGGCCGCCGCATTGATCGCAAACTTGTTCTTCGCTGCGAGGGTTTTGGTCCTCGTCGGCACCGGCTTTTTCTCCTTTTTCTTATTCTTTTTCCATTGCGCAATCGCCTCTTCGGCGGTTTTAACCTTATCCTCGCCAAACACCCACGTGTGACGACTCACGATTTTGGCATAACCGTCCTGAAGCACCTCTTTCAATGAAAAATGCCCTTTTTCTTCCGCAATCACTCCCATCAATATCAAATTGAACAACACATCCGCCAACTCTTCTTTTATATTGGCGAAATCTTCTTTTTTAACCGCGTCGCGAAGCTCTTCAGCCTCCTCTAAAAACTCCTTTTGCAGAGATTCCAAGGTACAGGCTTGATCCCAGGGACAGCCCTCCGGCCCCCGAAGCTGACGCACCAGGTTCACAAATTGTTCAAAAGAAGCGAGCATAGGGGAACCATTAACATTTAACGGCCGACGGAAGACTCTTAAATAGGGGAAATAGATGACCAAAATTAAATCTATTATATCGCTTTCTAGCCGATAAGGAACGGCATATTTTACTCCGCCCCCACCAACTCTTTCATCAGTTCTGCTCCTTCCACCCAATAAATCGAAGGATCGCGTTTGAACCAGGTTTTCTGACGTCTGGCATAATTGCGGGTTTCGGATTTGATCAGCTCAACCGCTTCGTCCAAGGTCAACTCCCGTTCCAGATATTGAATGAGCTGTTTGTATCCCAGGCCGGTCATGGAAGGAAGGTTTTTGTCGTACCGTTCAAAGAGCCACTGCGTTTCTTCGAGAAGCCCTCTCTCCATCTGTTCCTCCACCCGTCCATTGATCCGTTCAAACAACACTTCATTCGGCCAGTCGATCCCGATCTGAAAAACCTCATACGGACACTCCTGCTTCGTGGCTTGGCTCACTGGTTTTTTTGTTGCCAAATTGATTTCGAGGGCACGAATCAAATAACGATGATTGTTCGGGTGAATTTTGCTGGCGGCGAGAGGATCCAGCTCGGCAAGCATGGCATGCAAGGCTTCGGCACCTTCTTTCTCCAATTCCGCTTCCAACTCTTGCCTCAAGCCGGGATTAGGCGGCGCTTCGGGAAGTTGATAATTTTGAACGATGGCACTGATGTACAGACCGGTTCCTCCCACGAGAAGCGGGATTTTATGCCGCTGATGAATATCCTCAATGATGCGCCTAGACTCCCGCTGAAAATCGGCCAAACTGTACGCCCGATCCGGGTCACGAATATCAATCATATAGTGACGAATTTTTTCTTGAATGGTGGCGCTGATTTTATCCGTCCCCAGATCCATTGTGCGATAAATTTGCCGTGAATCGGCGGAAATAATTTCTCCGTCGATCTCCAAAGCCAACTTTAAACTAAACGCGGTTTTCCCCGAAGCGGTCGGCCCTAAAATCACGATGAGCGGCTTTTTATCGGACTTTTGAGTTTCGATCAGAAATTGGCGCACATGTTCTATCATTCCCATAGTGGCGGTATTGTAACAGGTCTTTGAAAGGGATTAAATTGTTTGACTTTATTGCTTTATGTGTTATGATTCTTTGCTAAATTTTAATTTCCAGACTTATGGAAGAGTTTGATTTTTTGGAAGCAATATACGCGGAAATAGAAGACGCCTTACTGCTTTTAGCCGCTCCTTCGACGCTTTTCTTCATCAATCAACAACCAAATTTAACTTTTGAGATAGATGAGTTAGACTGGAGCGAGGTAATTGACTTAGAAAAACGACTTCAAACATTGATGGAAAACATCGGGCTTACACCAGTCCTCATTCTAAAGTCCACCCAAAATACATCCCGCAATGCACAAGAATAGTAAAAAAAAACCATTGACTTCTTTAGCCACCCCGCTAAAATGCGTTTGCTTAAGACCGTAGGCTTCTGAAGGGTTCCCTTCAAAGAATAAGCCCTACCGAGGCTCATCCAACCTGGCGCAGAACTTCTATACGAATTTAGTGCCACTGATGTCCTCGAGTCCAAAGCCTCGAGACTTTTTATATCATTTCCACTTTTCCATGGCTGTCAGTAAAGCAAAAAAAGTTGAGGATCTGGCAAAACTGAAAGATCAGTTCAGCCGCGCCAAAGGTGTGGTATTTGCCAAGTATAGCGGGATGGGAGTGAACGACATTCAAACCCTGCGTCGCGCCCTTCGAGAAAATAACGTCGACTATAAAGTTGCAAAAAAAACATTGGTGACCCTTGCCGCTAAAGAGCATGGCATCGAGCTTCCCAAAGACGTGATGGAAGGCCCTATTGGAGTGGCTTTTGGATACGATGACGAAATCGTTGCCGCCCAAAAAATGGCGGAATTTGCCAAAAAATTCGAAGCGATTCAATTGATGGGAGGTGTGATGGAGGGCCGCGTGATTGATGCCAAAATGGTCAACCAGTTGGCTTCGATTCCTTCAAGAGAAGTATTATTGGCCAAATTCATGGGATCCGCCTTGAGTCCATTGAACGGATTTGTCGGCACCTTGAACAACGTGGTGGGAGGTTTCGTCCGTGTGATGAACGCCTACCAAGAGAAACGAGCTTAATCCGAGAGCTGATCTTATCTTACTTTATTAGGACCCTATGAAAAATATGCTTACCATGGGAAATTCCCTCGTTCGGCTGCAAACGACTCATGCCTTCTCGACGTATCGTTTTATTGATACGCCTTCATCGTTTTCGCTCGTTCGAATGAAATTTTCATGACGAAATCATATTTTTCATAGGGCCCAATTTTTATTTCATTTTTAACCCCTAAACTCATGTCAGACGAATCTGTCCAACTCAGCAAAGATGCTGAAAAAGTACTCGAAATGGTCGAAAAGCTTTCTGTCCTTGATTTGGCCAACTTGGTCAAAGCCATGGAAGAAAAATTCGGTGTCAGTGCTGCTGCCCCTATGGCAATGGCCATGGCTCCCGCCGGAGGTGGCGCCGCTGTTGAAGAAGAAAAAGACTCTTGGGATGTCGAATTGAAAGATGCCGGTGCTCAAAAAATTGCCGTCATCAAAGTGGTTCGTGAACTCACTCAATTGGGACTCAAAGAAGCCAAGGACTTGGTTGATGCCGCTCCTAAAAAAGTGAAAGAAGGATTGAAGAAACCGGAAGCTGAAGAGATGAAGAAAAAATTGGAAGAGGCCGGAGCCAAAGTGGAATTGGTCTAATCCCCTTTAACTCAAGACTGACATTTAAAAAGCCGAGAATAAACTTCTCGGCTTTTTTTTGTAAAAAATTGCATTTCAGACCGCTTTTGATATACTCGCTTTAATATTGTAATAAACTAAAAATATGTTAGAAAAATTCACAGACGTTCCGTTTTATCTTGAAGCTAAATCCGGGGCGATTCAAATTCCTATCGATGACGAATCCTATGAACGCCAAGAACGCTTTGATAGGGCTATGGCTGAGGCTGCAAATACCAGAAATAGGGAAGAAGACCCTGATTTTGAACCTGCCCCCTATACTCCTACTCCCGGATCTAGATTCACGCTCTCGATGAATCGATTGTCCGAACTTCGTGATGAACTCAAGACTCGATTTCCGGAATTGAACCTCGATCAAATCGGTTCAGGGCAAAATTTGGGACCCTATATTTCCGGCCATACGGACCGAGAGACCTTTGAACGAGTTTTTAAAACCAGACTCAGTACCGGCTGGACTATTCCGTTGGGCCCTTTGCCTATTCCTAATTTCCCGGAACTACAGCTCTATTTCACAAATCCTGTCGAAATGCCGGATGAACGGATTGAATGCGTTCACTTTACGGAGCCTGCTGGGGGAAGCATCATGAGCCGCTGGCATATGTGGACACCCCAAAATGGCTCGCTTCATTCCACCACCTTAGACAAGGCCTAGCATAGAACGACTGACCCCGAATCGACCAAGGATTTATTCCCGGAGATCTACCCCCGTCTCCTTTTCAATCTGCGCAATCAATTGATGGCACTCTTTTTCGCTGTTCAAATTCACGGTCAACTGATTTCCGCTTTCATTCAACTGAACCCGTCCAGCTTTGCGATGGCATAGTTCCAGGATGGAATGAATTTGGTCTTGCGTGGCTCCTTCTAAATCAAGGGAGAGTTCAAATTTTTCTTTGATTCGAATGGTGGGAGTGAGGGTGGGCATGTGGAATAAATTTTAAAAATTATTATATTATAATATCATTTATATTTATTTTTGTCAATTCCAAGTCGCCCACGACACCTTCGCTCTACTTGATTTAAGCCGCATCATTTTAATC
The DNA here is from genome assembly GCA_964436935.1 of uncultured Candidatus Peribacteria bacterium. GTDB lineage: Bacteria > Patescibacteriota > Gracilibacteria > UBA1369 > UBA12473 > CAYTES01. The sequence continues at coordinate 31,226 of CAYTES010000007.1, read as the reverse complement.
TGATGGACGCGGCGTCCCTTTTTAAAGTGCTGCCTTTTGCATTTTTATTCAAAATCTGATAAAATAACTGGATAAAATAAAAACAAACCCATGGCGGACAACTCTCTTTTTCCGGATTTGAATAGTGGATCAGCCGCACTTTCTAATGGTGGGCCGACTTCCAATGCCGCCCCCGAAGCGATGCCGGACCTTTTTGGTCAAGCCGCAAACGGCGGATTAAATACGGGCAATTCCACGGTGGTCGACTCGGTTATGGCAAAAGGAGATACCGCTAAAATCTTAGGGCCGAAGCCGAAAAGTGCCTCCGATCTTGGACTGGGAAGTGAAACGTTTCACTGGGGAAGTCTCCTTTTTAAATTCGGCCTTATCGCACTGGTCTCAACTTATGGATTCTTTTTTACCCAGCTAAGCCTAGGCTTCACCTGGCTGGGCCAAAATCCAATCCAACGGCTGAGTGTTTTTCAAGAATCCTTTAAACAGGAACAGACCGATATTAACTTTTATAATTCTCTCATTGCCAAATTTGCCCTGGACGATTTCAGTCTTCAGGCCGACAGCTATCTTTTCAAATATGCGGAATATGAATCCGAATACACATCGGAAAATTCCCGAGCCCAGCTTAAAAAAGAACTGGACCAACTTCAATCCGAAATACAGATTTCGCTCACCACCATTAAAGAAAAACTCATTCATCCCCTTTACCCAAAGGCCTTAGCCTTTAAAGAAGATACGACAAAACTCGAAAATGAGTACCTCGCCGCTTTAAAAAGCAAAATCGCGGAAGACCAAAAAAAGCTGACCACTCAAAAAGATTCCGAATCCCAATTTCAAAGTCATAATCTCAATAGTATTTTGGCACTTTTAAATGCCAAAGAGTTTCAGCAAAACATAAAAAGCCTCGACCTGAGCCAAGAATTGGATTTTAAAACGATTGAAACATTATTCACCATGGCGACAGGAATCAGCAAAAATGAATTCACCACCGTTCTCACTATTAAAGGAAGCCGAGTTCACTGGTCCACAGTCCTTCAAGAACTCGAAGAATTGACACAAAAGGTGGATCCGCTCTATGGCAGCGGCATCAAAGGCAATATTTTTTACACGAATCTCACCTTCAACTCCTCGGATCAAACGATTGCGCTCAAGGGAACAACCCAAACGGAAGACACCCTTAACTTTTCTCTCATTTCGGATTTGATGGATGCGCTGGAACAGTCCACGCTGTTTGCCAATGTCTCCGACCGCTCCTTTAGCAAAAACAGCGAACAGGGAGACTCTTTTACTTCTTCCTTTTCCATTGAACTGCAACTTCAAACCGGGGAGGATCTTCGGGATGAAGTGATTCCCACGGTCCTTTCCACCCCTGCTCCGACCAACAGCCGGACCACATCTCCGGAGACCACCGGCCCCCCGGCAGACACTTCCGATGAAACATCTCAAGCCCCCGAATCGGAGGAAATCCCTCTCTCCACCGAAACATCGAGTGTCTCCCTCACGGACTCCGTTTCCACCAATTTCTTAAATGTATTCGATTCTATTTCTTCCTTATGGGCTGAGCCCGAAAAAGAAGACTATAACGGTCACATTCCACGCGACTAATCTCTCATTTTATCTTTATGAATTCTTCCACTCCCGGACATCTTTCCCTTATTGCAGCACTTTTACTGTTTGGTTTCACCGGCTGGTACGGGATGACTCAATTCAATGCGCTCTCCGCCGTACAAGCCGATCTTGCCGAAGCCGATGGCATTTTATTGGATTTGGAAAGTGATAAGCAAAAGGCCCTGAAATCCTATCAGGACTCGAATAAGCAGGCCCTGGATGATCAAGTTTCCCAACAAGAAAAAATAAATTCCATTTTTCCGATCAAAGAAGATTTAAATAATCTAACCCGGATGCTGGATGATTTTGCGCTTAAAAATCACTACGAAAGCAACCCGTTCTTCATCAATCAATTGGTTTACGGAGAAATCACAACTCCAGACGGAAATAACGCATACGGATTTATTCCGGTTGCGGTGACACTCGAAACGTCCGAACGTAACTTTTATAAATTCCTGGAATACATTGAAAATTCGGGTTCCATTGAAAATGGAATTCGTATCATGTCCATCAATGGAATATCCCTCCAACGCAACAGCGAAAGCAAAACGCTTCGCGTTCAACTGTCGATCGCTGCGTACCTTCAAAGTGTATAAATCTGTCTTTTTTGCAAATGAATTCTACCGACCCTCATTTTGATTCTTCTCCCGGAGCAGGTTTGCCTGCCGGTGGACTATTGTTCCCCAATTTATCCAATGGAAATCCAACAACAGGAACGCCTCTTTCCACTGCCGGGGTTTTAGCGAGTGCCACTCCGGTAGCCCTTATCGCCGCGCCCCCACCTCCTGCTCCTCCACCCCCCGCTCCCCAACCCACTGTCGCGACACCTCCTGTTGCCGCTGCTGTGGCACCCATTTCCACCACTCAATTGAAGGTACTTCAAAACTCCATCATTTCGGGAAATATCCCGCAGCTGGTGACCAGTGGCATTTCCTACGCCGTGGACATCCGCTCGAGTGATATTCACATTGAGCCCAAAGACAATACGGTGCGTATTCGCTACCGTGTGGATGGTGTGCTCCGGGAAATCGTGGAATACCCACCCAATATTCATCCGGCAGTGGTGTCCCGCATCAAAATCATGTCGAATCTTAAAATCGATGAACAACGGATTCCGCAAGACGGACGCGCTCAAGTCACCACACCGGACGGACGGGAGATGGACTTGCGTGTTTCCACCCTTCCGACCGTGAACGGCGAAAAAGTCGTGATGCGTATTCAAGAACGTACCCGTGAAATTCCGGCCCTAGAAGGCCTCGGACTCACCGGGGTGGGGCTTGAAAATTTAAAAAAGAGCCTCCAACTTCCAAATGGAATCATCCTCACGAGCGGACCGACCGGATCGGGTAAAACCACCACGCTCTATTCCTGTCTTCAAATGCTGAACAAATCCGAAGTGAATATTTTGACCTTTGAAGATCCGGTTGAAATCCAAATGAACGGATTGAATCAAAGCCAAATGCACCCGGACATTCAATACGACTTTGCTCGCGGCTTACGTGCCGCCCTGCGTCAAGATCCGGACATCATGATGGTGGGAGAAATCCGTGACCGTGAAACCATTGATGTGGCCATCGAATCCTCCCTTACCGGGCATTTGGTGCTATCGACCATTCACACGAACAGCGCCGTGGAAACCATCACGCGTATCGACAACATGGGAGTTCCTCCTTTTTTGATGACCGCCACGATCAATACCATCATTGCCCAACGGTTGGTGCGCCAACTGTGTCAAAGCTGTAAAAAACCTATGGCGAGCCTGGATGAGGCCACCAAAGTCACGGTTCAAAAAGCGATCGATCGACTCTCTCCCGCCGAAAAAGCGGAAGCGGATCAAGGGCTTTTGGCCGGACTGCAATTTTATGAACCGGTGGGCTGCGACCAGTGTGATCACATGGGCTACCATGGTCGTGTGGGGCTTTACGAAGTGCTTCAAATGACCAATGAGCTCCGCCATCAAATCATTCAACGCAAACCGTCGATTGAACTGGAAGAAGCGGCCATCAAGGGCGGCATGACCACCTTGGAACAAAGCGGAATTTTAAAAGCGCTGCAAGGTTTAACCACCCTGAGCGAAGTGTACCGCGTCGCCCGACCGATTGAATAATTTAACTTTTTATGGAACCTACTGCAGCCTCCACTCCCTCGCTCGCTGAAAACCCCGTCTTGGGCACCGGTTTTAATGATGCCGTGAGCGTGCTTGAAATTGGAGAAGAAAGTGACATGATCCCCCAAACCGATCTTGCGGAGCACGGGTTGGCCTATTGGTATCGTCGATTGAATGATGGCATTCAATCGTTCAGTACCATCAGCTTGAAAGACAAGGTGACGTTTTTTCAATTGCTCTCCATCATGATCGAGGCCGGAGTTCCCCTCGTTAAGGCACTCTACGTCTTGGCCGATCAAATGAAAAACATCCGATTCAAACACATCATTGCCACCATGGCTCAAAAAATCGAATCTGGAAAAAGCTTTTCCGAGGCCATGGAAGATTTTAGAGGAGTGTTCAGCGACACCCAAATTGGGATGATCCATGCAGGGGAAGCCTCGGGGCAATTGAATGGCATTCTCAAGCAAGTGGGCACGCAGGAAGAAAAAAATTCAGCGGTTACCTCAAAAATCAAAGGAGCCCTGATTTATCCGGCCGTGGTCATGATCATCATGTTCGGTGCCATCTTTGTGATTTTGGCCTTTGTCGTCCCTCAACTCATGCAATTGTTTACGCAAGGGGGTGGCGAATTGCCCACGTCCACCAAAATCTTGATTGCATTGAGTGATTTTGTCGTGAATTCTTATCTGACCATTTTTGCCGGACTCTTTGTGGGGATCGGCGGGATTTATGTATGGAAACGCACCGCCGGCGGTGCCTACCATTGGGACAATTTGATGCTCCATCTTCCCATTGTCGGAAGGATGATTCGCAATATGTCCCTTGCCAAATTCACCCGAACACTGGGAAGTCTGCTCAATAGCGGCATCACGATTGTGAAAGGACTTCAAATTGATGCGGATGCCATTGGAAACAAAGTGTATCGGCAGCGAATTCTTCTGGCCGCCGAAGATGTATCCCGCGGTATTCCGTTGGCCGAAAATCTGACCGACAGTCGATTCTTGTTTCCGGATATGGTGGTGTCGATGATTTCCATCGGGGAACAGACCGCGGAACTCTCGACCGTGTGTGACAAAATCGCCAACTATTATGACGAACAGGTCGATCAAATGGCCTCGAATATGTCCAAGCTCATGGAGCCGCTCATCATGGTCACCATGGGAGTGATTGTGGGAGGATTGATCATTTCCGTGATGCAGCCGATTTTCAGCTTGTTGGATGTGGTGGGGAACCTATAAAATGGGAATCCCCTACGTTCGAAAGGGAGCGAAACCTGCCAACGGGAAAGTCCCACCTATTCGCCTCCTACGCAGAACAAAATGCTTCGTCGACGAACACGCGGGACTCTCCCGAACTTTCTTTCTATAAAATTTCTCACTTAATAGGATATCCCATTTTATAGATTATGGTGAAGGGGGAAAGAGAGCTCCTCATTCCTCGCTCAAGAATCATCCTTTTTATAGGTTACAAGCGGAAGAAATGCGCATTTGACATATCCCTTATTGCAACTATAATAAGATCCATTCCTAAGTCCTTACACTCATGAAATTACCCCAAACGCTTGGCTTAGGCTTAAAGGCGCTCCTTGCCGCAGAGAGCATGATGGGATGTCGCACTCCCGAAGAACAACACTCCACTCTTGATTTAGACCAATGCCCTGAAATCATTAGAGACATCAACAGTCACCTTTCGGCTTCGGCAATGGAAACCCTGGAAGATCAAGAAATCAACGCCACGGAAATCGACGCGGCCTGTGCCGTTTATCTCAAGGCCATGAACCAGTTCGTTATTCCCGAATCAAACTTCTACCGCCCCAGCACTCCTCCTCTTAGTCCAAATGACCTCGCTACTTTTATTGCCGCTTCTTTAGTGGCTAATCCCGGAATAAAGTCAGGAACCCTTGAAGCGCTCCCTGTGATGGGAAATGATAATCGCACGATTAAAAATACATGCGGACGTCATATGTCGAAAGAAGTGTATTGGACCGACTCCAGCCTGATCGGATGGCAAAACCAAATGGAAGAATGGGTGGGAAACGCCTTTGAGGGAACACTTGTGAAATTGAGCCTGGGAGGAGAATGGTCGAGTCGCGGGGATAGATTCAAAGGAAATTCATTCTCAATCGGATTACGTTATCCTGATTATGAAACATTGCCCACTTCGCTAAATCCCCCTCTTTTTTATACCTGTCTCGATTTATTGCCGGACGGAAGCCAATCTCTGATAAAAACGGATGGAGCTACACATGATATGAGAATAGGCGACTATAACTATCAGGAAATGCTCAATACCGCTGATTATGGGCCAGAATTGAGTGGGCCGGTTCAAGATTTTTCAATGGAACGCAGTACCGACTCCAATCCTCAACCCTATGACCGTTATGACCCAGGTTACGGATTTGAACCGGGATGCAATACTTTTATCACCTTAAAGGCTTCCGCACTCTATTTAAAACCGGATCCCGACTACAGAACCGTTTTATCACAAAACGAGCTTCCGACACTCTACGAAGGGCAAACCTTCACACTCCATCCAGAAAACACACTTCCGCTGAGCTGGGACGCGGTTAGGGATCCTGAAATTTGGACCAACCTTTATTTTGACCCCGAATTACAAACCTATTGCCGTCATCGATTTCGTACGGTGGACCTCATCGACTCCGGCACTTCCCAACAGACCGATGTTGAATACATGTCACCGTTTTAGGAGCTGTTCCTCCACCACCTCCACAGCCCGCTCCACTCCACCCGCCTCGCGTAAGGTTTTTTCGATTTTTTCCGCATTCTTTTTGAAGTCGGGATTTTCCAGGACGTGCATCGCCACTTGATGGATTTGTTGCGCGGTTGGATTTTTTCCTTTCAGTACGATTCCGGCTCCCAACTCCACTACTCGATTGGCCACAATCTTTTGCTCGCCTTGCTGAGGAAAAAGCACCAAAGGCACTCCCTCATGCAAGGATTCATTCACACTGTTCATGCCTCCATGCGAAATAAAAAGCGACACCTGCTTCAATAATTCCAGCTGTGGAACCGTCGCCCGAACGATGAAATTCTCGGGGATTTCCCCCAGGCTTTTAGAATCGACTTTATTCCCGATTGAAAGAATCACTTGAACCTCTTGGTCTTTAAAGGCCTTGAAACATTCTCGATAAAAATCGGTTCGCTCGTTCATAATCGTTCCTAAAGAAATCAAGATTTTAGTTTGATTCGGATTCAATTGATTGAACGGAAAATCACTCTTTCCCTCACGATTCTCAAAAGATGGTCCCACAAAATAAAATTCCTTTCCCAAATCTTGCGCGTACGGCTGGAAAAAGTGTGACGTATAGACCACATTCCTTTTTTCCTTATTTCGAAACACCTCTTTGAGTGAAAATTGAATCCCATATTTTAGATAAAGCTTTCGAGCATACCGTCGAAACATGACATAATTTATAGAGAATAACTCCCGGAGGCGTTGAAAAATCATCGATGGATTTTTGCGAATGAGTTTGTATCCGATCACAAAAGTCGTGATGGAACTCACCGCTTTCACCTTCAACTCATGGGCCATGATTTTTCCCCAAGGACATAATGAGTCGTGAATGATCAAATCGGGATCATCCCGTTTCACTTCTTCCAAATGGGCCTGAAGAATGGGATCGGAAACTTCCAACAACCGCCGCGCGAGATGGATAAAATTTCCCGATTGCACGTCACCATGACGGTATTTAATATTTTGGTAGGCCCTGAATTCAACGGGAAGCGACTCCAATTGTTCTCGCCATTCCTCAAAACAATAATAAATGATCCGATGCCCGCGTTTCGCCAAACGTTTCACCAATGGCAAGGTAGGATTGATGTGTCCGTGAGACGGAATGTTGAAAAAAATAATGGTTTTCATTTAGGAGCTGTTCACTATTTCACCAATTCCGGAACCCGTCCAACTTCGGATAAAAATATTTTTTGTTCAAAAGGATTTCCCGGACTGGTGAGCGTTAAGGTGATTTCATTATCGGGACTTCCGTCGGTGTAGAAAAACTCCAACTCTCCCATCGGCGCGAAATACACCATGCGATCGAGATCGGAGGGATTGGGTGTGATTTGAACCGAAGGGTCTAAGGTCTGATGTTCCAAAAGTTGATCATTCGTGCCGTTGAAATCGGCATATAAATTCAATTCATTGGTTTGCGAATTGATCTGAAGATAAAAAGCATCGGCGGAATAATCAATTCCTCCAATGTTCATACTCAAATTGCTTAGAGCTCGACTGCGCGCTCCTTGAATGAACCCCACCACCGTATTCACCGCTTCTTTAAAACGAGCCTGCTGCCGGCTTTTGGAAATGCCGCCGATCGAAACCGTCATCAGAATACCAATGACACCCATCACAACCAGCAACTCAATGAGCGTCATGGCCGGTTTTTTACAGAAGGAAGGATTCTGCTTCATGACACCATTATAATCGCATCCTTTTGATTTGGTAAGGATCAACTCAAGTAATCCACCGCATAATTCTGCATCGCGGTGGCAAGATCAAAGGCCTGAATACGAACCGTAGCATCTTTAACCGGTGAAATAAAATCGTAGTAAGGTTGCTCTCCGGCATTCATCGGTTCAATCTTATTGATTCCGAGCTTTGCTCCTTTGGCTAAATTGAATTTGGCCACCATCCTTGTAATGAATCCCGGATATACTTTTAATGCCGTCATCAACTCCGATTGTGGAATATTGGATTCGATTTTTAAATAATTTTCGACAAGGTTTTGAGCCTTTTCCATCACTTCTCCTTTGACCGCTTCTTTATTGGAAGGGTTTATTTTAAATCGCTTCGTCTCCGTTCCCAATATAAGCACCACTTCTTTTCTTCCAAACGAAGCGTCCTCCATTCCAATTTTTACTCCGGGATATTTTGATTCCAATTCTTTCTGGGCATCCGTGATTTCTAAGGTGAGATTGTAAACCTCTTCCGCAGGTGTCGCAGGATCCGTGATGGGCAAACGCTCGCTTTCAACGACTTCCGGTTGCACAACACTCTCTACGGACAAAGACTCCGTCTTCTCCGCCCCAAACTCTTTCCTTACTGCCAAAGGTACTTCCGATCGTAGCTCCGCCCATAGTTTTCGCATGGAGTAACCACTTGCTTTCACTTCTTCCAAATAACTCAGAATGACAATATTGTACTCCTTACTATATTTCGGAGCTTTGAGCTTAGCCAGCAGCTCTCCCAATGAAACGGGAGCCTCTCCGGGAACCATCACAATCGAAGGACCTTTTTTCAATAAACCGTTCACAAAAGCATCGCGTCCTTTATTCCAATTTTCAATTCCCACAGCGGCCAATGCCACATTGGATAAAATCTTTCGATCAATCCATTGGTTCGCCAAATCAACACGAGTGCCTTCCAACGCTTGTCGACTTTGCTCAATAATATGACCCGTTTCTCCATTCAAATCCAGTTCAATCGTTTTAGAACCGCTTCGTTCTTTACCCCCCTTTTTTTCTTTATTATTGTATAAAATCGTCACTTTATTTCCATCAAACTTAAAGAAATCTCCTTCCTGAACCGCATCCACATCGAACCCCAAAATCCCTCGACCCGCTTTAGTCATTTGGGCGAGCAATGAAAAAGCTTTTTCACGCGCCTTGGTTTTGGATTCGCCATGCTTTTCATAATAAGACTGAATCCTTTGTCCCAGGGTTTCCCCTTTCTGAATTTCCATTCCCACCACATACTTCCCAAAACGTGCTTCGCGTGGGTCAATACCTTTTTTCGCAAGAGATTCCGACCGTTTTTGATAATATTCCGGCTGAGAAAATTCGGGATTATGCGCAGAGGACATGACTTTAGATTATTATGTTATAAAATCTTTTTATTATACTCCTAATTAAAGAAATATTCCAACTTTTCGATCCTCTAAAAAACAAGTAAACCCCGGCACGGTCTTGGATACGGAATAACCCCGAAACAAAAAATTTGCACCTTACCATTAAACTGCTATATAATCCGTCTATCTGATTCGATATGGTTTAATCCCTTCCCCCCTATGTCTACCCCCTCTCGTTCAATGGCAAAAAAAAATGCCAAAGGTTTTACGTTGATTGAACTTTTGATTGTGATCACCATCATCGGTATTTTGGCCGTGGCCTTGGTGCCGAGAATCATGGGAGGACCGGCTCGGGCTCGCGATGTCAAAAGACAAGCGGACATTAAAAATATTGCGACTGCGCTCGAACTTTATTTCAACGACAACGGATATTATCCCACCAACTCCGGAACGCTTGATAATGACTGTATTGGGGCAGGACAATGGATTGATAACGCGATTTCTCCTTATTTCGAAGGAGGAAGTCTCCCCACCGATCCGGGCAGTGGAAAGCCTCTCGGATGCATCGCGGGATATTATTATGAAGTCTTGCCGGCAACAATTTCCATCACTACACCCTCTGCTTATGTTTTAATTGCAGACGTAGAGGTGGACACAGCCAACTCCGAAGACAACTACTGTAACATCGGCGCTGGCGGATGGAGTGATCTGTTTACCGCCCAAACCACTCTTCAATCCGCTAATGACTGCTCTACCGTGACTACAACCAAAGATGCCTTTTATGTCATGGCTCGCTAAATTATAAAACTTTTGCCCCTGAGGGCTCCTCGTTTCTATGAGGAATTGAGATCTATAGGTTCCTTTATTTTTTATACCTCCCCACTATGGTCATTGCCTCACGTCGTTCGCAACGTGGTTTCACCTTGATTGAACTACTCATTGTCATCACGATCATTGGCATTTTGGCCATTGCGTTGGTGCCGAGAATCATCGGTGGGCCGGCGCGAAGCCGTGACATTAAGCGTACCGCCGATTTAAAAAACATCGCCACGGCTCTCGAAATTTATTTCAACGACAATGGAGGCTATCCGAGCGATGGGAATGTTCCCTCCGAAGACTGTGTGGGCTCAGGAGGATGGTTGGATCAAGCGATTGCAAAATATTTAGAGGGCGGCAAAGTACCTACGGATCCGGGCAGTGGTAAACCCTTGACGTGTACCCAAGGACAATATTTTTATAGAGCCCTTCAGTCCGATACGGCCAATCCTTCTTCAACCGGCAACGGCGGAGCTTACATTTTAGTGGCCGACATGGAGGTGGACACGGCAAGCTCGGAGGATAACTATTGCAATCTCACCTCTAGCGCGGGCTGGACCATTTTATCCGCAACCCAAAAAGATCTGCAGCAAAATAATGACTGCTCCGCTCAAACGACGCCCGATTCATTCTATGTCATGACGCGATAAGAAGGCCGTACCCCCTACCTAAAAGTGACCCCTAATCGGATTTTTTTCATGGTAAGGGTATTCTAGGAGCTGTTCACCTAAAAGATTTGATAATGGAACCTCTGAAAAACATAGTTTCGTTATGAGATTTTTACTTCTTCGAGCGAAAACGATGCAGAGCTTCGAAGGCGTATCAGATACCGATACGATGAGAAGCGATAAATCGTTTGCAGCCCCGCAGTGCGGGGTAAAAATTGTAATAGTAACTATTTTTTTTCAGAGGTTCCTAAGGCCTAATTTCGTTGTTTTTCAGGCTCAAAAACCCTATAATCAAGCTTAGTAAAAAAGCTTTTTTCATGCGCCTCTCCTCCCCTGTGAAACGTCTGCTTTCAATGGCGATCATCGTCGCGCTTTTGGGGACTCAAATGGGGCGTATCAATCTTTCTCAAGGGGCTTCGGATAAACAACGATTGGGGGTTGTGGCGATCTTGGTGGATGATGCCATCTACAGCGACTCTACGGAATATGTGGGCCTGAGTGATGCCTACGGCGGACTCCAAGAAACCACACTCAAGGCGCGCATCGACCGGTATGCCGAGCAAGTGCAAGCCGCTTTGCCGCTCACCAAGGCACTCATCGTTCGAACCCATGCCGAAGAAAAGCCTGAAAATATCATGCAGGCTTTGGAGAAACTGTACTTTGAAGGAGATGGAACGGAAGACGCCATCACTCAATTGCAAGGGATCGTTTTGGTCGGCAATGTCCCGATTCCGGTAGTGACAAAAAACGATAATCGCTACCTGAGCCTTTTTCCATACACGGATTTTGAAGATCGCGTCTATCTCTTCAATTCCACGACGGGTGATTTTGAACGCAGCCCTGAAAGCGAGGAGGCGCAACCGGAAGTTTGGCACGGGGTGATCAAATCACCGGTTAGCGGTAGTGAAGGAAGCAAACTGTTGGCGGACTACTTTGACAAAAACACTTTGTACCGTCAGGGCTACACAGAATTTTCCGAATTTGATCAAAAATTGTTTTACGCCGATACGGTTGCCGAGAAAAAATCGCTCGAAAAAACTGGTGTTGAGGCGTATCAACGGTTTGTCGACCATTGGCAGGAAGTGGCCTACAAATGGTACACCGCCGATTTGGCGCGAGAACTTTTTGTGGAAGTGAACGGTTCGCTTGAAGGAGGCGATGCATTGGACAATGATGGTGACGGTCGTATCGATGAAGATCCAGTGAACGGCTACGACGACGATAATGATGGTGCCATCGATGAGGAAGATGGAAACTTCTATTATGGCATCGACAACGACCGCGACTGCTGGACTCAAGACGATTCAAAATGGGATAGCAACAACGATGGCATCGACTGCTCCACGGGAGACAATTTCGTGGATGAAGACGGGACTGAAGACAACAACAACGATGGTGATCTTCTCACGGATGAAGACCCCATCGGCGATGCCAATGGAGACGGCTGTTCCGGACAATGCGGCAAAGACGAGGATGGTGATCAAGCGGACTGGGATGGCGATGGCTGGCCCAACGGGTGGGAAATCGAAGTGTTGGACAGCAAGATCATCAAAAGGCACAGCCCTTTTTGGTACAAGCCCAACGACCTGTCGGACAACGATCAAAATCTACTCAAAACGCTCTATACCGATGAAGCCTATCCCACCTATGACCCGTACTGTTTCGCGTTTAAAAATGGGGTTGAAGTGGACTATGTTCCCTCGAATTACACCAATGGGAATTTAATTTTCAAACCCGACAATCGCGACCGCGAAGGAAACTCATGCTTGGACACCCGGTGCAACGGAGACATTCACAATGACGACGATGAAGACGGGTTGTGTGATGAAGATCGCGATGATGACAATGATGCGGATGGGGATGGAGTGGCAGATGAAGATCGAGCCGGAGACAAAGAGGATGGTGGTGATCTTTTCAGCGAACTGCCGGACATTCAGTCCAAAAAAGTCGTGGAAAGTTTTTTTAAAAAATATCCGGAGTTGTTTAAAAAATACATTGGCAACATCAATACCTGGACGGACTTCACGGGGCGTTATGAAACCGAACGAACCGATCCCGAAGGACATAAACAGAGTGACCGAGAAACGTTGGTGGGGCTTATGGGCCAGCGAGACGCATATGTTCAACTCTTTTTAAAATCCGCCAATACGATTGTGGAAAACGCGGTGAATGATGTCGTGACCGAAGTGGCCAACGACCTGCCGATGATCGGCCGAGTGACCGTCTCCGGCACCGTGAAATACAAAGACAAAGAGGGAAAAGAAAAAGAGGCGGACTATGAATATACCTTTTGGAATCATTCGGTTCGCAACTTGGGATTTGGTTCGGATGAGGTGTTCATTAATGGACTTCCCGCCGAAGAAGTCACAAGTGTGGCGCAATGTTCCATGTACCGCGGCTCCTATGACGAAGGCGGAAAAAATCAAATGGTGGAGGCCAACCGTTTATACAACTACAACACCTCGGGACAGTTTGAGGAGCAAGGACAAGACTACGGCGGATGCTACGGCGGCTTTTATGAAACTCCGGAATACTGTTTTCCGGTTGTGGCCCAACAGCCCGTGCGCGATCAAGCCGGGACACGCGAGGTGGAAAATCCGGATCTCACGGTGGACTACCGTTCCTGCTATGATTTCAAAGAAGAAACCGGTCTGGTCGGGGGAGGCGACGACGGCACACCCAATGAAAGCGGGTACTGGACTTACGCGGATGAGTTCATCAATGAGTATGCCGATCTGGCCGAAGATTTGGAGGAAGGTGACAAAGATGAAGGAGATGATAAGGATGGAGACGGTGATTACGACGAAGACGACTACGACATGGAAGTGCAAGCCATCATCGACGACCTGCATGAGGATGGAGCCTATGCCATTGCCGTACGAGATGTCGACAACATTTATTTGATGGGCAAAGCCGGTGATTCCACGACTCTCACGCTGGGCGCGTTCTTTGAACAACTGAGCATCAACAAAGACAGCCAACAAGAAATCGGCGGCTTTTTTTCCGGCCAAAAACCATTCTATCAAGTCTCAGGATTTTCATTCAATCCCGATCTTTCGGTGACCATGGCCATCGAAAAAGAATACCTTGAGGAAGATCAGGGTTCCTGGACGGACGAAGAGGCGGAGGCTAAGACAATTTCGAGCATTCTCAAACACGTCGAACCCATCAATTCCACGATCAATAAACAACTGGAAGCCGGATTCAGCGAAACGCTGCCCATCGATCGTCCGCGGCATGTGACCTTTCAAGATCGAGAATACAACTACCAAAGGATCGACTACCCCGATTTGTACACGGTATCCAGCTGGGAGGAATTAGAGCAACTGCTTTCCGTCTCGCAGCAACGAATTATTGAGGCGGTTCCCGGCGCATCGGAATATGAAGGATTTCTCACCAGTCTGCCGAATAATGTGATTTTTAAAGAACAGTTTGAGGATGCCATGCGCTGGCGGGAAATGAATCTCGATGAAAAACACGAATGGCTGCTCACCTCTTATCTCGATGCGGAAACGCCCACGTTTGTGGCCAAACCGAAAAACGGGTATGAGTCGCTTTATTTGGTTTCCGAGGGCATGCCGGAGTCCATGAACATGAGTTTTTATTCCAATATTGTGAGCTGGGAAGACGACCCCGATTTGGAATTCAATCCAAACCAAACCGAGTCGGAAAGTGCCGAGGCCCAATTGCCGGAGGAAGAACCGTACGATGTGAATGACCCCACCAGTACTCATATTTCGTGGTTTCCGTTTGTGTGGATTGCGGATATTGTCGACTGGGCCAAAGACTTGGCGACCACGGTGGCGTATAAGGCCGCAAGCGTGATTGAGGAGCCGATCGAAGGCGCGATTGATGAACTGGATTCGTTTGGATTTTCATTGACGTGTGGAAGCGAGGAGTCTTTGGGAGTTGCCAAGGACACGGACAATGACGGGGTTGCGGATTCGATTGACACCGCCCCGTATACAATGGACAGCAACGGCGATGGAACCCCTGACGGCAGTGATGGCACCACCTACCTCTCGCTGGAATGGGATGAATCTGGTGTTTTGTATGCCAACGGCTCGGATCAAACTTCGGTAACCGTTACCGCGTTGGATGCGGCAGGAGAACCCAATCTTCAAGACAGCTTCAGTCAGATTCAACTCCAAGTGGTGAGTGGCACGGAATTTGTGACTCTGCTCACTGCGGAACCCATTCAAATCGTGAAGGGTCAGGCCACGTTCAATCTTTCCACGCCCCCCGATGCCGGAACCTTTTCTCTTCAGGCTCTGGGAACCGGTGAGAATATTACTGGCGTGACCTCCAATGTCATGAGCTTCACCAGTAAAAAAGAATCGCTCAAACTTTCGACCTATGAAAAACAAACGGTCACGGAGAACGAGGTCTACACCACCGAAACCTTGGAAGATGTCTTAATCTTGAATGAGCAAGAAAAAGCGGTGGCCGTGGTTCGGGCCTCAAACGGCGCCATGGAACTTTTGAATGCCGCGGACTATACGATTGAAGCGCGAGAAGCCACCACCACCGACCCCACTCGACTGGTGATCTTGAGCCAAAGTTCCCAGAATGCCCTGGCGTCGTACTTTTTAATGCCGGACGTGGAACGGGTGACCATTTGGAATTCGAGCGAGACACTTTCGGGCGAAGTGAATGATGTGCGCGCTGTGGATGCCAACCCTTCGGATGAATGGAATTTGAAAGCAAGCGCCGATGGAACAAACGTTGAATTTTCCAATGGAAGTCTCACGTTGGGAGTAGTGAATGCCCAAGGCAATATTTACCTCAAAGACGAGAGTTCGCTCACGCTGGACCAAGGTTCACCCTATGCCGAAATCTCCAATCCGCATATTCACTTTGGCGTGGGATTGGGACAAACGCGTTTGTTTGAAGTGATCATTGGAAGCAGCACAACAACGCTGGACACCATTGAAACGGAGCAGATTTCTATGGCACCCGATTCACGCGAGGGAGGTTCCATGTCCTGGTTTGAGGGGCTTAAACTATTTTTAGGTTTTGAATCCGCATCCGTCGAAGCCGCAAGTGTGAGTGAACTGCCGGATACCGATGGGGATGTTTTGGATGACTTGAAGGAATGGACCATCGGAACCCAACTTGAACATCGAGATACGGATGGAGACTCATTTGAAGACGGCGAAGAGCTCACGAACGGGTACTCCCCTTTCTTTAAAGGACAACATTTATTCACCGATCTTTTTACCGATCACGAAGCCTACTCCGGAGTTCTGGAGCTTTATACCCGAGGGGTGGTGAACGGCTATTCCGACGGCTCCTTCCGCCCGGAACAGTCCATCACACGGGAAGAGTTCACCAAACTCAACTTGGGGGCGATCTGTATCGACTGCACTTCCTTTTCCGACGTGGCCAAAAACGATATTGAAGCCGCCTACGCCTCACATGTTTTTCCCGACACCGACATCAATCCCGATCTTTTTTATTGTGTGGCCTACAGCCGCAACGCGGAGCTAATTTCCGGCTATCAAAGTGGGGCGAATGAAGGCTACTACCTTCCTAAAAATTCCATGAGTCGAGCGGAAGCGACTAAAGTGCTGCTTGAAACCGCAGAAGTCGCGGTGAATGAAACGGCTTATGCGCAGCTTCCATGGTACACGAATTACGTCATTTCGGCGCAAGGCAAACACTTGTATCCCGAAGGACGTTTCACGGAACTGGACACTTATTCCACCTCACAATTCACTTCCTGGATTGAGGGAGAACTGTCTCAAGGAGGAGAGATTCAATCCTGGCTGGAGGCTCCGATTTCCCGCGGAGAATTTACCATGATGGTTGATAACCTATTGGACGTCAGCGATTGTCGCACTCAAGATGAAGATGGCGATGGATTGCCCGATAACAGCGAGTTGTACAATTTTGGAACCTCTCCTTCGTCCCCCGATACCGATGGTGGCGGGATGAATGATTTGGATGAAATCATAAACAATCAAAATGCGGTGAATGATCCTTCCGATGATTCGAGCGACGCAACCACGCAGCACTCCAACCCTCCAACCCCCACAACCGAGCCTTCACCCGATGAGCCCACGGATGACAAAAACGGAACCGGGCCTTCCGATGCCCAAACCGACTCGGATGAGGATGGGCTCAGCGATGCGGAAGAAAGCACTCTTGGAACCGATCCCTTTGAGGACGACAGTGATGGAGGTGGAGTGAATGACTTGGAAGAAGCACTTCAAGGAAGCGATCCGTTGGATGTGTCCGATGATGCCGTCAATGCCAACGACACTTATGAGTCCGGAGGCCATGTCGAAGGGCTGCATCTGTCCCGAGACTCCGCGTATCAAACCCAAAGTCTGTCGGAAGACGTACTGTTTGAAACACGTCTTTTCACCAAAGATCTTCCGGCGGATGGAAGCTCGCGCATTTATTTGAAAGCCGAAATTCTCGATGAAAAGGGTGAGCCCATGAAAGACGATAATGAGAGTGTCGTGGAGTTCATTGCCGTAGACCCCGCCCATCCTTACGCCGAAATTTTACATACTCAAGTGAAGGTGCAGCAAGGGGTTGCCGAAACGGAGTTGCTGGCCTCGACCACAGCCGGTTATTTTGATGTCACGGCGCAACTGCTGACCAATGCACTGCCGGTCATCAACACAACCTTAAATGTGTATCCCGGGGATCCGAATTCCATCACCATGACCAGTGATTCTCCCTTTTTGAAATCCGGCGGATTGAATCAAACCGCCGTCCAACTCGCGCTCTACGATGTGCATGGCAATGTGGCCAATCAGGAACCGTATCCCGTGACAATCAACGTGGACAGCCCAGGGGTGATTGACCCCACCCGCGACGAAGATCCACAAACCGAAGGAACCCAGCTCACGGTGTATGAGGGAATCATCGGGTTTGATGTAAAGTCCGGAGACCAAGAAGGGCCGGTGACGATCACCGCGGAGTGGAATGGCATTCAAGGAAGCATTACGTTGAATGTGTATGACAACATCACACTCCAACTCCAAACCGCAAACGATCAACTCACGGCCAATGGAGTGAATACCACCACACTCACCGCATGGGCAGTGCTCAATAACTCCAATGAACCACTCTCCGGCCTCAATGGGGATGTTACCTTTGGCGTGGTGGATCCGCTCTATGGCTCACTTGAAAATGAACCGGTGGTGCATATGGAAAATGGAACCGCAGAAATCACCTTTAAAACCTCGACGGTGGCCGGCACCGGTTATGTCAGTGCCACAATGCCCGGCTTCAAACCGGCCACGCTGCCCCTTACCCTACTTCCGGACGCCTCTTACCGACTCGAGCTCTCCTCCAATTCGGACGAAGTGAACACCGGCGACACACTCGAAATCCTTGTGAAGGCGCTCGACGGCAACGGCAATTTTGTCACCACCGACTCTTCCACCCCGGTTTCTCTTCGCGTCACGGAAATGAGTTCGGAATTCGGAGCGGTTCAAACCTCCGAGGTGGTGTTGTCGCAAGGCATGGGGGTGTTCACTATTGAAGCACAAAATCTAACCGGCCCCATCGATCTCGTCGCGACTTCCGAAGGATTGATTTCCGGCACGCTTTCCATCAATACCGTGATGGAAATGCAGGGGGCCGAGCTGCAAGCGGTGGCCCCCAAAGTATTGTTTGCTTCGCTCCTCGGCGCACCGTTCGGCGAAGTCACAAAAGAAAATTACTGGGGCGGATGGTTCACCTTCAGCGGCACCACCGAAGCCTCGGTGAGTTTGCTCAGCGATCCCGCCCCTCACCTAAGATTGGGTTCGGTCGACTCCAATGGGAAACTCGGCGTGCTAGATGCCAATGCCATTGAACTGTCCCTTGTTCCCGCGAACAGCGAGAGCTTGCCCACACGGTTTTTCATGAAAGATGTGCTCACGCATCAAACGATTTTGGAAGGCACAATCGTGTTGGAAAATTCCGATTTTTATCTCCTGAATTTTGATGACGATTTGAGTGCCGTGGACAATGAGGGTATTTATTTTCAACCCGCCACGGAAAATAACCGTACCACCCTGAGTGCTTTTGAAGGCAACATGAGTCTGCTCGAAAATGGGAACGAGGTGGTACGATTTCAACCCAATGGGCAGATCCAAATTTTTGACGCGGATTATACGCTGAAGGTGAATGAAGATTATGCTTCGTTTGCCTTTGATGTATTGTTTGGCGACACCATGATCACTCATGTCTTATGGAAGCAAAGCTTTGCGGAAAATGTCACAACTTTGGACGATCATTTTGAATGGAAAGACTGGAGTATCTTGACCCCGGGCGTGTACACCCTCGGTATTCAATCGGAAACGTACGGCACCGAAACCGCTTACTCCGGTAACTCAAGCACTAATCCCACCGGGACCTTTGTGGTGGACAAAACCGAATCACTCCCCTCCCGTCAAAAACCGGGGCTGGGGAAAACTTCTCTTGAATCCGCTGAAATCACCGAAGGAATTGGATTTGATGGCGACAATAAATTCATGCTCGCGCTCTCCGATGGAGCCACCGTCGGAGAAGCTCTGCAATGG
>CAYTES010000007.1:0-11689 GCA_964436935.1 uncultured Candidatus Peribacteria bacterium | reverse complement strand
CGGACATCGGTGTGGTGCTCGGCGACCCCACCATCCGCCTCACGGACTACAATCCCCAAACCGTCTCTTCAACCGGCTTCACCTCGGGCATTGGTCGCCTGCTCATCTCCGGGAATGAAACCGTCCAAGACATTCTTCCCATCGACTACAACGACGACGACCGCATGGATCTTTTTGTGGCCCGCGAAAATGGTGAAGTGGAATTGATTGAGAATAATGAGGCCTATCCTCGATTGCAAAGCAAAGGCGAAATCCTCAATCTCACGAACGGGATTGTGGACATGGCCGAAGGCGACGTGGATGACGACGGACAAACCGACTTGGTGGTGGCCACTGCGGAGGCGTGCATCGTGGGCGAAATCTGTATTTATCTGTATCACAACGAAGGAGGAAAATTTGAACGAAACAATTTGGAACTGGAAGTGGACGGCGATGTGATCAAAGAAATTTTACTTGAAGATTTGAATCAAGATGATTATCCGGACTTGGTGGTGTCGGACATCAATGGATCGATCCTCGTTTTTTACAACAACGAAGGTACGATTCTCACCACCGGAAATACTCTCGGCAATGTGGGGTTGAAAGTGGATTCCGGTACCAATCTCATTGAAGAGGTGCTGATCCATTATGACGGAATGCCCGAAGAGGACCCCGACTCCCCTTCGGACGACAGTCTGTATAAGCCGTTTGCCATTCCATCGCCCGAAGGGTATGCCAGCACGGGTGACGATTTTGCCGAAACCGACCCCTCTCTCGCGACCGGAAACTTTGATCCCAACTTCATCCTGAATACGATTTTGCCTCTCACGGAATCGTCGGAAGAGGGCAGCTCTCTCACTTACGAGTTGGATGAACCGGAAGTCACGACCGAATTATCCTTTCTATATGCCGACGCCGATCCTTCCCTACTGACGTCGACCAAAGTGGCGAGTGATGTGAACGGCGGCATTGCCCAAGATGGCGACACCATCACCTATACCTTAACGCTTAAAAATACTTCCTCTTCCACCCTCAGCGAGGTTTCTCTGGTGGATGTCGTCTCCGGAATGATTGAGCTGGACTGGGACAGCTTTGCCTGTGAAGGGGCCGGTTGCGACGCACTCGGGTTGAGCCGCTCGGGACAAAGCACTCGTCCGTTCATTGTCACAGGATTCAATCTGGAACCCAATGCCTCAACGGTCCTGCGCTATTCGGGAAATGTGAAAGGATTGTCCACGCCCACGGTGAAGATTTTTGCCGCGGACGATCTGGCGGCCTCCACGGTCGATGATGACTATATGGATCTGGGAGCCACGCCCGAAGACAACCCTTCCGGACAAATGATCGTGTTCTATTCCAACGGCACGTTCGAAGAAGACGGCGTGACCAAAATCAACTACATCAAACAAACCTCGGCTCCGGCCGCACCCCCCACAGTGGATCCGTTTGCCGACTTGGGGATTGACCTTCACACCGACACGGACGGGGACGGTACACCGGACTCGCTTCAAGGTAGCGATGACAAGCCCCCGGCCGCGGCCACGGACCTTTATAAAGGACAAACCGTTGGAGATGACGATGGCGATGGCGAGGCCAATCTCTGGGATGATTATTTTGGCCCGGTTGAAAACCCGGGAGATTTGATGGCGAATGTCGCGGCGGGTGTGGTCTTATTGGATGAAGTGAGTGGGCTGGTCGCGGATGCCATGGAAACCATCATGACCCAATTCCTATGTTCCGGCGGATGCATTGCGATGCCGCTCAACTATGCCTTTTTGGTTCCTGGCCCTGTGAATCTCATGGGAATTCCCATCTTGCCCATGGACATGGCCCATATGCCCGTTTTTGGGGCTCCGGTTCCCGGGATTCCGGCGATCTGGCCTCCCCTGCCTTTTCAAGGATCCACCGGAGTGCGTATTTACGTCTCAATCACGCTAACCCTGGGATTCACGATCTCGGTCTGTTTGGGCCCGTACATGGCCGGGCAGTGTTGGTCTTTTGCGATTCCGCTGTTTGAACTGCTTGGTGTGTGTGATGCCGTCAATGGAGCCATTGAGGATGCGATATCCAAGGCGGAGGACTTTATTGCGGAGGGCAAAGACAAATTGATGTCGCTCGGAGGTGGTGGTGGGTCAAGTGGAGGCCGCAGTGAAAGCGGTGGATTCACTAACTATAATCTGGGCAGTTATGCGGTGAGTTCCGGAGCGAATGATAAAGTTCGGGTCGAGGGAGATCCGAAACCTTTTGCGGGCTGGCTGCGCAAACAGTCCGAAGAGGTGGTGAACAAGCTCACGGACCTTCCGGATATTTACTTTTATTATCCGGATCCTCAATCCATTGTGGGAGCGTTCAAGCCTAAAAATATGGATCAAATTAAAGCGGCCGATCTGCGCGGACTCGAAAAAATACTCACCGTGGTCAACAGTTTGCCGCTCATCCGCATTGAAACGGAGCAGGTGAATTTCAAGTTCCCAGCGCTCACTTCGGATGAGATCGAAAAATTCAAAAACGATTCCCAAATGTGGCTGCAAGATGTCAAAAAACAATGGGAAGCGGTTCGTAAAAACTGGGAGAACTCCGAATACCAAACGCAGGTGGCGGAAATCGATGCACTCATTGATAGTGTTGAAAAAAACCTGGAAACACTTGAAGACTATAAGAATTTCCCGCGCGAGCTGCTGAAATGGAGGAATATCGAATCGTTTTATCTCAAACAAATCATCTGTTATCTCGACGCCATCATCAATGATTTGGGCGGATGGGTTTTACTGAACAAACAACGGATCGACCAATGGGTGAAAGCCTATTACGATGCCAAAAAAGCTATCAAAGACTGGCAAGCGATCTTTCAACTTGCCGTGGATTACCAGTCGTCCTGTGATCAGTGTAAAACCTCCAAATTGAGCCTATTCAAACTGCTCATAAAGCTGTTCGTATTCATTCCGGAGCCGCCGATCATTGCGCTCCCGAAATGGCCCGATATTGTCATTGACCTGTCTCAAATTCAAGCCGGATTGACCGTATTGTGGCCTGAAATTCGTTTTGTGCCCGAACCGCTGCTCATCCCTTCTCTGCCGCGGCTTCAAATTCCGACACTGCCGACCGTGAGCCTGACTATCCCCACGATTCCCCTGTTGCCGGCCTTACCCGCTTTGCCGCAACTGCCCGTGCTTCCGGGAATTCCCATTCCGGATCTTCCGGATATTCCTCCTCCCCCCAAAATTCCGGCGTTGCCCCAAAGTGTGAGTGTGGCACTGGAGATCGCCAAAGGGGTGATGAAAATCATCTGTTTGATTCAATCGGGCATTGTGCCCGTGAGTGAAGCCACGCTAAAAACGCAGATTGAACAGATGACCCAACGTCCGCTGAGTCCCGTGCTGCCCATCGATTTGAGCGCGGTGTTCCAACTGGATCCGATCGGTATCGACTTTGTGGATCGGATTGAGGTGATTTCGTACATCAATCTCGGTCTCAACTTTGACGGCATTTTAAAACTGGTTGAAACGGCCGCGGACGAAAGCAATGATATCGTGACGGATCTTGTCGACCTAGCGAATGAAACCGCCGCGAGCGGAACCGAGGCGGCGGGAGAAATAATGAATACGCCTTCTCAAGAGTTACAAGACTTATCGGATGAGGTGGATGATATGGAAGTTGAAGTGGAGCTAGAAGATACCGAAAATGGAGAGGAATCCTCTTTTATCCCCTCCCTGCAACCGGGACCACAAACCACTTTGGATACCGAAGCGCTCATGGATCAACTGTATGCCCAAGAAGCGGCGGACCTCAGAAATCATCCCCTCCTTCAACCCTACTTGAGTCAGTGGGAACAAAACATCAAAACCCTGACGCAGGTGGCAGAGGAACAGGCTTACATTGTAGCGTCCACCCCCGAGCGCTATCACCTCACCGCCACGGATCACCTGTTGGCCTTTAGCGACGAAGAAGTCGAAACTCATTTTGCCTCCATTCAAGCCGGACACTCCGCGCAGACATTGAAACCCCTGGCGGACTCGCCCTTGGATGAGCTGCGGGATGGGCTTCTCTCCTATTTTGAGGATGAAACGCAACACAATCAACAGTTGGCGGCACTTCTGGATGGAGGTGAAGCCGAGTGGGATCAGGTGAGTCGCTGGATTGCCTCACAAAATGAAGGGGGTGGGGAAGAAGCAACGGTGAGTTCCCTTCTGGCTCAAACAAATGCCCCGACGAATTCCACCCCACGCGTGGAAGCGACCTCGCCTTCCGACACCGTACAAACCAAGAGTGCGTTTGATGAGATGCGTTCGTGGGTGGTGGACACCTTCTCCACGGTGGGTAAAAACCCGCTCGACGCCGAGGTGGAAGAATTGGATATGGCAAAAGATCGCTACTTGGCGCAATCGTCAGAAACGGACGGAAGCAGCGGGACCGGCACGGGCACCGATTCCACGGTCGTGAATACCGGACTGTTCCTTTACAATGAAGAGCTCCAAGTGAATGAACGGCTCGTGGATTATACGGGTGAAGCGGACAGTGAATCGCATGTGGTGTTCATGGACATGGAAAACGATGACGACAATGACATCGTTT
This sequence comes from uncultured Candidatus Peribacteria bacterium, assembly GCA_964436935.1. Classification (GTDB taxonomy): domain Bacteria; phylum Patescibacteriota; class Gracilibacteria; order UBA1369; family UBA12473; genus CAYTES01. The sequence goes on along the minus strand of CAYTES010000007.1, from coordinate 7,138 downwards.
ATGCCTATGGCGGCAATGTGTACCTCAAAGAAAATTTCACCAATACGGATGAAACCCTGGAATATTATGATGATGCGCCTTCGATTGTGTCGCTCGAAGAACTGTTGCCTCAGGCACCGATCGTGGACCTGTACCGCAGTACGGAAGCGAACAATGGCGAAGCGTCCGTGGCCTGGAAAGCGGACGCCGTGGAAAGTATGGGGTATGAAATCTACACCACGGATCATCTGGAAGATTTTGAGGCGGACAACCCCCGCGGCCTACACTGGAGCCATGTTTTGAAGGAGTTTGCCCCGGCTTCGATTATGCTCCAAAGCATTGATGCCGAGGGGGAACTGGCCACCCTAACCCACGAAACCGCGCTACCCGGAACCCCTGTAGTCACGGCAGAAAGCGAAAAGGCCACCTTCACTTATTTGGATGCGGAAATTGAGCTCGATGAAAAGACCCGCTTCATTCTTCCGGACCTCACCTACGGATCGGTACGACTGAGTTCCTTCAAAGGCGACGTGAATTTGGAGGGAGGGCAGGTGCTGCGCAATCTTGTTCAAGAATCGGGAACGATTGCCCTCGAACCCGGTGAGCTGGTGCATGCGATTGAGGAAAGCGAATTGACGTTGAGCAATGCACTGGAAGATCGCATCACCCTTACGCTTCCCGCAAATACGGTCATGCCCCTGGCCACGAGTTTGTCTTCTGGATTTGAACTACGAGTCGAAGAGGGAATGGTGGAAGTGCTCGGTGAAGCCACCACAGATGAACCGCAAACACTGATTGAAGGCATGTTGATTCTTGAAAACGAACGTGTGGACTTCACCCGTTCTGTGGATATCGAGATTCGTTCCACCACGACGACGGTGGTCACCTCCTATATCAAAAGTGGCGACTACCGCTGGCAAACGCTCAGCAACGATCAAGAGCCCAGCCTCATCCTCCCTATGGACAACGGAGATTATTATTCCAAAATGAGGACCATGCTCTCGGATGGCGGTCGTGGCACCTGGGGACAAGTGGCCCATCTCTACCCTCAAATTTGTGGAGACAAACAAGCTCCTTACCCCAATGTGGGATCCACTCAACAAAAGGTGTCGGTATACAAAACGCTCACCCTCGATGGCAGCGGCTCCTTTGACAGCAATAGTGCCATCACCCGTTATTATTGGGATACCGACGTGACCCTCGATCAAGACGGCGACGGGAACGCGACCAATGATGTGGACTATTATCGGGATGCCAATCCCCTCACGGATACCGATGGCGATGGCATTGCGACCAATGATCAAGATGATTCCACTCTTCCCGTCGGCCCGTACGACTCGCTCGACACGCAAAACTTCAAACTGTGGGTCGTGGATGAAGCGGGAAATACGGCAGGCTCAACAGCGTCGGTTACGGTTTTCACTCCGGACATCCACCTCAGCGCGGCGGCCGGGAAAACCGGTGTGGTGGAAGGTGCCATTGATCCCATTGATTCCGACATTCCCTTTGTATTGGTGCGACAACGCAACGGGATATATGAAACCATTGAAACGCCAAGCGCGGACAGCAACGGTCGCTACAGCACGGATGAAAAAGGCAAATTCATCATTGATGACCTCAATCTTGAAGAAGACTGGATCGTGACCGATTCATTCAATAATGAGGTGGCCACGATTGATCCCGAAACCGGAGAGATTGTGCTGCTGGATGACAGCTATCGCGTCGAAGTGTACAGTGCCGATCCCGACTCCCCCACCCGGATTGTTTTGCTCGATGAGAACGACCTGGCCCTCGTGACCATTCTACTGGTCCCGGATGCGAATGTGGATGTGACCATTGAGGATTCCACATTCACCTACAATGCCGTGAGCACCTCGGGCATGGTGGGCGTGCATCTCAAAACCACGGATCTTCCCGAAACCTTGCATCTCGAAAAAATCGCTTCCAATGAACCGCTCTTCACCGGTGGCGTGGCTCTGGTGGATGAAAATAGCACTCGCTGGGCCGTGATCGATACGGATGGCAACATCTACCGATTCACCGAACTGGAATTAGGCGTGAAAGAGGTGGCCACGGTGAATACGCAGGCGGATCAAGAAGGGGCGGAACCCATCGTGATCACGTTGGGGAACAGTTCGTCCCCCTGGATGGAGATTTATATTGGAACCAAAGCCGCCAGCTATGAAGAAGCGTCCACTCTCAACTTCACATCCGCTCAAGAGCTGGGCATTTCCGTCGAAGAAACCTCGTCCTTTGAGGAATCGCTCCAAAATACGGACAGCGACTCCGACAGCATTTCAAACTTGGATGAATTGAAGGCCGGAATGGATCCGTATGATGCCGCTGATGCTTCGGCGGATGCCGACACCGATGGACTTTCCAACCTGGATGAGAATGAAGCGGGAACGAATCCGAGCGAAGAAGATACCGATGGCGACGGGTTCAGCGACTATGAAGAGGTCTTGCAAGGGACGGATCCGTTGGTCGCGGAAACGGTATCGATGTTTAAAGATTTGGATGTGGATGATCCTCTGTACCAGTCCATTCTGGACCTCGTGAATCTCGGAGTGATTGAAGGCTATGAAGAGGATGATGGCCTGTACTTCAAACCGGATCAGTTCATCACTCGAGCGGAATTCACAAAAATTTTACTGGGCATCCTGTGTATCGATCCGCGGGCCGAAGCGTATGAGGCACCGAATGTCTTTACCGATATATTGTTCAGCAGCACCGATCTGCCCTGGTATTATGCGGTGACCAAAGAGTCGTTTCTGAGGGAGTTTATCTTCGGTTATCTTGGCGAAACCAATGAAGCCGGTATGGCGCCGTTCAAACCGGGCATCAACATCAGTCGGGCGGAGGGCGTGAAAATTTTATTGGAGGCGTTGCAAAAGTTGGAGGTGATCGACATGGGAGAGGTCCCCGTGACGGAGCCGTGGTATCTGGCGTATCTGGAGATTGCCCAAGATTTGAACCCTTATTTGCTGAAAGAAACGGGTGGAGAAAGCACCACCTATCTCATCACACAAGAGGAAAATGCATTGGCGACAGAAGCGTTAAGCCGATATGATTTCATGGTCATGGCCTCGCGCGTTTTGAACTTTGCCAACTGTTTTGCGGAAACGGACAGTGATGGCGATGGACTCTCCGACTATAAAGAAGTCAGTATTTATCATACGGATCCCAACAAGGCGGATACGGATGAAGGCGGAATTTCGGACTATGATGAGGTGCAATCTGGAACGAACCCGCTCGATGATCAAGACGATGATTCCGATGGCGATGCACTTTCCGATACCGAGGAGACCACGCTCTTCAATACCGATCCTCAGAAAGCGGATACGGATGGGGGTGGAGTGAGTGATGGCGTTGAGGTGGCTCAAGGCACGAATGCGGTGGACGATGCCTCCGACGATTACGGGGTGACCGTGGAGAATGAATTTGAAGAAAACAACAGTACGGATGGACTTGAACCCGGCATCTATATTCTCACACAGGAATGCAGTTCCTGTCCGTGCGAAGTGAGCATTGAAAATGCCGCGGACCTCATACCCGGCGATGCCTTGCTGGCCGCCATCATGAATCGCGACAACAGTGTAATTTTATCGATTAGTAATGCGGTACCGATCGAAGAACTTGTCGAAACGCCTACTCCGTGATATTTTTATTTGATGTTTTAGTCTGATTATTTTTTTCTCCTCCCATGCGCTGCCGTCCTCCTCAATTTAGTTCCTGGCTCAACCTGATCAGCATCCTTCTCATCGGAGGGGGTGTCTTGGTATGGAACAGCGGAGCCGAATCGCCGGTGTATGGGCAAACGGCGACCGAATCCAGCTCTTCGAGCGGCACGGATTCAACTTCGACCACCGAGCCGGGTGACACCTATGAAGAAAACTCCATATGTATTGTTGAAATTTCCGATGAAGTGGCAGGGTATGATGCTGACGTGATTTCATTTTTGCAACAACACTATTTGAGTGACCAAGCCGCCAGTACGCTTGCTGAAACGGCGTGGTTGAAATTTGAAGAGTACCGAAACAACATGCGACAATTGGTAACCGACTATTCCGTCGCCCAATTGGGACAAGATTCGGGGCAAGAATTCACTGAATATGATGCCTGCCAACAGTTTGCGGAAGAACATATTCAAGTCGTGCAAGCCATGCTCCGGGAGCACAATCTCAAAAATGCCGGCGGCAAAACCACTTATGCGCTCGTGACGAAATTGAAAGCCATCAACAAAGGGTTGCAAGACATGAATCAACAGTTTGCGGATATTTTCGGCGCCTTCAAAACCTTCAATGACAAGTTACCGGGAACAACAAAATAAGAACATGTGACAGTTAACAGGTGACAATTGACGGGTGACGGATGACCGATTGCAGATTAAATAAATTAAATTCAAAACTCAAAAGTTAAACATTCTAAGCGTTCCCTATGACTCGCGTCATCAAACTCTTCCCCCCCAAACTCTGGTTCTTCCTTTTCTCCCTCATTTTCTTCGGGGTGTCGCTGTTTCGGCTCCCGTGGGCCGGAGCGAGCGCGGATGAAAAAATCGTTGAAAAATACGATCGAGATCATGGGACTTTGCAAGAGGCGGTGATTCAGTATCACACCACGATGAACGAACTCTTCAACAAAAGCCTTAAGCTGATGCTGTCCGGTAAAGGCGATTTGAAACCTCCCGCGGATGAAGTATGCCCGGAAAATAATGTGAGCACCTACTGTGTGGCGGCGCGTGCGGTGCAGGAGTATGAAGGCTTCCGAATTGCGTTAAAAACCCATACCCAATACATCAGCGATAAGTTAAGCGAGGAACAAACCACGCAATACATCTCTACGGAACAGGCGCTTTCCGTCTTAAATCAACGCCATGATTTGGTGAACAGTCAGTTGGATATCGCCAAAAAAGTATTGGATGTAACTCTGGCCACCTACAACGAAGCGCAGGTTCTGTATCCCCTCCACAAGGAATACGGCCAGCTCATCAAAGATCTCGAAAAATACCGTGATGCGCTCGCCGGGTTTCGTAAGGAAGTGGAGCTGTATCCGCGAACCTTTCACAATGTCATGACGACTCAATGTACATAACTTTTTATGCGCTCTTTCTTCCTTAAATATCTCAACTTGCTCAGCCTCGCCTTCCTCGCGATGGGCGCGCTGCTGCTCATGGTCACGTCTGTCGGCGCGCAGGAGTCCGCGGAGCCGAGCGAATGTTCCGCGTACGACGCCACCCGTAAATGCCTCACAGATGAACTGCTCAAAGAAGCGGGCGAAACCAGCGTTGATTTTTCGAATGTATTTTCGGGTACCTCAAATAAACCCGAATTCAAAAATCTGTATCTCTTGGTGTATCAGAAGATCCAGCAAACGCCGAACGATCAAGCACTCAAAAAAGTGGCCGATCAGTACCAGTATACCGAAGAGGAGATGCGAGGGATTTTGAGTGGCAGTCTGGGCATTCTGTTTCTGAGTCAAGACCAAACCGTGAGCAATGATGATGCCTTTCAACTACTCGATGAGATTCAAAAAGATTATGCCAAAGCCTATGACGATGCCCGGCAAAAACAGGAGATGCTGCTCGACACCTATCCCAAAGAAATTTTTTCGGATGGCAATACCGGCAATTCCGGATTCGATTTGATGTACGATCTCGATATCATTGAACTGCTGCTGTTTGGCGACGAAAGTGCGACAGTCCCCGCCGCGCCACTTTCAATTGATTTTGATTCGGAGGAGACGGAGCAAGAAGACGGGACAACGGATGGCACCGATGAATCGGGAGAAACACCCGAAACCGTAACCGAAGGAGTGGAGGAAACAGGAGAAACGAAACCCGATTCCGAAAATTCGCCCAATCCGGAATCTACCGAAAATCCCCCCGCGTCCACTACAGAATCGTCCGAACCGATTGACCCTGCGGTGTGCACCACAGATCCGGAGATTCAAAAAGCCTTTGAATCCGCTGCAACCACCACAACCTCCGGTAGCGGCTCCTCCACGTCCACTTCGAGTGGCTCCGGTTCCGAGGGTTCCACCACGCCTCCCGGGACCACGATTTCAACGGAAAGTGCGGGAGAGCAAACCGTCATCGAACCTTCATCCGAAACCATAACCATTGAACCCGCTATTGCTTCGGATTGGGTGAATCCTCCCCCCTGCAATTCAGTCTTTTGTTTGGTGGTACGGTTTGTGAATGATGAAGGGCCGAGCCTGAGCGAATCGGCCAACTGTATTCAGTGTCATACCGAGCGCATTTTGGAAGCGCTGAAAGAAACGGTATCCAAGGGATTGGTGCCGGGGAAATTGCCTGGAAATCTGATGGAACCGGCGGTGTGCAAACGCTCCTTACTCAACGTGAAACTCAATTTGAATTTTATTTCCGTGGCGGTACCGATCCGTACCCCATCGCAAGACGATCTCATCATCAAGCTCAACATGTGCGACAGCTTGACCAGTTTTGTGGAAGAGAGCAATGCGGCCTTCTATGGCAAAATCACGAATGCGATGTGTGAGGGTGGGAAAAAAGAGATCACCGAAACCGAAAAGACCGAGTTGAAAAAATACTATCAGCGGAGTTTGACCGAGGCGATTAAAAAAGAAAACAGCATCTCGGATGAGCAACGGTCGAGCCTGTCTATTTATGAAGCCGCTCTGGGAACATACGAAGCCGAATTGAAGGCCACGGAAGCCGCGTTTAGAAACAGTTACACTCGCGCCCAAATGACCAGTTCCACCACGGACTTTTATCGGGCCGTGGGCGATGAGATGGATCAGATGATTTCTTACTTCACCAGCTTCAAAAGCACCATCGGTTTGACGCAAAAATTGGCCGCGGAGATGGAAAAGAATCTTCAGCCTGTCGAATAGAGCGAATGGGCGTGAGTTTGAGCATCCTTTCATTCGCGCAGATGCGAAGACGCAAGCGCTCACTCAAGGACAACTCAAACTTCGCCCCACTACAACAGGTTGAAGATATGGAAAAAGAAAAAGAAAAACATAAAAAAGAGCTCCGCATTTTTCGCTCGAGAAGTACCCAGCATTCCCCCATTGAGTTAAGAAAAGAATAACCAATATCAGCTCCGCATTCCTCGCTCATGAAACACTCAACATTTGGACATAGGATTAAAAAAACAATAACGAGCCGACCCGCCTCAGG
>CAYTES010000006.1:0-43183 GCA_964436935.1 uncultured Candidatus Peribacteria bacterium | reverse complement strand
GCACGATTCACATTCGTGAGGTCGGTGGTTCGAGTCCACTATCGCCCACCAGGAGGAAATTCGGTTCATTTTTTAGTGAGTGCGCTCTAATTCGCCCCGCAAAGCGGGGCAGGCGAACAAGCGGGTCTCCCGCGTAGTGAGCGTTAAAATCAAGTTGCGCACGATTCACATTCGTGAGGTCGGTGGTTCGAGTCCACTATCGCCCACCAGGAGAGTCGATAAGGGACAATCTAGCGGTTTTTCCCTATGTTGTTGAGCAGGGGATTGTTTTTGTGGTAAAATAAGAGGATGAATTACGATGAAACGCTCAAGGCCATCAAAGCTCTCATTAAAGTGGGGAATCTTACCCAAGCGCTTGCATTGGCGTTGGAATGTCGAAAAGTTTATCCTCATGAAGCGAAGCCCCATCAACTCATCGGCAGCATCAAGGTGCAGATGGTGAAGCAGGAGGAAAAGGCACGAAAAGCTTTTATTCAAAAGGGGTTTCAAATCATCAAGTCCTTATGCAAGGAAGAAAATTTTGAAGATGCCCTCAATGCCTGTAATGAACTCATGGAGGTGGATCCTCATTCCCGTAAAGTCAAGCGATGGCATAAAAGGTTAAGTATTGACGTCATTGAGAAAAAACTTCGCAGTCCGCTTCAGCAACAATTGGATCAGAATCATGATTATGAAAAACTTTATCTTTTTTATCAAAAGCTGCGTTCTGTATTTCCTGAGTATCAAAAACTCAATAAACTGATCCAAAAAACGGAGAAAAAAATAATGGAAATGGATAAAGAGCGGAAAAAATCATTTGCCCAAATCAGCCTCAATAAACTCAAGCAACTCTTTGAAGAGAAAAAATACGAACAAGTGATTCGGGGAGGGGAGGAACTTCTCGCTTTCACTCATTTCGATTCCAAGGAAACGGAAAAACTGATCAAAAGAGCACGTCGTGCCAACGAAAAAGAAATCGAAGCACAAAGCCTTGAACTGATATTGAAGGATCAGGCACAACTGAAACAGGCCTATGCAAACAAAACCGAACGATTGATCAAACTATAAAAAGGCGATCCATTTAAACAGGACGGACAATCAGTTGATCCCTTCGCTTTCCCACGCCAATGTACTCAATGGGGCATTTCAACCATTTTTCAAGCCTCAAAACATAGTTTTTCGCTTCCTCGGGCAATTGATCCCAGGTGGTGCAGTCTTGAAGCGAAGTTTTCCAACCCGGCAGAGACTCATAATGAACCTTCACTTCGGCCAAGTCCTTCAGGCGTGCGGGGAATTCATCCAAGGGCTTCCCATGCAACGAATAACCGGTGGCCACTTGTATTTCATCAAAATCATCCAAAACGTCCAATTTGGTTAGATTCAATGAGGTGAATCCATTGAGTAAAATGGCATAACGAGTGAGGGGGACATCGAACCATCCACATCGTCGTGGGCGCCCGGTGGTGGAACCGTATTCTCCTCCAGCCTCTCGAAGTTTATCACCCAAAGAAGAGGTCAATTCGGTGGGGAAAGGGCCGGACCCCACACGGGTCATATACGCCTTGACCACTCCCATAACGGCGCCGAGATGACGGGCATTCATTCCCGTCCCGGAAAAAACACCCCCAATCGTGGGATTTGACGACGTTACATACGGATAAGTTCCATGATCAATGTCCAACAAGGCGGCATTGGCCCCTTCTAATAAAATTTTCTTGCCCTCCTCAAGCGCGTTATTGAGAAGATAGGTGGCATTCACACTTATCCCCAAGAGGGTTTCTCGTTCTTTTTGGAAATAGGCGAGTTCAGAATCTTCATCATAATCAAATCCATAAATTTTCTGATGCCAGGCCACATTCGCTTTGTATTTTTCAACAAACAAATCCCAATCCGCCAAATCACAGAGTCGTAATCCGCGACGATTGATTTTATCGGAATAGCAAGGCCCAATACCTCGTCGGGTGGTGCCCACCTTTTGTGTTCCCTTTGAATCCTCTTGCGAACCATCAATGATCTTATGGTACTCAAATAACAGAGAAGCTCGATCCGAAATAAAAAGACGATCTTTCACGAAAAGGCCCTTTTCCTTTAAAGTGTCTATTTCCTCCATTAAGGTGGGGATATGTAGCACGCACCCATTGCCAATCACCGCCTTCACATGAGGATGCACTAAACCGCTGGGCAACAAGTGAAAAATAATTTTTTCAACCGTTCCATTGATCTCGGCATACACTGTATGCCCGGCATTGGCGCCGCCCGTTGCGCGAACCACAAAATCATAATCCGGAGCCAAAAAATCCACCAACTTTCCTTTGCCTTCATCTCCCCATTGAGCCCCTAAAATCACAGAAAGGTTTTGTGGCATGCCATAGAGTTAAACAATAAAAGACACGATTTCATATTAAAGGAGCAAATGAAAAATGCAATTTTAAGTTGAAGGGTATTTCAAAAAAATTTGGAGGAAAAGACACGCTCAGGTAAAATTAAAATCATAAAATTCACTTTAACTTTCTCTTATGCTTTCTCCTGACATTTTGGCCCAACAAATCCCACATTGTCTGGAAAAAACGGATTTCCCCGAATTGGGAGAAAAATACGAAGGAAAAGTAAGGGATAACTATACCCAAGGAAAACAACGTATTTTAATTTCAAGTGATCGACTTTCTGCCTTTGATCGCATCATCTGTAGTATTCCCTTTAAGGGTCAAGTCTTGAACCAGATGGCCCAATTTTGGTTTGAACAAACCCAAGCCATTTGTCCCAATCATGTGGTTGAATTTCCAGATCCCAATGTGGTTGTGGCCAAGCAGTGCACTCCTTTAGCTGTTGAAATGGTGGTGCGCGATTACATCACCGGTACGACGACAACCTCGATTTGGCATCACTATCAGCAGGGGGGTCGTAACTTTTGTGGCAATCCGCTTCCGGAAGGATTGAAAAAAGATCAAAAACTGGAAAAAACCATTTTAACTCCTTCCACCAAAGCGGAGAAAGGAGATCACGATGAGTCCGTTTCCCCCGAAATTTTATTTGAAAGGGGAGTCCTGACTCCTGAGGAATGGGAGTATCTTTCTGATGTTTCTCTGAAACTTTTTCAAAAGGGAAAAGAAATCGCTGCCGAGCAAGGTATTATTCTGGTTGACACCAAGTATGAGTTTGGAAAAGATGAAGACGGTCGGATCGTTTTGATTGACGAAATTCACACGCCGGATTCCTCTCGATTTTGGCTCACCTCCACCTATCACGATCATTTTGAAAAGGGGGAAGATCAAGACAACCTTAATAAGGAATTTTTAAGATTGTGGCTTTCCGAAGGCGGTTATCGAGGAGAAGGAGAGATCCCCGCGATTCCCAATGATGTTAAAATAAAAACCGCGCAGCGATACATTGAGGCGTATGAAAAGATCACAGGCCGGACTTTTCAGTCCGAGCCTTGTGATAATATCGAGGCACGCATTCGAAAAAATTTGAGTCGCTATCTTTAACCTTATTTTTCATGAGTCAGGGTCTTTACGCACTTTCCCCCCTCGACGGACGCTATGCCGCCAAAGTGAGCGAACTTCAATCCTATTGTTCGGAATCCGCACTCATTCGCTATCGCATTCATGTGGAAGTTGAATGGCTGATTCAGCTCTGCTCCGGCGTTCTTCCCGATGTACGAGAACTCACTCATGCCGAAAAGGACTGGCTTCGTACGCTCGCACTCAATCTCACCCACGAAGATTTTGAAGCGGTCAAAACCATTGAGAAAACGACCAATCACGATGTGAAAGCCGTGGAGTACTTTCTCAAAGAAAAAATGAGCACGCATTTGACCAAGGATCTTCAGGAGAAAGTTCACTTTGCCTGCACCTCGGAAGACATCAATAATTTGGCCTATGGCTTGATGCTCAAGCAATCCATTCATCTGGTGATTTTGCCAATGATTGGGGCGCTCGAAGAGGCGTTGAACGTGTTGGCTGGAAAAGGAAAAAATACCGCCATGCTTTCCCATACGCATGGTCAACCCGCAAGTCCCACGACCGTTGGAAAAGAGATTATTAATGTTAAAAAGCGTCTTGAGAGACAACGCGAGGGGTTATCCCATCAAAATTTTTATGGAAAAATCAATGGAGCCGTGGGCAACTGGAATGCGCATGTGGTGGCGTATCCCGAAGTGAATTGGGAAAAATTATCCAAGGAATTCGTTACCGGCCTGGGGTTAAGTTTCTTGAGCTACACCACCCAAATCGAACCGCATGATTACATTGCCGAACTGAGTCATCAGCTTATTCGCATCAATACGATCCTCATTGATCTCGATCGTGACCTATGGAGCTACATTTCTCACCATTATTTCATTCAAAAGCTTAAAGAAGGGGAGGTGGGTTCCTCCACCATGCCCCACAAGGTAAACCCCATTGATTTTGAAAACAGTGAGGGGAATTTAGGTCTTGCCAATGCCATTTTAGGTCATTTCGCCGAAAAATTGCCCCTTTCTCGTATGCAAAGGGATCTTACCGACAGTACCGTTCTTCGCAATGTGGGGGTGGGGCTGGGTTATTCGCTCCTTGGGTATAGAAGTCTTCTCCAAGGGCTTTTTAAAATCGAGCTCAACGATCAACGATTGGGAGAAGACCTCAATGAGCATTGGGAAGTTTTGGGAGAAGCCGTTCAGACGGTGATGCGACGGTATAACATTGATCAACCCTATGAAAAATTAAAAGCACTCACGCGTGGCAAAAAATTAACGTCTGAAGACTATCAAGCGTTTATAAAAACCCTTGAAATTCCCGAGGACGATAAAAATCGACTATTAAAACTCACTCCGGACACTTATATTGGCTTGGCGGTTCAATTGGTCGAACAAGCCCTTGAAACGAATTGATCTCTTCCTATCTTTTTTACTAACCTTCTTTCTATGATTCTTTCCGACCGCGACATCAAGGCCTACATTGCTTCGGGTGCTATAGGGGTTACTTCTCCGGACAATGATCACATGCAAAATATTCATGCCTCCAGTATGGATTTTCGTTTGGGCCGTTTTTTTAAGGTCTATGACCATGCTAGTCAGGCCATTTTGGACCCTTCTGATCCCGAAACCTTTAAGGATGTCACTAAACTCATCGAGATTTCCGAGCCGGGGCGTCCTTTTATTGTTCAACCTCACGAATTTGTCCTGGGGGTAACCTTGGAGACCATTAAACTCCCGGACGATTTGGTGGCACGAGTGGAGGGTCGAAGCTCTTTGGGACGACTCGGCATCATTGTTCACTCCACCGCAGGGTATGTGGATCCCGGTTTTGAGGGAACCATCACGCTTGAGATCACCAATATCAACCGAATGCCGATCGCGCTTTATCCTGGAATGAGGGTGTGTCAATTTGCCTTTGAAACCATGAGCTCCGCCGCTGAAGTCCCGTATTACAAAAAAAGCCATTCCAAATATCAGGGTCAGTCTTTGCCGGAAGAAAGTCGTATTAGCATGGATCCGGAGTTTAAGAAATGATGGTAAAACAGATCAAAGCATGCTATAATAAAGGGAAAATATAAAATAAAATTATGGCAGCCTTAGAAATTCACAGACCGTATTCGGAACAAACAAAAGAGCAGATTGAACGAGCCCCATTGAATGTAGTGACTGAAGCGCATGCAGAAAAGGGAGACACACTTTTCGATGTGAGTAAAAAAGCTTATAAAAAAGTTTTTAAGGAAGCGGCTCGCCACGAGAAAGCCGCCCATGAGCTGTCTCATCTCATCGCTTTAAAAGATTCCAGTTTTTCGATCAAAGCCGGAGATCGTCTTGAAATATCAGAAGATAAAGTTCAAATCTATCGTAATCGGATTCTCATTTCGGAAATAGATTTTGGAAATGAGGCACAGGCTGAAAAAGTAGCAAAAAGACAAGAATGCATTCAAGAAAAAACTAAAGAAGAGGTTAACGCACTGCACGAAGAAGAAAGTCTTAAAATTTTAGGGAGGCTCGCCAAAGCGTTTCACGGACTTCAACGTGAACCCGGTGGCGGATTAAGCATTGCACAATTCGGAGATTTCGAAGGGGGACTTATTGTTACCGAGCCGGTCCTTTTTGGAGGAGTTCGATATTACGAAGTGGTTTTGATCGAATCGCTGACCGATAGAATTCATCATGTTTACATCGCACCAACAAGTCGAAATAAATGCTCCATTCGAGGAGCAGAGGGAGAATTACTCGAAAAGGATTTCCCCTTGGATCAAATGAACGCCTTTTTGGACACCAAATTCAGAAAGCTCGACACGAAGCAGGCAAGAAGGGATTCGAGAATTGACGGTAGCGAGGCTTAATTCTAGAATATAAATAATTAAGGCAACTGCGTCATAAGCTCCGCCATCACGGAGCGAGCAGGGGAAAGAACACCTCACAATTCTTATCCAAGAAAACGAGGTCAGTAGACTCCTCCGGTTGAATCCCGTCATCGATTTCAATAAAGCGCCCTGCTCTGCGGGGAATCAAGGTGGTACCACCCCGCAAACGGGGTCCTTGAACCGGGCTCTTATTTTCTAAAACCCCTTTTATGTTTCAACCGGTCAATCCCAAGCAAAATTTCCCTGAACTTGAAAAGCAAATCCTCGGCTTCTGGAAGGAGAATCAGACCTTTCAAAAATCCATTGATCAACGCCCCGTAGGAAGTGATTACATTTTTTATGATGGCCCCCCTTTTGCCACGGGGTTACCCCACTATGGCCACATTTTAGCCGGCACCATGAAAGATGTGGTACCCCGCTACTGGACTATGAAAGGGAAACGAGTGGAACGTCGTTTTGGATGGGATTGTCACGGCCTTCCGGTGGAATATGAAGTGGAAAAGGAACTCGGACTCTCGGGACGCAAGGATATTGTTGAAAAATATGGAGTGAATGAATTTTGTGAAAAGTGCCGCAGTATCGTATTACGTTACACCAATGAATGGGAGTCGACCGTCGAACGCATGGAACGATGGGTGGATTTTAAAAACGACTACAAAACCATGGATCCCACTTTTATGGAATCCATTTGGTGGGTCTTTGGCCAACTTTGGGATAAAGGATTGATTTATGAAGGGCACAAATCTATGCATGTCTGTCCTCGGTGTGTCACGCCGCTTTCCAATTTTGAGGTGACTTTGGGATACAAAGAGGTGTCCGATCTTTCCGTAATTTGGAAATTCAAAGTCGTAGGGCAGGAAAATACCTATCTATTGGCTTGGACCACCACGCCGTGGAGCTCAGTATCCACGATGGGACTATCCATCGGACCCGAGTTTGATTATGTCAAAGTTAAAGTGGGGGATGAAACTATTATTTTTGCAAAGCAGCGGCTCGAATTTATTTTAAAAGGGATTGAGGAGTATGAAATCATTGAAGAATTTAAAGGTGCGAAACTGGTTGGAACGGCCTATGAACATCTTGTGGATTTTTTCAATGAACTCCCTGAAGTCAAAGAGAATAGCAAAGTTTATCATGTTTATGCGGGTGATTACGTCGAAGTCACTGAAGGAACGGGAATCGTGACTATTAATGGAGCCTACGGCGATATCGATATGCAGGCGGCAAAAAAAAATGGCTTACCGATTGTGATGGATGTGGATATGGATGGTCACTTTAACGCTCTCGCCAAAACGTACCAATGCCTATTTGTAAAAGAAGCCGAAAGCAAATTGGTCGAGGACCTGGAAAAGGAAAACAAAGTTTGGCGAAAAGAACGCTATAAACACAGTTATCCTCACTGTTGGCGTTGTGATAGTCCTTTGCTCAGTTATGCCACCAGTAGCTGGTTTGTGAAGGTGGAAGCCATCAAAGACCGCATGATCGCCAATAACAACCAAATCCATTGGGTCCCTGACCATGTGGGCAAAGGACGTTTCGCCGACTGGCTCAATAATGCCCGAGACTGGTGTATTTCGCGAAACCGTTTTTGGGGGACGCCCTTACCGGTGTGGCGGTCCGAAGACGGCGAAGTCCTTTGTGTAAAAAACATTGCCGAGCTCGAAGCCTTGAGCGGGCAACAAGTGACGGATCTTCATAAGCATCTGATCGATCCTGTCACGTTTGAAAAAAACGGAAAAACCTATACCCGCATCCCGGAAGTGCTCGACTGTTGGTTTGAAGCCGGTTCCATGCCTTACGCGCAAATGCATTATCCGTTTGAAAATGAAGCGAAATTCCAGCAAAATTTTCCGGCTGAATTCATCGCCGAAGGATTGGATCAAACTCGCGGATGGTTTTATACACTCATTGTGCTCAGTACGGCGCTTTTTGATAAACCCGCCTTTAAAAATGTAATCGTCAACGGCCTTGTCTTAGCGGAAGATGGTAAAAAAATGAGCAAACGGCTCAAAAATTACCCAGAACCCGAAATTATTTTTAATAAATACGGTGCGGATGCCTTGCGATTCTATCTCATGAACTCCTCAGTGGTGAAAGCAGAACCTCTCCGTTTTTCAGAAAAAGGCGTGGAGGAGGTGATTAAAAGTGTCATTTTGCCGCTGTGGAACTCCTATAGCTTTTTTGTCACCTACGCTACTATCGATGGATGGGAGCCCAAAACCAGCGAAGCCACCCCCTGGAAACCGGTCCATAAACTGGACCGATGGATTCTTTCGGAACTACAACTCCTGCTTAAAAAAGTAACGGAAGAAATGGACGCCTACGAACTTCAAAAAGCGGCCGCGCCCATGGCGCAATTCATTGAAGGGCTTACCAACTGGTACATCCGCCGAAGCCGAAGACGCTTCTGGAAAAGCGAAAATGATACGGATAAGAATGAAGCGTACACTACCCTCTATACGGTCTTAACCACCTTATCTCAGATTATCGCGCCCTTCATGCCGGCATTAGCCGAAAGCATGTACCAAAATCTCACCGGAAAGGAGTCGGTCCATTTGAGCGACTGGCCGATAGTGAATGAATCCCAAATCGATCAGGCCTTGAGTGAGGAATTCAAACTCACTCAAACCATTGTGGCACTGGGTCACCGCGTTCGATCGGCTCACAATATAAAAGTGCGCCAACCGCTTCAAAAGGTTCAAATTGGACTGCCTGAAAAAGTAAACCAGACTCAGCTCGAAACCGAGGTCATTGCGGAAGAATTGAATGTAAAAACTGTTGAAATATTGAAAGATGCCTCTGAAGTGGCGGAAATTCAAATTACACCTAATGCACGGGTTCTAGGGCCTAAATACGGGAAAGAAGTTCAGGCTATCATTCAGATGAGTAAAGCCGGAGATGCCTACCTTTTAGAAGATGGAAGGGCCAGTATTGGTGTGTACAAACTCGAAAAAGAGGAGTTTGAAATGGGGTTCAAAGGCAAAGAAGGGTATGATGTCGCTTCGGGAGAAGGAATTGTCGTGGCGCTGGATACCCAATTGACCGAGGAGCTCAAAAAAGAGGGGATTGCCCGAGAGCTGGTCCGACTCATTCAAGATCTTCGTAAAGAGGCGAACTATAAGGTGGATGATCGTATTCAAGTGGGGATTTGGGGAGAAAATTTTTTCAAGGAGAACGAAACGCAGAAGCTAGGAATAGTGAGAAAAAGTTTACAAAAATTTGAACAGTATATTAAAAATGAAACATTAGCTTATTCACTTGTTGAAGGAAGGCCCCATCTTCACGATAAAGATAAAGCCATAGAGATAGAAGGAGAAAAAGTACATATTTATGTAAAGAAGACTTAGCCTATTTTCTCTTTGAACAAAATCCTGAATCGAGTAAAATAATCCTATGCGTCTCCTGAAAAAAATTGCCCTTGGCATTGCCTTCAATATCGGAGCACTTCTGGTGGTCACCGAATTGCTGGATCAAGTGACTTATGCTGGAGGATGGAAGTTTTTTCTGGTGACAGGTGCCCTCATCGGGGCTCTCAATACTTTCCTTAAGCCGATCATTAAGTTTTTTGCTTTGCCCGCAATCATCTTGAGTGGGGGGCTTTTTTTAATCCTCATCAACGCCATTATTTTATGGATTACCGAAGAACTCGTGGGCATTCTTGATCTGCCAGGCATTGACTTTAATATTGAAGGTGCATTAACCTTCGTGCTGGCTGCGATCCTATTTGGACTCACCAACTGGTTTGAGCATTGGCTCTTCAAACGTTCTCTGTAAACTAAGTTCATCTCTTAATTCACTTTCCAATGGCGTCCGTCGTTCCTATCGCTCAAATTTTTTCCGCAATACTTCTCTCCTTGCTCATCCTCGTTCAAAACAGGGGAAGCGGGCTTTCCGCTACTTTTGGTGGAACCGGAGGATTTTATGCCAGTAAACGTGGTGCAGAACGAGTCCTCGCCATTGCCACCATCTTTCTCCTTGTTGCTTTCTTGGGTCTTTCCTTTGCCGCTTCCATTGTAAAATGAAATCCTTTTATCCTCGCGGTAAAAAATCGATATTTCCCCTCCTTAAAAAGACGATCCGTTCCTACTCCGACAATGAAAAGGCGATCAGTCTTGTTTTGATCGTATTGATGCTCTTGAGTGGGTGGCGTTTGGTGTTGGGAAATTGGGCGGGCCAAAATCTTTTCACTTTGCTCAGTGGCGGTCATAGCTATAGTGAGGGGATGATTGGGTCCATTACTCGCTTGAATCCCGTTTATGCGGATTTAAATGAAGTGGATAAGGATATTACCAGTTTGATTTTTGAGGGACTGAGCAAATACGATCCCGAGCAGAAAAAAGTGGTGGAAAATATCGCCACTCATACTTTGGACGAAAGTAAAAAAATATACACCTTTACGCTTAAAGAGGGCATTGCCTGGCAAGATGGACAACCCGTTACCGCGGATGATGTGTATTATACCTATCATGATGTGATTCAAAGTCCCGACTTTGAAAATCCCATTTTAAAATCCATCTTTTTAGGGGTAAATATTGAAAAAGTCGATGAAAAAACGATTAAAATGACTCTTCAGGAGCCCAACTCTTTCTTTTTCACGCAATTGACGGTTGGTCTATTGCCACAACATATTCTTAAGGAGGTGCCTATTAAAGAGCTTGATTCCAACGAATTCAATCAATTGCCTATCGGAAACGGTCCCTATCAAGTCATCTCCCCTTACGAAAAAGCATCGGATGAAAGTACCAGCGTTACGCTGGAATATTCCGAAAATTATTGGAAGAAAGCCGACCCGGAAGTAACGGAAATCAACTTTTTGGTTTTCCCGAGTTACGAAAAGCTGATAGACGCCAAAGGACAAATTCATGGTATCGCACGCATACCGGAATATAAATTGGAAGAAAGTCAGGAGGATCGATTTACAACGTATGAGTATTCGCTTCCTCAGTACACGGCGCTTTTTATCAACACCAATAAAACGGAGCTGGCCAAGCGTAATGTTCGATTGGGGATTCAAAAGGGGATTGATAAGAACGCAATTTTGAATGCGATTGGGTATACACAGGCCATTGATACTCCGCTTTTGGAATTGAACCAGGGAGATTGGATTTATCAGCCGAATAAAGAAGAGGCCGCGGGAGCACTCTTTGATTCCGGGTGGCCACTTAATTCTGAAACAGGCCTGCGAACGAACAGCGAAACTGGAGAAGTTTTGTCGTTCAAGTTGATTCGGCGTTCTTATCCGGAAAATGAGAAGCAAGAGGAGGTCAATGAGATCACTGCCAGAATGATTGCGGAACAATTGGGGCAGTTGGGGATTCAAGTCACTGTTGAAAATTATGAAAATGAACCTTTTCAAAAAAAGGTTCAGGAAAGAGATTACGATTTACTGCTTTACGGACAAAGTTTGGGCTATAATCTGGACACTTATTCCTACTGGCATTCCAGTCAGATCAATGAAAATGGTCTAAATTTATCCAATTATACTAATGCGAAAGCTGATTTTAGCATCGAGATCATACGAACGACCTTTGACGATGAAGAAGAAAAAAAGCAAGAAAGCTTGAAAAGTTTGGCGGAAATCATTAAGAATGATATTCCTGCGGTTTTTCTTTACCGTCCCAGCTACTATTTTTTGGCTGACAATCGGATTCAAAACATCCGTACGGAAAATCTCCTCTTCCCTCTCGATCGCTTTGCGAATATACTAGACTGGAAAATAGAATAGCCCATATTAAAACTTTATCACTTTAACACTTCCGGACATGGACATTGTACTGACTAAAGACATCACACCCCTCGGAAAAAAAGGAGACCGAAAATCGGTCAAGAACGGTTATTTTCGAAATTTTCTCGCTCCTCGTGGCTTAGCGGTTCGTTTGACGCCAAAATTGTTGGATCAGATCAATCAACAGCGACAGCGTATTGAAAAACGACGTGCCGATATGGTTGAAAAAGCGCATGAATACAAGGAGCAGATTGAGAAAATCACCTTAACTTTCGAACGCAAGACGACCTCTAAGGATAAGCTTTACGCGGCCATTACCGAGAAGCAGATTCAGGAAGAGTTGGAAAAGAAGCTCAAGGTTGAGATGGATAAGGAAATGGTCCGACTTCAAGTTCCCATTAAAACGCTGGGTGATCATGAAGCCGTGATTCATTTGACGGAAAGTGTTTCCGCCACGGTTAAGATTAAAGTTAAAGCCTTGTGAAGTCTCGGAGAGGTATAATTTCGTTATGAAATTTTTACGTCGTTTGAGCGCGGGCCCCCGAAGGGGAGAAATTGTAATAGTAAGTATGTCTCTCAGAGACTTCTAACCTAGTTTTCTTTGCTCACACGCCTATTGGGGCTGGATTACGGTCGTCAGTATATCGGTATTGCGATTTCCAATTCCGACCATACCATTGCCTTTCCGCGTGCCGTATGGAAAGGTAAAAGTAAGGAACAAATTTCAGGTGAACTCAATCAGTTGATACGCGAAGAGGGAGTTGTTGAGATTGTCGTTGGCTGGCCGCTGAGTATGACGGGCAAACCTACTCCCCAGACGACCGAAACAGCTGAGTTCATTGAATGGCTCAAAGAAAAGACCTTTCTACCGGTTGCAAAGATTGATGAACGCTGGAGTTCCATTCAAGCAAAAAAATTGGGAGGGGACCATTCTGTGGCTGCACAAATCCTCCTTCAAACCTATCTAGAAATGAAAAAATAAGGTAAAATTAAGGTATGATCGCTGAACGTGTTATCCTCTCCATCCGGGTTCCCAAAGAAATTGAACCCGGGCCTGGTCCCATTGTCGCCGAACAAATATTTTCCGCCATTCACTCGATTCAGGATGATTTTCCATGGTATAAACGTCTTTTTGGACTTCGCGGTTCACGAATAAGTTTTGAAATATCACACACCAAAAGACACATTCGATTTTTGGTGAACTGTGAGAGGCGGTATAAAAACCTCATTGAAGGACAAATTTATGCCCACTACCCCAATGTGGAAATTTTTGAAGAAGAAGATTATATTCAGGAGAAAGTCGAGTCTTTAGAAGTTAAATCTCCCTTGTCTTCTGCGCAAGGCGAGGGGGCTTCTCAGGAATTGGTCCCCAATACCTCGGTGGGTCCCAAGGTTGCGAACTCGGGAAAATTTCAAAACGTTCCTTCGGCCCGAACCATTTTGGCCACGGAACTGTACATGGTTGATCCTGTCATTTTTCCCATCAAGCGGTATCCTCAGTTTGAAGATAAGCTGACTCGTCTTGCGGCTGACCCTATGGCGGGCATTACTTCTGCGATATGCAAGCTGAATCATCCTAATGATGAGGTGTGGATCCAAATGGTGGTGGTGCCGCTGAATGACCGTTGGCGCGTCAAATACACGGAAATTTTAAGGATCGTCAACCGGGGGCTTTTCGGTAGCATTGAGAATCTGCAGCATATGTACATCAATGTTTTGGCGACCCGGAAGGTATGGCCAAGAGTGGTGTTTTTTCCACTGTATTTTTTCTTTTGGTTTAGACGAAAAACTTCGGGGTTTAAAGGAGGCAGTTTGACGATGGGCGTCGCCGGAGGAGGAGGTGGTGGTGGGGGGGATGATTTGGAAGAAGGATTGTCCAAGACGCACGATCGCGAGAACACCATGCAGGCCTGTATTGATAAGATCGGGAAGCTGCTTTTTGAAGCGAATATACGCATTGGATATGTCACCGACAATGGGGATATACCGAATGCAAAACTTAAAATCAAAGAGATTACGGGAACGTTTAAACAGTTCAATCAACCTCTATTGAATGAACTGGATGGGAAAAAAATTGAAATGGGACATCATCTTCTCGCACGATTTAAGGATCGTATTTTTGATGAAAATAGTATGATTTTGAATGTGGAAGAGCTGGCCACGCTCTACCATGCGCCCAGTTCCGTGGTTCAAACTCCCAATATTGATTGGGTAAAATCACGCAAACTCGAAGCACCCATCAATTTGCCGAGTGAAGAAACGATTGACTCCGACAATTTAACGCTACTTGGAAAAACCAACTATCGAGGCATGCACCAAGTGTTTGGAATCAAACGGGATTCGGATCGTCGGCGACACATGTACATCATCGGTAAAACGGGTATGGGAAAAACGACTCTACTCGAAAATATGATTTTTTCCGATATTGAAGCCGGAAAAGGCATTGGAGTGATTGATCCTCACGGGGATTTGGCCGAGCGAGTGGTTGATTTTGTGCCGCCTCATCGCACCAATGATGTGATTATTTTTGACCCCTCGGATGTCGACAATCCCGTTGCCTTCAATATGCTGGAAAGCGCAGATCCGAGCTACAATTCGGTGGTTTGTTCGGGACTCGTGGGCATCTTTAAAAAAATCTATGCCGAAAGCTGGGGACCTCGTTTGGAGCACATCCTACGAAACACCATTCTGGCACTCTTGAGCTATCCCGGGGCCAGCATGCTGGGCATCATCCGCATTCTTCAAGATGAAAAATTTAGAGCTCAAGTGATCGAAAAAGTGGAAGATCCCGTGGTGCGAGGCTTTTGGGAGAACGAGTTCAATCAAATGACGGATAAATTGAGGGTGGAAGCCATTTCTCCGATTCAAAATAAGGTGGGACAGTTTTTGTCCAGTCCCATCATTCGGAATATTGTGGGACAACCTAAAAGTTCCATTGACCTTCGGTTTGCGATGGATAAAGGCAAAATTGTGATCGTTAATCTCTCAAAAGGAAAAATTGGGGAGGACAACTCGTCGCTTTTGGGGGCCATGATGATCACCAAGTTTCAGCTTGATGCCATGAGTCGCGCCGATACTCCGGAGAAGGATCGTAAAGATTTCTTTTTGTATGTTGATGAATTCCAAAACTTTGCCACGGAATCTTTTGCCACCATTCTTTCCGAAGCACGAAAATATCGCCTAAATCTCACCATGGCTAACCAGTACATCGCTCAGATGCCGGAGGAAGTGAGAGATGCGGTCTTTGGCAACGTGGGAACCACCATTGCCTTCCAGGTGGGCTATGACGACGCGGAATACCTTTCCCAACAGTTTGAAGAAATCGTGATGCCAAACGACTTGGTGAGCTTAAATAAATACACCATCTACACCAAACTGCTCATTGATGGGATGCCCAGTCGTCCCTTTTCAGCCGACACCTTGCCTCCTCCTGAAGGATCCCTCGTGGTCGAAGAAGGGCGACGTGAAAAAATCATTAAAGTATCGAGAGAAAGGTACAGCCAACCGCGAGAATTGGTGGAAGATAAAATCAAACGTTGGAGTCAAAGCATGGAGATTAAAAAAATCGCGCCTCCTTCGTATGGGCCACCCCGAGGCGGACCTAGGCGGTAAGGGGGAAATAAAGCGACTCCTAGATTCTAACTATCCCACAATATCAGGGGCCCAACTCTTCTTCGTGCGCTCTTACCTAAAAACTATCTACTTCAAACTAAAAGATCCCCGTCTTGCTACCTCAGCTATCCCTGGGCTATCTCATCTACCTCTTCTAAATTTTAAGCACTTCAATCCCTGGCAAAATTTCCCCCTCCAAAAACTCCAACATCGCGCCTCCACCTGTCGAAACATGTGTGAAACGATCCCCTGAAATACCGCAACGCTTGATGGCATCCAATGTATCTCCCCCTCCTAAAATAGTGGTGGCTTCGCCCGTCATGGACGCTACGGCTTCCGCAATTTTTTGTGTTCCCTTGGAAAAAGGCTTCATTTCACAAAGTCCCAGAGGGCCGTTCCATACAATGGTCTTGGCTCCTTTTAGGGCCTTCACATACCGCTCTACGGTTCGAGATCCTATATCCAAAATACGCATTCCGCCTTCCACATCTTCAATGGGAATATCCAACGTTGCAGCCGTTTCTGAAATTTCATCCGCCACAATGACATCTAGAGGAACCAAAAATTTCTCTTTATGGCTTTCACACTCCAACATGATTTCTTGAGCTAAACTCATTTTATCCTTTTGGCAAAGCGACGCGCCTACATCGTATCCCTTGGCCGCCAAAAAAGTGTTGGCCAGTCCTCCTCCCACAATGAATGTGTCGGTTTGGTCCATGAACTGCTTCAAAACCCCAATCTTCGTATCAATCTTGGCCCCTCCTACAATCAAAACCATGGGACGTTGAGGATTTTCGAGTAGGGGAGCAAGGGCCTCCATCTCTTTTTCGAGCAAAAATCCGGCATAGGCTGGAAGGTGTTGCGTCACCCCCACTGTAGAAGCGTGAGCTCGGTGAGCCGTTCCAAAAGCATCATTCACATAAAGATCGGCCAATGTCGCCAATTTTTTAGAAAATTCGGAATCATTTTGTTCTTCTTCCGGATGAAAACGGGTGTTTTCCAAAAGCACGATTTCTCTTTCCTGTAGAACGGAAATAGCGTCGGTCGCTTTTTGTCCGATACAATCATCCAGCTTACGAATGGGACTTCCCCATAATTTAGAAAAAGCACGGGCGACCTCGTCCATTTTTAAAAGGGGATTTAGCGCGGCCGGATTAGGACGACCCAAATGGGAGGCTAAAATGATTTTGGCTCCCTGCTCGGCCAAGTAGCGAAGCGTGGGTAAAGATTCTTCGAGGCGAGTGGTGTCGGTCACTTTTCCCTCATCGTCCAGGGGGACATTGAAATCGACTCGAACCAAAACGCGCTTGCCTTTCACGTCGATGCCGCGGATGCTTTTGAGTTGAAACGACATACGCTCATTATAGCAAGTTGAAAAATTTAAAAAAGGTGCGATTTTCAAATATAGACTCTGAGTAAAAATTATTGGAGCTCACGTAGTAAAAAATTTGATAGGGGTCTCGAGGGTCCCGAATCAAATTTTACGAAGTTGAGCGATAGTAATTTTTACGAAAACAATGTAGGGAGATTTCCCAAGAGGGAGGGCACCGCGCAAAGCGTGGTCATTCCCTCTTGGGCTTTTTCAATCATTCTTCATGAAAATTCGATTGCCTTTCCACCACATGGAAACCGCCCTAAAAAAGGGAAGCACCGTGGATAAATAGCGAAAGGAGATGAAGCGTCGCAACATCCAACAGAAAAAACCGGAGATCACGAGCGACCCCACTTTCAACAGCGCCACTCGACCTCCAATGGGGATCACCCATACCGGAGAGGAAGGACGATACGGCTTCAAGGGCTGTTTGCGGATGAAACGGATGATGTTTTTGGCCACCAGATCTCCTTGCGTATAGGCCAGTTGCGCGAGCATGGGCAGCGGCTTGTTTGAACTTGGATCTAGTATGAATGCATTATCACCTGCGGCAAAAATGGATTCATTTGTCTTCATTTGAAGGAACGGATTCACTTCAATGGCACCCCTTAGAGTAGGAGATCCCAAGCTTTGGGTGACCATGGGATTCACCTGAACCCCACCGGTCCATACAAAAAAATCAAAAGGGAGTTCTTTCGATTTTCCCTTCTCCGGTTGCACCATGACCGATTTTTTTTTGAGCTTGAGGATACGATGATTCAAATAAAGTCCTACCCCCAAAACATCAAAATGATTCTTAATCCTCGTGGTTCCTTTTTTTCCCAGGGACGCCAGTTGATCGCTCGCTTCAATGAGATAGGTTTTTAACTTTTTGCGTGGCACCCCATACACGGCACTAAAATGATCGAGTGCTCCCGCCAGTTCCGCGGCCATTTCAATGCCGGTCGGCCCGCCCCCTCCAATGGCGAAGGTTAAATTTTTTCGTGATTTCATTTCCCCGCTGCAAAATAGTTTTTTTAAAGTGGAATGAATACTAAGCCCGTCGCGAAGCGTTTTTAGCGGTAGCGCATATTGTTCTAAGCCGGGAATATTGAAAAAATGCGGCACGCTTCCCAGGGCGACGACCAAAACCGTATAGTCGAGATCACCCTGCGTTTTAAGTTTAATTTTACGACTGGAAGCGGAAACACCGATCACTTCATCCTGAATAAATCGGACTCGTTTCAAGTCGATCAATGAAGAAAGGGGGGTGGCAATGGTCTCGCGAAGCTGTACTTCGTCTCTGGGGCACTGATCCTGCGATAAATTAAAAGCGGTGGCCACTTCGTACAAATCAGGGGTGTACAAATGAAACGCATTCCGATCCACCAGAACCAGCTCATGTGTTTTGAGTTCAGGCTCTTTCATCAAGCCTTGAATCACGTGCATTCCGGCAAATCCGGCTCCTAAAACCACAATTCTCTTCTTTCTTACCATTTCAATTGTTTTACGTAGTCGGGATCATCCCCGTGAAGGGTAATATAAGCTTGATGCTCATCAATGCGTTTTTGTAAGGTGCTGAGCAGTTTGGATTTCTTTCGAGACAGGGCTTTATCGTGACGAGCGGCTTGTTCAATCAGGTCCATTGCAATTTGGTAACAACTCACGCCATTGGCCACCTTCAAGTCAAAAGGAGTGGTGGTGGATCCCTTTTCCCGATACCCGTGAATACTGAATCGATTGGAGGTGGCATATGGCCACAGCACATGCTCCACATCGGTGACATAGCCGTGATAGTTGAAGACGACCGGTTTGTCTTTGGTGAAAAAACGATGAACCTGATCTTCCGTGTACCGGTCAAATTCTCGATGGGGATGGTAATCTCCTAAACAGAGAGAGGTGAGCTCCGATACATTCACATAACGGATTTTTAATTCCGGAACCAACTCCTTACACAGTTTGACGGCAAAAATCGCTTCTTCGGTGATGTAGTCACCCGCCGACGCCAACACCACATCCGGATTTTTGCTCGCGGCCGCTCCACCCACCCATTCCCAAATGCCCATTCCTTCCTTGGCTTGTTTTCGCGCTTCCTCCAAGGTCAGCCATTGGGGAAGATCCCTTTTTCCCGAAACAATCACATTGATGGCATTGGTTTTTTTAAAGACTTCCTCCAAGGTTACCAACAAGCTGTTGGCATCGGCCGGATAATAGATCTGACAAAATTCACCATGTTTTTGGAGCACGTTGCTCACGAATGAAGGATTTTGATGAGAATAGCCATTGTGGTCCTGTCTCCATCCTACGCTGGTCAATAGGTAGTTGGCGGCTGCTACCGGCTTCCTCCATTCCACTCGGAAACTTTGTTTTAAAAATTTGGCATACTGATCCACCATGCTGGTGATGATGGTGGCAAAGGCTTCATACGTGACAAACAATCCGTGTCTTCCCGTCAATAGATAGCCCTGGAGCCACCCTTGGAGTGTGTGCTCGCTGAGCATTTCCATCACCCGGCCTTCCGGTGCGAGATGTTCCGCATTTTGGGGAATAGGCCATACATAAGCGCGTTTGGTCTGTTCAAAAACGCCACCCAACTTATTGGATTCCATTTCATCCGGACAAAATATTCGAAAATTTGTAGGATTGAGTTTAAAAAGATCACGGAGCCACTTGGCACCTTGTCCCATGCTGCTGGCATTCATTTTTCCGCGTTCTTTTAATGAAACGGAGTGCGCGGAGGTTTTTGGGAATTTCAACGGTTTGCGCACATTTCCGCCAATCGCGTGTTTGCTGCGTCCCAAATGGTGAAGGGGTGAGGGTAAAAATCGAGTCACTTCCGAAAGGGGTTTTCCTTTTTCATCCAAAAGCTCATTCACACGATAACTTTGAAGCCATGCTTCCACCGCTTTGAATTGATCAAAGTCGGATTGTGGGTTTTCAAGCGGAATCCCATGCGACCGGAAAGAACCTTCCACGGCATGCCCGTGAAATGTTTTCACACCCGTCCAGCCTTTAGTCGAGCGTAAAATGATGATGGGCCATTGAGGTTTTAACACCTCTTTAGACCCGGTTCGGGCCTTTTTTTGTATCGCTCGAATCAGCTGGTAGGCTTTTTCCATGGTTTTGAGCATTTTTCGTTCAAGCTTGGGGCCTTCCACAATAAAGGGGATATACCCGTAGCCTTTAAATAAGTGATTCAATTCATCATTGGACATGGTTCCAAATAGTGTCGGATTGGAGATTTTGTATCCATTCACATGCACAATTGGCAATACGGCACCGGAGGTTGCGGGATTTAAAAATTTATTACTGTGCCAAGCGGTTGCAATGGGACCGGTTTCCGCTTCTCCGTCTCCTATCACCGCGGCCACGATTAAATTCGGATTGTCCATCACCGCTCCATAAGCCGTGGATAAGCTATAGCCCAGTTCACCCCCTTCTAAAATCGAGCCCGGTACGGTAGGAGTAACGTGACTGGGAAATTTGGTATGGGGCCAGCTGAAGTCATGGATCAAGCGTCCCATTCCTTTACCGTCCACCGTGAAATCCGGATAAAATTTTTCTAGCGTTCCCTCTGCAAATAAATTGGCCAAAATGGCAGGGGCTCCATGCCCCGGGCCGGTGACCAACATCATTTCGCATTCATGCTTGTAGGCCAAATAGTTCAAATTCGCATAGATGAAATTTAAGCCCGGAACCGTGCCCCAATGTCCCAAAATACGGGGTTTAAAGTGGTCCTGTTTCAAAGGATCGCGCAATAAAAAATTTTCTTTCAAATAAAGTTGCGCCGCACCAATATAATCCACATAACGAAGGTATTTGGACATCGATCGTAGCGCCTTCAAATCCTGATAAAACATAAGGGGGGGGATAAGGGATGGAAAAAATCAACCAAAATTCAGTATATTATACCATTTATCAGGTGAAATAGTAAGGGTTAAATGGAAATAAAACTCACCTCAGCGTATTATAAATAATAAGAAACCATTAATCTTTACATTATGAAAAAAATCTCTCGCCTTTCCCCATTTTTATTCATTGCATTAATGTTATTTGCAATGACGGGTTGCTCCAATAAATCAACTACGGAACCTGAAGAAGTAAATAATACCAACGAAATTGAGACAACCGAAGAGGTGAATCCAACCACTCAAGACGTTTATGCGGTTAAAATCATGGATGACGACACTAATGAACAGATACCGGAAGGCGTCATTTTAACAGGTTGCGAAGACAGTTATCTGGTCAAAATACCGGTTCAAGTGGATTCAACCTTAATCCCTCTCGAAGGAGCGTTGAAAGGATTATTTGTTCTAGAAGATAGAGAAATTGGGCAATCGGGCCTCATTAATGCGCTTTATCAATCTGATATGGAATTCGATTATATTGAAAATGAAGGAGATACCACCGTTATCGGATTGGTGGGTGCGGTTCAATTTGGAGGAACGTGCGATGTGCCTCGAGTGATGGATCAAGTGGAAAAAACAATTGAATTATATGAAGACAATTACAAAATAATCTGGAACGGCAGTGAAACCGGATGGGCTTGTCTGAGTGATCAGAGTGGTGAGTGTAAATAAAAGAAAAATATAAAATAACAGAAGTTAGGGGCCCTTAAGTCCATTGAGGGCCCTTTTATAAAATAAGGTTGATTTTTCCAGTTTAGCACTCTAAAATATTAAGTGCTAAATATTTAATCTTCCTCTCCATGGATTTTAATCGCTACACCACCAAGGCGGCCGAAGCCATTCAAGCCACCATGCAGCTCTCTGGAAAATTGAAACATCAGGCTATGGAGCCGCTCCATTTGCTTTTTTCCTTGATTCAGCAGGAAGGGGGGTTAGTGGTTAATTTGCTTAGTAAGTTGGAGAAAGATCCCGGTGGACTTAAAGAAAGTATCAAATCCGAACTTCAAAAGCGTTCGCAAGTGGAAGGGGATACCCAGGCCTACATCACGCCGGAATTTAAAAAAGTATTTGACCAAGCGGAAACCGAGGCTGCAAAGTTGAAAGATGAATACATCAGTACGGAACATCTTTTTTTGGCCTTACTCAATCAATCCTCTGTGCAAAAGTTACTTCCCCTTTCCAAAGACGACGTTTTAAAAGAGTTGGCCCAATTGCGAGGCAAACAACGAGTGACCGATCAAGATCCGGAAAGCAAATACCAAGTTTTGGAAAAATACACTCAGGATTTTACGGAGCTGGCTAAATCCGGAAAAATTGATCCGGTCGTGGGACGAGATGAAGAGATTCGACGTGTGATGCAGATTTTATCCAGACGAAGCAAGAACAATCCGGTTTTAGTGGGAGAGCCCGGTACGGGTAAAACGGCTATTGCTGAAGGACTAGCGCGAAAAATTATTGAGGGGGATGTGCCCGAAAGTTTGAAACATAAAAAATTGTTGGCTTTAGACCTGGGGGCATTGATCGCCGGCACCAAATATCGGGGAGAGTTTGAAGATCGGCTTAAGGCGTTGATCAAAGAAATTGAAGGGTCGGACGGGGAAATCATCCTTTTCATTGATGAGCTGCATACCATTGTGGGGGCCGGGGCAACGGAAGGGTCTATGGATGCCGGAAATTTGCTCAAACCCGCCTTGGCGCGGGGGAAGCTCCGCACCATTGGAGCAACGACTATCAAAGAGTATCGAAAATATGTGGAAAAAGATGCGGCACTGGAGCGACGGTTTCAACCCGTGATGGTCGAAGAGCCTTCGGTGAAAGATGCGATTTCAATTTTGCGGGGAATCAAAGAAAAATACGAAGTGCATCATGGGGTTAAAATTCGAGATAACGCACTCGTGGCCGCGGTTAATTTGTCCGCTCGCTACATCACGGACCGGTTTTTACCGGACAAAGCCATTGATTTGATGGACGAAGCGTGTTCGGTTTTACGCATTGAAAACGACAGCATGCCCACCGAGATTGATCGTCTGCATCGTCAGATCCGACAGCTCGAAATTGAACGCGAGGCGCTCAAAAAAGAAAAAGATGAGGTGTCTAAAAAGCGATTGAGCGAGTTGGAAAAAGAGTTGGCCGAATTCAAAGAGCAAAATCAGGGTCTCGAGCTGCAGTGGCAAAAAGAAAAATCGTATATGGATGAGATTAAGGCCGCGGATAAGCAAATTGACGTATTGAAAGAAGAGGCCAAACAAGCGGAGCGCACCGGCAATCTTCAGCGTGTGGCCGAAATCAATTATGGCGAAATTCCCGCACTGGAAAAAAAACGAGAGGAGGCGCGAAATAAATTAGCGGAAAGCCAAACTAAAGCGCACTCCCTGATCAAAGACGAAATCACTGAGGAAGATATTGCGGCGGTGGTTGCAAGGTGGACGGGTATTCCGGTTTCCAAAATGTTGACCGAGGAAACGGAAAAGCTGGGAAAAATGGAAGAAGAGTTGGGAAAACAAGTGATCGGGCAAAAAGAAGCGATTAAAGCGGTTTCCAACGCCATCCGTCGCAGCCGTGCCGGAATTCAAGAGGAAGGAAAACCTATTGGTTCTTTTATGTTCATGGGGCCGACCGGCGTGGGGAAAACTGAGCTCATCAAAGCCTTGGCGCGGTTTCTCTTCAACAGCGAAAAAGCCATGACTCGCATCGATATGAGCGAATACATGGAAAAACATTCGGTGGCGCGTTTGGTTGGATCGCCACCGGGGTATGTTGGGTATGAAGAAGGGGGACAGTTGACCGAAGCGGTGCGACGGCATCCCTACAATGTGATTTTATTTGATGAGATCGAAAAGGCTCATCCTGACATTTTCAATATTTTACTCCAAGTGTTGGACGATGGCCGACTGACGGACAGCAAAGGGCGTACTGTGGACTTCCGCAACACCGTCATCATCATGACGAGCAACTTGGGCAGTGAAGTCATTGCAAAACATTCGGATGAAAGAGAAAAACAACGCGAAGAACTGTTCAAAGTGCTTCAAAAGTATTTCCGTCCCGAATTTTTGAACCGCGTGGATGACATCATCATCTTTCAGCATTTGACCGAAGAGGAGGTCGCGGAAATTGTGAGGCTTCAAATTGAAAAAGTGGCGGAACGACTGGCCAAGAAAAATATTCATCTCGAAATCAGCAAGATGGCGCGACTATGGCTCGCTTCCGCCGGTTTCGACAAAGCCTTTGGCGCTCGCCCGCTCAAACGGTTGATTCAAAATAAAATTCTCGACGAGCTCGCCCTTCAGATTGTGGAAGGTAAAATCAAGGAAGGGGATACGGTGAAAGTGGACTTCAAGGGGGATGAGGTGGTTATTGAGAAGAAGTAACTAACTTTAAGCCTAGAGTTGGCTAAAAATTGATGCGGTGCAAGGAGGCAAACCATTTCGCAACGAAACGCACAAAAACGGTACGATGAGGCGAGAAATGGTGCAGCTAACACAGCAATGCGCGCATCTTTAGTCAACTCTTCATCAACCCCGCCATTTCCACCGCCACCATGGCCGCGGTATAGCCTTTATTGTTGTCCTCTCGATCTCCGGCCCGTGTCAAGGCATGTTCCGTTTTTCGCACCATCAAAACCTCAAATGCAATCGGGATTTCGTACTTCAACATAACTTCCTTGATGCCATCCGTACAGGCACGGCAAACCATCATATAGTGCTCGGTTTTTCCTTCAATAATAACCCCAAGCGTAATCAAGGCATCGTACTGTTTCGAGCGTGCCATTTTGGCAGCTATGAGCGGAATCTCAAAAGCACCTGGCACCTTCACCACCTCGTACTCGACTCCTTGCTCTTTCAAGCCCCGTTCGGCCCCGGCCAAGAGCTTATCCGTGATGAAAAGATTGAATTGGGAAACAATGATGCCAATTTTCATGGAAGCAGTTTTTCTAAATAACGAGCAATGAGATCGACTTCAAGATGAACGGAATGACCCAAACGAAGGTCTCCGATGGTCGTATGCGTGAGGGTATGAGGAATCAGGGAACCCGCAAACATTGAATCCTGAACCGCACTTACAGTCAAGCTAACCCCATCTATCGTGATCGAACCTTTAGTGGGGATATATTTCAATAATGCCTGATGGGGTTGAATCCAAATTTGATAATCCTTTTTTCCGGCTTCAATTCGCTCCACCTGGCCGACGCCATCCACATGTCCCTGGACAATGTGTCCCCCAAAACGATCACTCGCTCTGAGCGCTCGTTCCAAATTGACCCGTTGCCCTACTTTGAACGCACCAAAATTCGTACAGCGTAAGGTTTCGGAAATCACATCCAGCACAAAAGTACTTTCTAAAATCTCCACCACGGTGAGACACACGCCCTGCACCGCAACACTTTCCCCCAACTGAAGCTCTTTTACAAAAGGAGCAAAAATAGAGAATCGAATGCCTCCGAGGGTTTCTTCGCGTGACTCAATCACCCCAACCGCTTCAATCAAACCGGTGAACATAGTGAGAAAAGTATAGCATATTATTCTCACACCTCAGGAAGGAATATCAATTTTTTGTTCATTTTTATTTCATCTTCTGTTTAAAAATCGGTCATGGAGGAACTGCTACGTTGAGCGTACCTTATTTTTTAACGCTCACCTTTATGCGCAGCGTCAACAAAGTCATTCTCATGGGAAATTTAGCCGCCGACCCGGAGTTGCGGTCGACCAAAACAGGCCGCAGCATCACCACCTTTCCCTTGGCCACTCACAGCGAGTGGCGAGATAATGAGGGGGAAATGAGAAAATCCACCGATTTTCATCGGATCATAACGTGGCAAGGCTTAGCCGACCATTGCAATAAACATCTGAAAAAAGGGAGTGCCATTTATATCGAAGGAAAACTCCAAAATCGAACTTATGAAGATAAAAATAAGGCAAAACACTACATCACCGAAGTGACAGCAGAGTCTGTAAACTTCATTCGAACCCATAAAGGTAAGGAGGGTGAAAACGTGGTGATTGCGGAGGAAGAGGTTCCTCAATGAACACCGGCATTGATGCTCGTTGAAGAAGCGTGAACTAAATCTGTATTCTCGCAACCGGTTATTTTTATTCCAAGCAATTGCCCACTTTTAGCTCCCATTGAAAAATAAGGGGTCAAGCGTAATCGTGTATTTTTAGCCACTTCGATCCTTCCGTTTTTTTCATACGACATCGGTATATTGGCCGGCTTGGTGAATTTCTGAACAACAAATAAAGCATTGCGGGTGCTTTGGGCTTGTCGCAAGAGCGCCCCAGCTTTATCTGAAGATAGATTATGCAAAAACTCAACCCCTTCCGCCCATGAACTATGCGCGCTGAACCCAGACTCTTTTAATACGAATGTTCGCTTTGAGCGCGACAAAGAAGCAAGTTCCACCGAAGTCGTTATCCCCTGAGGCATACCCGGGGAAAAGAATTCTTCTTGCCCCACAATCCAAGTTGGAGGGACTACCGATCTCAGATGATTAAACGCCGCATTCCCCAATTGTTTCCGCACATCGCATTCAAATCGACTATCCCACAAGAAAGAGAGTATGGCTTTTTCTTCCATATGAGGGGTGAGTGAAGGGAATATTGTTTCTTGACTGTTCAAAGCTCCCTCTAATAGGTTCTTCACATCAGGATCGGCCATGTATTCGGCTAAATAAAGACCTCGATAAAATGATTGACCTTGTTGTGGGTATGAAGATTGATTCATTTGATCGACCCTCCTCTCTTTCCATCGCCTGCCTTCCCCAGAGAAAACCTCGTCAGCCAAAAAAGTAAGTTGCCCTTTATAAGAACTTGTTTTATTGGTATAAATCAATGTTCCTTCCGTGGGTGTATGAGCTTTTACGTAGTTGGGTAAAGTGCCATCCGAAATCATGGTTTCATGGCCCTGTTGGGTGTAGGTGCGATTCAACATTTCAGCAAGTGCTAAACCGAAAGGGGAGGTTTCAATTTCACACAAAGAAAAGCCTCTAGGGGTAATAATAAGATCGGGGCGAACAAATAAATACTCCATGGGCTGATTTAGGAGAAATATTTCGGGTTTCCCTGTGTCAAGGATGGAGCGCATTCTATTGTCCGATCGATAAATCTGGTCGATGACTTTAAAGTAACTCGTAATATCGGAGCCGAGTTGATCAATTTGAAGACGCTGTTCACGATTGAGTTCGAAAGGAAGAGGCGCAACTCTAAAGGGAACGCTCGAATTGGTCTCAAACTCTGGTCTTCGAGCGGTATAGATAGGATTGCTCCCTACAATAGATTTGAGTGTCTCCGTTGTTGGACCTTCAGAAGCGATGAAATCCATAGAATAAATTCAAAAAGGAAAAATAGCATGCCAACGCCATTAGTACAATAAAAAATAGTGGGGACGGGTGCTTTTTTCGTCATTCAAACATGAAAAAATAACATTTTGAGTTATACTTCATATTATGAAAATCAGTGCGATCATTCCTACCCACAATCGATCAGACATTCTTGGGATGTGTCTGGAAGCCCTTGAAAAACAAACGCTTAAGCGAGATGAATTTGAAGTAATTGTGGTCAATGATGGCAGCAACGATACACAGAAAACGGAACATATTTTAAAAAAGTTTGAATCGTCTCAACTAAACTTACAATGGTTCACTCAGCCTAATGCGGGACAGGGAATTGCACGAAATAAGGCACTCAAAAAGGCAAAAGGCAAAATTGTTATTTTCTTGAATGATGACATCATCGGAATACCAACTTTATTGGAGGAGCACTGGAAGATTCACACAAAAAATCCTCAAGACAATGTGGCCGTACTTGGCTTCATCGATTGGCATCCGGACTTGGAGGTGAATGAATTCATGCAATGGATGGTGAATGGGTCTTCTATTTTTGGAAAGTTTGGAGGCCACCAGTTTGCCTTTGAAAAACTCAAACGAGGAGAAAAACCGAATTATAATTTTTTCTACACCTCCAATCTTTCTTTAAAAAGAAAGTTCCTGGGAGAAAAACCATTTGATGAAAATTTTAGCAAATACGGTTGGGAAGATATTGACCTTGGCTACCGATTGGAAAAAGAAAGGGGCTTGAAAATAATCTACAATGATCATGCGATAGGACATCACTATCACCCTATGGATGAAGAAAGCCTGGGAAGACGAATGGAAATGATTGGAAAATCCGCTCATTTGATCGATAAAAAACATCCGGAACTCCACAAAGTGCCCTCTCTAAGCAAAAAATTAATTTTTCATCTCCTTTCAAATCCGCTCAGCTTATTTCTGATCCAAACACTCAATCGACTCACTCAAAAAAAACTCCAAGCCCTTTATTACTATGCCCTTTCCAAAAAACATTTTCTAAAAGGCATAAATCAGGTATAATTTATAAAAGCTAATGCCTAAAATCCCTCCCATGAAAAAAGCCTTAGCCATCCTGGTTGGCATTGCGCTCCTTGCGTCATTCACTGGTTGCAAAAAAGAGCAGCCTGAAGCCACAACCGCCGCTACGGAGGAAAAAATTGAGCTCACGTACTACCGTCTTTTTGATGGGGAAGATATTTTCGAGCCGTTGATTCGACAATATGAATCGGAGCACAAAAATATTACCATCAATTATAAGAAATTCACGGATGCGGATAAATACTTGAATCTTATCATCAATGAACTTGCCGAAGGCCAAGGCCCCGATTTATTTTCGATGCAAAATACATGGTTTGTGCAACATCGAAAAAAGCTCAGTCCGGTTCCCAGTGACTTGATTTCGGTTGATGATTTTAAGAATGTCTTTGTTAATATTGCCTCAAAAGATTTGATTCTTCCGGATGATTCGGGTGTGAATCAAATTTATGGTCTGCCTCTTTACATCGATACCCTGGCGCTTTACTATAATCAAGATCAATTTGAAGACGCGGTTCCGTCTCGTGGGAAGCCTGCCAGTACCTGGTCCGAACTTCAAGAAGATGTTTTCAAACTCACCAAAGCCGACAATAGCTTTGAGCGTTTTGAACGAGCCGGAATTGCCATGGGCCGTTCAGATAACGTTTTACGTACGGTGGATATATTGTATCTCCTTATGATTCAATTTGGAGCCCATTTTTATGACAGCAAATACTCCGAAGCTACTTTTGCTGAAAATCAGGGAGCAAGTACGGATGGAATCGAAAATCCGGGAGTCGATGCCTTGCAATTTTATAGTTCCTTCGCTCTTCCCAGCAGCAAATATTACACCTGGAATGCTTCCCTTTCCAAAGCGGACAGTGACGAGAAAGAACTCAAGACCTTTGCCCGTGGAAAAGTGGCGATGATTATTGGTTACTCCCACATGTATCAACAGATTTTGGATCAAATCCAGCAGTTGGAAAAAAAGGGAGAAAAAACCATTAGCGCAAATAGCGTTAAAATTGCTCCCATTCCCCAACTCGAAGATCCAAAAACCAGCACGGAAAAGCGAGACACCTACGGAAGTTATTTTGCAGAAACGGTTTCACGAACCTCTGAGCATTCCAAAGAAGCGTGGGAGTTTTTGAGTTTTTTGGTGAGTAAAGAAAATCTTCAATATTACAATGAACAAACCCATCGTCCCACGAGCCGTCGTGACATGATCGACGATCAAAAGGAAGATCCTATTTACGGTGTATTTGCCGATCAAATCGGTTTTGCCGAGAGTTTGCCTATGGCGGATGATGAAGCTTACGATGAGATTTTTAAAAAAGTGATTGATGCGGTGCTCGCCACAAAAGATGCCAAAGAAGTTTTAATGGTTGCTCAAGAGGAAATAAGTGCTCTAATCCCCAAAGGAGGATTATTCCCCATCACGATTCTTCCCACTGAAGGCAATACCAATTAAGTTCCTTTGGAATGAAACGACTCGTGGAGTGGGGGTTAGCATTTTCCATCTTAAGTTTATCTTTCAGTATTTCCTTTTTGGTGTGGCAAAATCCATTTACCCATGCTGAAACCTTCAATCCCTATCGTTCGATTTCACTCTACGGAAGTGAATTATTGATTTGGATGACATTTCTTTTGTGGCTTATTGACCTCCGTTTTCAAAATAAGCTCACTCGAGTCCGTTTTACTTTGAATGAACTTTGTGCCCTTGGCTTACTGGGAATGGTAGGGATAAATTCACTGTTGGTGTCACTCAATGCTTTGACTTCCCTGGCAGGACTAGTTCATTTTCTGACTGCATTGATTTTTGTAAAATTACTTTCAGCCCGTATCCTTCCTCAGAAAGTCGCACGAAAAATATTTTATAGCACCCTGGTGGTTCAAGGCGTGCTGGCAATGGCTCAAGTTGGGCTTAATCACTCGCTTGGATTGAATTTTTTGGGAGAGCCGTGGCTGACCAATACGCTACCGGGAGTGGCTAAAATTCACTTGGGGCAAAGCACATTGCTACGTGGTTATGGAACCTTTCCTCATCCCAATATCTTGGCGGGCTACATTCTCATCGGCTTTTTGATGTTGATGGAGGACTCCACATCCTTCAAAAAAAGATTTTTAAGAAAAACTATCCAACTTGTATTTGCACTCGGCGGTTTATTTACCCTTTCCAAGGGGGCATTCATGGCCTTTTTAACCAGTATGGTCGTTGTCCGAAAAATTAAACCCATTCTTGCAAGTGTATTGCTCGTCCTTTTTTTGGGCGTAGGCATGTTAAGCTGGGGGCATCTATCTAAATATGAATTTGTTCACGAACGGATCTTGTACACGCACATTAGCCTCACTATGTTGTGGGAGCATCCGGAAGGAGTGGGGATCAATCAATTCACCGAGCGGATGCAAGAATTTACAGCCACCAAGCTTCAACCGTGGCAGTTTCAGCCTGTCCATAACATTTTTCTATTGATTGCGAATGAGTGGGGGATTCTTCCTTTGATTTTTATCATGTTAGGAGGGGGACTCCTCTTGAACAATAAAAAATGGCAGCCTTGTTCGATGACATTGATGAGCGCCCTTCTGACTCTTGGTCTATTCGATCACTATCTATTCAGCTCTTATCAGGGCCTACTGCTTACGGCTTTTGTTTTTGCTCAATCGGAGGCTAAGTAGCTGTTCATCCAGTAATCTATGTCAAAATTGACCCTATAAAATCAGGTTGCCCTCGCACAAATTCTTGCACGGAAATAGGAGATTTTCCTTCCATCTGAACCTCTTTTAGGATAAGAATTCCCTTTCTCGTCTGAATTCCTATAGAGCCTTCCGAAAGTCTCATCACTTTTCCCGCTTGCCCGTTTTCATCTCCGCCTCCGGAGTGACCCGAAAGCAACTTCAATCGTTTCCCTTTAAAAGTCGTGTATATCCCGGGCCAAGCAAAATAGGCTTTCCATTTTCGCTCCACTTCAATCGCCGAATCGTGATTCCAATCGATTTCACCACTCAAACGGTCCATTTTGGTACAATAGGTGGCTTGATTCTCATTCTGATTCTTTGATTCGATACTTCCTTCAAAAATGCCCGGAATCGTTTGTGCCAGAAGTTCAGCGCCGCATCGCGCCATCTCTGTGCGTAAATTTTCAGCGTTGTGATCCGTGCGGATTGCCACCTCGGAAAAAGCATAAATCGGACCGGCATCCATACGCGAAATCATTTGCATGATGGTTACGCCACTCACCACCTCCCCGTTCAATAAAGCCGATTGGATGGGTGAAGCCCCTCGATAAAGTGGAAGCAAAGAAGGATGGACATTCAAGGCCACATAGCGAGGCAGTTCCAGAATGGGACGCTTTAAAATTCGTCCATAGGAAGCCACCACCAAAAAATCCATTTCACGTCCTTTAAGACTTTCTGGATCCTCGAAAATTGATAATCCCACATTAAGTCCAAACTGTTTCACCGGACATGGCGTTAAAACCGCACGACGACCTACCGGTGCATCGGGGGGAACCACCACGCCCAAAATTTCAAATAAAGAATCCGATTGAAGACGTTCCAAGATCACGCGAGCAAATTCGTCGCTTCCCATAAAGAAGAGTGAGATACGCACGCCCCTCAGTTTATTGGTCACTAAGTTTGAAGTAATTTTTGATTTGGGCATAGCTGAAAAATTAGATAGAATGACCCCACTCATTGTATGCTATGGCCTATGAAAGTTCTACGAAAAATCATTGCTGCGTTTCTGAGCCTTGCCATCATTAATTTTTCTCTTATCGGAGTGATGGCATTGTCCTTGAGTGACACCTATTTGAATCGAGATTTTTATGGAAGCGAATTTTTTAGGGAAAGCCTTTATCCTCAAATTATGGACGAAATTGCTAAGGGCATAGAAGAGAAAAATCCAGAATTGAATCAGGCCCTTTCTCATCAGGAAGTGCTTGAAATGGTGGAAGTCGTTATTCCGGCGAGTACGCTCAAAACAATGGCTGAAAGTGCTTTTGATCAACTGGAGCAAAATCCTTTACCGGAAACCATCGTCATTTCGAATGAAGCCATTAAAAAAAACATTAGAATCTATGTGGAAGAAAATCCGAAAGCTCTTTTGTATATAAACCCGGATCAACTGGATTACCTGGCCAGTGAAATTGAAATTCCATTTGAGAATCTTTCTCCCGAGCTCCAAGTCACGGTTCAAATCTTGTCGGTGAATCAGTCGGAAGGGAAAATTATTTTTGTTGCGGGAATGATTGTCCTGATCGTTTTGCTTTTCTTGGTTCAATGGAAGCCTTTTTCAAAGGCATTTGTTTGGATGGCGACCACCCTGGTTTTTAGCGGAATCCCTTTGCTTCCGCTCGCCTATACCCTTCATGCCATGGCACAACAATGGCCGGATCTCGACACGGAACTGATTCAGCAGTTCATTAAACCTGTTAGCGATGGGATTTTCTTTTATGGAGTCATCCTTACTTCAATCGGGCTCTTTGGCTTTGTGGATTATTTTATTTTGAAAAAGGTTGAATCGCAGGGGCATCAATAGTATTCATAAAAATAAATTTACTTCTTCATGCGTTGGAATACTAAAAATAAGGAAAAAAAGGAATCGGTTCCACCGCAAAAATTAGACCAGTCTTATCGTCAGTATCTTTTGACAATCGCACTGGCTTCTCTATTCAGTTGGGCGGCCTGGACAATGGCTATTCTTAGGCTTGATCCTTATGAAAAAACAGGAATTGCACTAAGCTTATTTTTTGTGAGTCTTTTTTTCGCACTCATCGGAACATTCACGTTGCTGGGATTTGGCCTTCGTCGCTGGTTGGGGGATAATGAAATTTCCTACCATCATCTCACGGTGTCTTTACGCCAAGGACTTTTACTCAGTTTATCCACACTTGTTTGTTTGGGCTTGCTTATTTTGGGGGTTCTCAAGTGGTGGAATGGACTCTTGATCATTGCCATCGCTCTGTTATTTGAAATGCTCATTACCAGTCGTAATGGATAGATTAGAAAATAGAAGTTTAAACCCCGGAGTACTCGTGGGTTGAGCGTTTTAATAGCTGACGTCTGGAACGACACGGATACGATTGATCGGCCAAAAAACAACCACCGCTTTTCCTTGGATTTCATCTAAGGTAATAAAAGGAGTGGTATAGGTGCTGCATCCTGAAGGTTCAAAACATCGTCTTGAGTCGCTACTTGCCCGTCGATTGTCTCCCAGTACAAAATAGTTTCCTTCGGGAACAACAAATACATTGTTTGTAGACTGCCCTTCTGTATGGCCCAAATTCACTTGGTTTAGGTAAGTCGCCTCGTCCAATTTTTCATCATTCACATAAACATACCCCTCACGTAATTCGACTGTATCTCCGGGTAAACCGATCACTCGTTTAATGAAAAAATCGGCACTTTCGGTTCCGGGGGGATGAAAAACCAGTACTTCTCCCCGCTGCGGCAATCCCACCTGCCACCCTAAAATATTCTGGTACCCGAACTTGTAAATCATGATGTATTCTCCATTTCCTCGGATGCATTGCCCTTCAAAATTGTTGAAGGCATCACACATCGAAGGCCCGTGGACCTGAAAAGGCGCAATAACGTAAAAACGTAATACAACTACTAAAAATAAAATTGCAAAGCCGTTCAATAAAATATCGGCAAGAAAAAGCAGTATTTTCCGGGAAGAAGATTTCATACAATCAAAAAATTTCAAAAAATGTGGGGGCACGATAGCATAAATTTTTTGAAATGACCAGCCTGATCCTTTAAGGTATCGGAGTGGATTGATTCAATTTACAAGCGTTTAAAATCAGATTACTATCTCCATATGCTCGAAGGGATTTTTTATCGGTCCTATTTGAATCCGGGAGAAAAAATCCTGTACGTGGCCCATATCCATCCGATTACTATTTATAGTGAGTTCATCAAGAATGCTTTCTGGGGATTTTTATTGCCTTACCTTTTTTATACCTTGATGCCTCCGTTATGGTATCTATGGGCGGTATGGGCTGTGTTTGGAATCGCGAAAATGATCCTCATGCTTTTGGATTGGTATTATGACTGCTTTTTGATCACGAATCAAAGCGTCATCGATATTCAATGGGAAGGGGTTTTTACCCGTTCTTCCACTCGTATCGAGTATCATACCATCGAAGGTATTTCTTATGAGGTAAACGGATTTTTTGCCACCATTTTGAATTATGGGAATATCACCATCGAAAGGATCGGTTCGGGAACCGTCGTGGCCCTTGAGAAAGTAATCACTCCTAAAAATGCTGAACGCGAAATTTTAAATGCGCAAAATGAATTCCTTCGTAACAAAAGCTTTAGAGACCACAAAACTTTAAAAGATCTGCTCACCAACATGATGCAAGACTACTCTAACTTCAATTAAAAATGGAAATTGTCATCACCATCGCGATCGTAGGAGTGCTTATTTTTATAGGCTTAATTTTATGGGTAAACTCAAAACGTAATAAAATAAACCCCAGAGACGAAGCTAAAATTCGAGAGCATTGGGCCAATATCCGACAGGAAGTTCAGATTCATCCCAAGGCGGCGGTTGTCGAAGGAGATAAGCTGCTCGATCAAGTTCTTAAACTCAAAGGATTTCAAGGGACACTGGGAGAAAAACTCAAAAAAGCTGCACCCCTTTTTACCAATAGTCAGGGATTGTGGCAGGCGCACAAGCTTCGCAATCGCATTGCGCACGAAATGGATTGCAACCCTTCAAAGGAAGAGGCGATCACCGCACTCAAGCAGTTTAGGCAGGCGATGAATGATTTAGGTATACCGCTCGAATGACCAATCTTTTCCCTCAGCTTCATATCATTGGCATCACCGGGAAAATAGGTTCGGGAAAAAGCACGGTGGCACGATTTTTAGAAGAAAAAGGAGCCACTCGTATTGATTGTGATCAACTGGTTTATGACTTGTATGAGCCGGAAGGGATGGGAACAAAGAAAATTCAAACTTTCTTTGGAGAAACCTATCTCACCAAAGAGGGGAGAGTGAGTCGGAAAAAAATGCTCAAAACTTTGGTCAAGAGCCCGAAAAAGTGGCAGATCCTCAATCGGATGATTCATCCATTGGTGGCTGAAATGCTTCAGCGAAAGCTGCGGGCTGTAGTGAGGGGCATGGTGGCGTTGGAGATCCAAATTTACGATGCGCGCCTTTTCGGAAAATTCATCGATGAATTATGGGTGATCGAAGCGTCGGAAACTGTGAGAAAGGAAAGGGTGAAGGAGCGGGGATTGAGCTCCGATGAGCTCGACATTATTAGCCGGCAGCAGGTGGATCCAAGGCAAGACGCCTGGGTTATTTTCCCCAATGAAGGAGGCAGAGCGGAATTAGAGCAAAAAGTACTCATTTTAGTTGAAAAAAACCGACTCAAACATTAAATTCAGAGTATGAAATTCAAATCATTTATCGGCTTAGGGGTAGCCATCGCCTTACTATCAACCGGACTTAGCGTTCACGCCGCCGATGAGAGCTGCGCTCCTTTTTCAGATGTGGACGCCGGGACGGTGTATTGTCTTTCCATTGATTACCTGAAAAATCAGCATATTGTTTCGGGTTATTCGGATAATACCTACAGGCCCTACCAAGAAATTGGCCGTGCGGAATTCACTAAAATTATCATTGGTGCCATTTTTGACACAACCACCATTGACTCCTGCATGCAAGGCGTAACAGATGAGTTTTTTACCGATACCTCAAACAGCGAGTGGTATGCCAAATATTTGTGCGTGGCCAAAGAGCAAAATATCATTGCCGGTTATGAGGATGGGAGCTTTAAGCCGGGAAATTCGATTGTGCTTTCCGAAGCCTCCAAAATCATTTTAAATACCTTTGGGTTGTCGATGGACTCCATTGATTCGGATCCCTGGTACAAACGATATGTCGACGGATTAGCCTATGCCAAGGCGATTCCCGTTAGTCTCAAGCGGTTTGACCAAAACATCAATCGCGCGGAAATGGCGGAAATGGTCACTCGTTTGAGAACAACTGATTTTGCACAAAATTCTCAAGACTATCCGACCCTCAATTCGATCAGTAATCCCGAAGAGAATACAACAAAATACTCGGCCTACATCATTTCTTCAACGGACGTGGAAGGAACAGTGGAAGGCTATCTTTTCAATGACGTTTTTGATTTTGTTATCAGCTTAAAGGGAAAGTCCGATCTAAAACTTGAAGCTCAATTGAGCGATGGAACTGGAAAGAATTTGCCGATCACAATGACCTATGACGATTCCAGCGCTCACTGGCGAGGGCATGGCACGTGGAACGATCTTTCAAGTGATTCCATGGAGGCACTCAAAGGAGGTGACTTTCAGTTTGAAGCGAATGAAAAAACGATTATTGGAACTTTAACGCAAGACAATAACATCTTCACCG
The DNA here is from genome assembly GCA_964436935.1 of uncultured Candidatus Peribacteria bacterium. Taxonomy (GTDB): domain Bacteria; phylum Patescibacteriota; class Gracilibacteria; order UBA1369; family UBA12473; genus CAYTES01. The sequence continues at coordinate 6,533 of CAYTES010000006.1, read as the reverse complement.
ATTTTGCCATTTACGATCCCGCTAAAGAGGACGATGGCGTGTGGGAAGAAGATGTGACGGCGCTCAAAGCGATTCTGGACGAGTTTGGATATACCTATACCGTCGTTGATGCGGAAGACATCAATAAAGGAAGGCTCTTCAATGAAGAGGGAGGATATAAATCGATTCTTATGCCGGGAGGATGGGCCTACACCCGTTCCCTTCGAATCAATACGGATGGAAAAGAACATCTTCAGGATTTTTTAAAGCAAGGAGGCAATTACGTTGGATTTTGTGCGGGAGCGTATTTTGCCGCGGGTACTATTGAGTTTGCCACCGAAGCAACGGGTGGGGGAGGGATCTATGCTCAAGAAAGCGATTACATCGATTATTCGGAGTATTACAATAATGATCTTTTAACAACGGGGTCTATCAAGGGGCCATTTGGCTGGTTCCCTTGGGCGGATGGGGCTAACCTCAATTATGAACTCGCGCACATCAACACCAACAATCAGACCATGAAAACCATTGGACTTCCGGAAAGTACGCGATTTCTTTACGGAGGAGGTCCTTTTTTTGAAATAGAGTTGAGTCAAGAACCTGAGGGATACGAGGTCTGGGTCTATGCGCAAAAACCGGATGGACCCTCCAATGAGGCCTCTATAGGGGATGGAAAGCCGGCTGTGATTCGATACCACTACGGAGAAGGAAATGTAATTTTATTTTCTTATCATCCCGAAGTCCTCATCGGCAGTGATCGCGACAATATCGACTCTCTCACACAATATTATCAAGAAGATTCCATCGATTGGAATCGGGGGGATCAAAGCCAAGATGACATCAACATTGATAATTGGAATATTGTGCATGCCGCGGTACAGATTGGGGCCAATGAGATGCCAACCCCTATGGGGAAGTGAGCTGGAAATAAAGTGGGTTTTCGTTCAAAGGGAGCGCAATGCCTCTTTATTTCCAGAGACTATTGAAGAAAATATATAAACTTCTATAATACCATCATGAGTACTGAAGTATCGCAAAAATATGAAGTGGTGATCGGACTTGAAATCCATGCTCAGATATCAACCAAATCGAAGCTTTTTTGTGGCTGTGACAATGATTCTTTTCAAAAAGAGCCCAATACGAATGTATGCCCCATCTGCATGGGTTTTCCGGGGATGTTGCCCGTGGCCAACGCGGTCGCCATTGAAAAAGGAATCAAGACCGCACTCGCATTACGCTGTGAGATCCCCCTATTTTCAAAATTTGACCGAAAAAACTATTTCTATCCCGACCTGCCTATGGGATATCAAATTTCACAATACGATGAGCCAATTTCCAAAAATGGCGCTGTGGAAATTGAAAGGGACGATGGAAGTTTTAAAACTATCGGGATCACACGCCTTCATCTTGAAAATGATGCCGGAAAACTGACCCATGTACGAGGCGGAACACTTTGCGATTACAACCGATCCGGAACTCCGCTCATGGAAATTGTCACTGAGCCGGATTTGCGTTCTGCGGAGGAAGCTAGGATTTTTGCCAAAACGGTTCAAGCCATTTTGAGAGCTGTGGGTTCGTCCGAAGCGGATATGGAAAAAGGCATGATGCGGTTCGATGCCAGTGTTTCCACCCGGCCCAGAGGCGAAGATAAGTTGTATCCCCGTGCCGAAATCAAAAATCTCAACTCATTCAAGGCACTGGAAAGTGCCATTGAGTATGAAGTGAAACGACAAACCGCGCTATGGGACAAAGGGGAACCGATGACCGGTGCCATTACGGTCGGATGGATGGATGAGGAACAAAAAACGAAGCTGCTCCGCAGCAAAGAAGACGCTGCCGATTACCGCTATTTTCCCGAACCGGACTTGCCTCCCCTTATTTTGGAGCAAGCCCTTATTGATGCGTATAAAACAGAGGTTCCCGAACTTCCGTTGGCGAAGAAAATGCGGTTCAAAAATGATTATGGGATTAGCGAAAAAGAAGCGATTTTTTTTAGTGAGGCGCTTGAGTTGGGAGATTATTTTGAAACGGTGACCAAAACTTCCGGCGATGGGGTGAAAGCCGCGGCATTTGTGGGCAATATTTTAGTGGGAAAGCTCAATCAGGAGGCGATAGCATTGAAGGATTGCAAAATCACCGCCGAAGTGTTGGGGAAATTGCTGCGGTTGGTCAATGAAGGGGTCATTTCTAATAATACCGCTAAAAGTACGGTGTTTGACGCCATGTTTGAAACCGGAGAGGTCCCGGAGAAAATCATTGAAGCCAAGGGTTTACAACAGGTCTCCGATACCGGCGCACTCGAAGGATTCATCGATGCGGTGCTTCAGGCCAACCCCAGCGTCGTGGAAGAGTATAAATCCGGAAAGCCGAAAGTGATCGGATTCCTAGTCGGGCAGGTGATGAAAGCGTCTAATGGCCAAGCCAATCCCGGAACCGTGAATGAGTTGATTCAAAAAAAATTAGCCTCGTAAATTTATGAAAACATTTTTTCTTAAAATCGATTCGCTCAAAATTCATGCAGTGCAAGGAAGCAAGCCATTTTTGATGGAGGCGTACAAAATAAGTACGACGATGAAAAAATGGCGTAGCTGACAAAGCAATGGTGAATTTTCAGCGAATCCTCTATTTTAATATTTTACCCACCCTCCCCATGCTAACCTCCCTCGACATCCTCTACATGGTGCTTGCTCTTGGTATCGCGCTCATGAGCATCTTTATTTCCGTGCTTTTGGTGTATGCGATTTTTATTCTCCGTGACATCAACAAGGCGACCGAAGCCGTGAAAGATTCCGCTATGCGGGTGAATGAGTTCATCGTGAAACCCATCCGTATAGGTCACGAGATTTTAAAGTATGCCCGCCCCGTGGTGGATGTGGTGGAGCAGCACATGAATAAGGAAAAGAAGAGCAAGGATAAGAAAAGGAAGGAGTAAAGAAATGACAATGATTTTGGGTTATGATATAATGTCATGATGAATATTTGCAGCAAACATACTTAAAAAAATGGGGGACAATCACGCCCCAGATTTTTATCTAAAAGTGGAGTATGCTCCATGAAACATTTAGGCTATTATTTATCTTTCTCAAAATTTTCAACTCGACTCTAATTATTTTGGAAACTTAACATAAATCGTCACCACGATGGTAAAAATAAAAAATAAAAAATTGGCTAAACTACTAGAAAAAGAAGGGGGAATATCCGCCTCCATTTTAAAAGAAAATTTAGATCAATTGAGCGAGTCAGAACAGAGAGATTTAATCGGTATATTTCTTCATAAAGATAAAAACGCATCAAGGAATATTCTTGAAACGGCAAAAAAAAAGATACAAACCGCATTGGTTAAATTGCAATACTTAGAAGAAAGATCAATTTTATTGAACAAAACATATTCGAAATCGAAGTATCTACCCTAAAACATATGGTTTCAAAAGAAAGTTTTTCGGCCAACTTAAAAATAGAAACGAAAAAAAGCATTCAGGATGAATTGCGCCAACAACTTCATCCCGTTTCCATGTATAAAAAAGCGATAGAAATTTTAGGGAGAATGGAAAAAAATTTTGATATTGCCCTAGAAAGCAGAAACATTGACCATTTTGATGGCGAAGTAGATTCAAAAAATCCCGAAGAAATCCGTCATACAAGATTTGAAAAAATAGCATCGAGGCTGAAAAGTAAGGCCTACGCATTACTGAATGAAATGGGTGTTGGATTAGCGCTGTATCAACTCGCCGAAAAAATGATGGGAAAAAAAACGATTGAAGATAAAAATCTCAATGAAGTCGTAGAGTTATTGCTTTCGGTACAAGAACAATCGAAACAAGAAGTTTTAAAAGATCTTGAAGATGGAGAATTGAATGATTATAAACATCATCGAAAAATCGATAGAAAAAAAATCGGCACCGAAATGGCTCAACTCAATAAAGAATACGATGGTCTCGATATTGATATATGGAGTAATGAGGATTACGACTTTGATCTTCTTTATGAAAGCCTCCCTGATTTACGAAGTACTTTAGGGCAATTGACGAAAGAAGAAAAAGAATTGATTAAAGAGTATAAGCCTAAAATTATTCTAACAGAGTCTTCAAAAATAACACTCACTGGAGATAATGATAAGGTCATTGCTTTGAATTATAGAAAGCCAAGCGAGTATTTAAAGGTTTTAAAATCAGGATTGGCCGAATATCGACATTTGGTAGAATCGCAAAAGGAGTTGAAAAAATTAGCAAGCGACTTTGGTTTTAGCGATATATTTTTGTGGAATAACGAAATTTATAACTATGAAGCGGTTCATAAATGTATCGGCAAGTTGAGAGGTGTATTGAATCAACTTTCTGCCGAAGAGAAAAAAACCATCACCGAATATTCTCCAAGGATGGTGCTAACAGAATATCCAAAGATAACACTGACTGAAGATAATGATGAGGTCATTGCTTTGGATTGGCGCACACCAGAAAAATACAGTGAATCATTGAAATCAGGATTGAGCCAATATCGCTATTTCAAAGAAACAAACAAGGCTTTAGACCAACTAAGCAATGATTTCGGTTTTGAAAGCGTCAGCCTCTGGAGCGACGTCGTTTACGATTATAAATCCGTTTATGAATGCATCCCCAAGCTCAGAGAGAGCTTAACCAAGTTATCAAAGGAAGAAAGAAAAATAATTAGTGATTACAAACCTCAAATGATTCTAACCGATTATTCAAGGATAACTCTGAACAGTATAAACGAAAAATTGATTGCACTCGACTATCGTGAACCGGGTAAATATCTAGAATCCATAAAATCTGGATTAGGTGAATACAACTATTTCAAAGAATCTCAAAAAGCCCTAGAGGGTTTAGCGAAAGAATTCGGATTTTCTAAGGTTTTTTTATGGGATAATATTTTATATGACTATAAAGAAGTCCGGCAAAGTATCCCCAAAATACGGGAGGCATTAAAAGGATTAACACCGGACGAGCAAACAACAATAAAAAAATCAAAATTAAGCTTGGCAGTAAATAAAACCCACGGGAAACCATTTGAAGAAACGAATGAAGGAGAAACCGTATTCACTATCGATTATCACGAGGAAACGTCAAATATAGTTGAGCAACTTCGTTTAGGTTTACAACAATATAAGTTTTCAAAAGCAGTTATCGAAGGGAAAAAAAGCCCAAAACCTATTCAATTTTTGCAAGACCCCGATCTGTCTCGGGGTAAAAAAATCGTCCTTCCTGCCAATATAAGTACCCGTTATAAGGGAAATATTGAGGATTTACGGATTATGGTGGCTCGCAATTTGTATATCGCTAGGAAAGAAGCAACACCACAAAACATTTCCCAAGAAGTCGCTCGGGTCATTGAAATGCAAAAAAATTACGCCTCAGTCCCTCTTTTTTATGGGAGGAATGTGCTTTTTGGCTTAAACAATGAAGAATTCAGCGACGAAAATGACGAAAATCTCTCTATCAAATACGAACAAATTTCAGGGGGGAGGAATCGGTTTGGAACGATTAACCTGCTTTCCGCTATCCAGAATCAAGGAAGACAAGTGAATTTTATTCGTCCCGAACGAACCTTAGAGTCGTTGCGTGACACAAAAAATGATTTACTAAACAAAATCAAAAATACACCGCCTCCTTTCACCTATATTTTTGATGGACACGGAAACGAAAATGAAATGGTCTTAATGAATACAAATTTAATCGACCGGCTATTCAATCATGAAGAAAAAAGGGAAGCGTATGAACAAGGCTATAACCGAATATCGGTCACCGAAATAGCGGATTGCATTAAAGAAAGATATAAAAAATTCCCCCAACTTAAAAAGGCTTCTCCCCAAGAACAAGATATTTTTATTTTTCAAGTTTGTTTGGGATCCAATTTTTTAAGAGAATTAAGAAGAACCTTGGATAGAGAAATGGGGCCGGATGTTTTTTACCCTATTATCGTAACTCAAGCAGAATATGGACAAAATGGCTTTTCAGAGTACACCTCCCCCTATGGAGATGTTTTTTATGAAAAAGTAATGGATATGGGATCAGCAAAAAAAACCACACTGGGAACAATTATAGAGAGGCAGCATTTGGGAAATACGAACCCAACGCTTTGGGTGCCCTCAATAAACTCAAAAAAAGGCAATCGATATACTCAAATCGCAAAAACTGAAAAAATAGCCACTACTAATCAAGCCGTGGGGTAATCTTATTAAGAGATTGAATGATGGCTCTTAGTTTGCTATACTATTAAGATTATTTTTAGCTGACTTTTATGTCTTCCTCGCGCGCAGGGTTCTATCATCAAAAAAGAAAAACGGCTCGGGGTCACAAAAAATCGAAAGAAACTTGTCGTTTCGACCATTTCATGTTTGTAATGGCGATTGTGATTCCTTTTAGCACCTTTTCACAGGTGCTGGATATTTGGCTCACCAAAAGTGCGGACAGTGTTTCGATGCTGACTTGGAGTGCTTATGTCTTTAGCTCCAGTTGCTGGTTGATCTATGCGATCATTCACAAAGAACGAATTATCATGATCAATAGCACGTTATGGGTACTATTGGACTCAATGGT